>NZ_JBSFTT010000020.1:0-167236 GCF_053591415.1 Streptomyces sp. NPDC003032 | reverse complement strand
GGACCGTCTACCTGCTGATCAGCAGCTTCAAAGCCCACCTGACCAACACGGCGCAAGATGCCGCCAGTTCGCATCGGATGCGATAGGCGTCGGTTACCCGATACACCAGAAACCCGCCACGGGATGATCTTGCTGGCTACTCGGTCTCCGAGGGCTGGAGGGCCTGGTCCTGGAGACGCTGGCGGAGGTCGGCTCCTTCCGGCGTGAGCGGATCGTCCGGGCGCCGGATGCGGGAGTGGCGGGGACGGGGAATGTCGTCGGCGGGCTGTCAGTTCCGCGGCATCGCGCCCCAGCCTCTTCATCTCGTTCACCGTGAGGATCAGCCGGCAGTGCGGGGCATGGGCCTTGATCTCCCTCGCGGCGGCGAGCGCGGCCTCGAACTGCGGGCGGACCCGCACTCGGGTGCTGATCTTCTCGGCGAAGATTCTGTCTCGGGGGATGCCGTGTCCTGCGAGCGCATCGAGCTGCGACTGGAGTTCCTGGGTGAGGCTGGAGCATCTCGCGTACCCGATGCGGATGTCGGCGCTCGGGGTGTCTGGGTCGACGGGCGCAGGGATGGCGCTCGACATCATCGGCTTCGGACGTGAGGGCGGTCTGAGGGTCCGTCATGGCCCGGGATGCTGTCACAAACCATTCCCAGAACACCGTTTCCGGGAAGGGCCGACTCAGATCGTTCCGCGGGTTTCACGGTCAACTACCGGGCTCGGGTCGCCTGTCTGGCGAACGCGTGAGGCCGCCCGAGATGCCGTCGCATCAGGCCGGGGTGAAAATCGAGGAGGAGAGATGACGCAGACTGGGGCTGCGAGCCGGCTGCAGGACGGACTCCAGGTATGGAGGCCCATCCCCCTGACGGCTACAGAGCGCTGAGCGACATACACGACAGCCGACGACGATCCGAACGCGCACAGCACCGTCGCCCCGAATTCCGGGTGCATCCGTGACGACATGGTGGACGGGTTCCGCTATGTCCACAGGCGTATGGCCGGACGATTTCTTCGCCCGCTTCGGGACCCGCCCCCGAACACTCCCGCCCCTCGGAGGAACCAGAGGAGACATCATGCGCGTTTCCACCGTTCTGACCACGCTTGGCCTGGCGGCCGCCAGCCTCCTGACCGCCGCCCCCACCGCTACAGCCGCCCCACACCCCGACGGCCCCGCCCTCATGCTGATCTCCCAGACCACCGCGAAATGCGTCGGTCTTCCCGACAGCACCGCGCTGAACCGGGGCGTGCCCGGCCTGGCCCTGGTCCGCCTCAACCAGATCCCCGTGCCCGCCTCCCGGGACGCTGTCGGCGACTGCCTCGACAAGGCCGCCAAAGACCCCAACAACCCCGTCAAGGACCTGGCCGACAAGTTCGGAGCCCTCCTGGAACTTACGCCCCAGCTTCCCAAGCCCGAACTCCCCAAGAACCCCTTCGCAGGCTTCCGCGCCGCCGCACCCGGCGACGACGGCCCTCCGCTCGCCCTCCTCGACACCCAGCTCAACAAGCAATGCATCGGCATCCCGATCACGAACGTGCAGAACATCGTCGCGCTGGTCAACATCGGGGTGCAGGACATCCTCAGCTCGGACCAGAACCAGCAGTGTGCCGAGAACAGAACCGAAACCGAGGGGGACCAGCCGCTGTCTCACATCATCGACAAGCTGCCCCTCCTCTCGGATAACGGCGTCAACAACACCTGACCACCCAGCAGCAGCCGCTGGACGGCGCGCTGATGCGTCGCCCTGAAGCAGGGCGGCTGCTACCGAAATCCGCTGTATCGCTGACCCGATCACCCGGGAGCAGATCATGCGAACGGGGCAGGCGTCCCCAGCCGCGCCGTTAGGCTGCCCGTCCAAAGGCCTCGCCGGCCTGGTCTCCGTCGCGGAGCAGGCTGAAGTCGACATCCACGTGCCGGTCGTACGCCTCGGGGTGGATGCCGAGTTCGTGGGTGGAGTACTCGCCGAAGCGGCGGACGTGCTCGGTCAGGTACGCCGAGATGTGGGCCAAGTCCTCTGGGTCGATCTCCCTTGCTCGATGGGGTCGTTGTCAGTGATGACGCCGCCCTGGCCGAAGCCGATCCACTGGAGCGGTCCTTGAGCAGGTGCCCATACAGCAGCACCTCCCAGTAGTTGCCGTGATGGGCGGCGACCTTCTCGATCTGCTCGTACTGCCCCTCGAACCCGCCGAAGCCGTCCACCGCCGCCGCGGGCACCTCCAGGGCGCCGGCCTGCACGCGCAGGGCCTTCGCCATGGTGTGCGGAGCGGGCCCGAGCTCGTCGCCGAGCCGGGCCGTGACGGCGTCAGGCACGGCATCCTGGTCGAGTTCCCCGACTGCCGTCAGGGATCTCGGCGGTCAGCACGGCCGCCTTCTCCCGCGCGGCCTGGACGGGCCCGTCGGCGTCGCGATGTGCTGGAGCACCGTGCGGTAGTTCCCGATCAGCGCCTCGACGATGGCCTGCTGTTGCTCCCGGATGCTCTCCAGCTCCGTCTTGGCCCGCTTGACCTGCAACGCGATCCGCTTGGTGAACATCGTGGTCAGGTCGTCCCGGGCCCGCATCCGCGCCTTGTGCACCAGGCACACCAGCAGCGCGAGCCGCTTCACCAGGTTGTAGTCCCGCGGCCCCGGCGCGTCCGCGGCGTCCGCCTCCTCGGCGAAGTCCGTGATCTTCCCCGAGGCGACGCCAGTCAGTCACACTCCGGCCTCGCCCAGCTCGTCCACCCACCCCAGGTGCTCGGCCTGCAGCTCAAGACCGGCCTCGACCACCTTCTCCAGCGCGATGTTGACCAGGTCCGCCGGACGGTTCTTCGAGACGGCCTCGCACCGCATCACCGCCTCGGCGATCTTCCGGGCCTTCGCCTTGTCATAGATCAGGCCCGTGCGCCGGCGTACGGCGGCCCGCTGCCGCTCCGCCGTACGGTTCGCGGCCTTGGCACCGTGCCCTCCGGCAGGTCCACCGCGCGGCGCACGAAGTCGACCACGATCTCCGGGATCTCTTCCAGCTTCGGGAAGCACCCCATGCGCTGGTACGACTTCAGCGCGAGCAGCTGGGACAGGAGGTGCTCATCGCAGTCGGCACGTGCGGCAGCCCACTCGACCTCGTCACGGCTCGGCGCGAAGAACAGATGCAGCTCATGCGCGGTGATCAGCCGCTTGAACCGCGGATACGCGGCCCTCTCGATCGAGGTCACAACCCACCCCGCCCCGGACGAAACCCGACGTCACCGCCAACGACACTGGGCCGTACGGGTGACGGGCAAGGCCCCAGCCAACCAAGATCATCCCGTGGCGGGTTTCTGGCGTATCTGGATCATGCCCCATGAGGCCTCGCTCCGTGATTCCGCCGGACTCCGCCGCGGCAGTACGCGCATCGCGTACAAGCCGTGTCCGGCCGGGTGAACTCCGTTCACCGCATCCGGCGGACCCGGCACCGGCCCGTCGGCACCGGCCCGCCGTCATGGGTGTTCGAACTGCTCAACAACGCACCCACGGGCCCCTGAGAAGCAGGCCCGACGAGCACGAACCGCCGCTGTACCGGTCGATCCGGAGATCTACTTCTGCCGCGTTCCCCGCCTCTGAGACACGGGCCCGCTGTACGACCCGACCGCCGAGGACGAGACCAGGACCGTCGTCGCGGACACCGAAGGCGCGGGCCGGATACGGCCACTACCTGCCCGCGGCCCGCGATGCGCATCGACGCGGTGGAAGCGCCGGAGGCCCCGGCCGAGCCGGCGCCCGCCGGGGAGATCCGGCGTCGACTGCTGCGCCGCCGCAGCCGCGCCGAGCACCGGCTGCGGACCCTCCCCGACGCCGGCATCGCGTAACTGTCGAAGGTCGTGGCCGACCACGGGTTGCCGTGGCGCACCGTCGTCGGTGCCGCGGCAGCCGCCGACCATGGCAAAGGCAAGGCGCCGCACGGCGCGTTCGCGGTCCGCGGCGCCGCGACCCCGCGCGCGTGGAGAAGCACTCCACCGACGCCCTGGGCCGCGGCCAGGCTCAGCGGCACCACCTCCTCCTTCGGCTACTCCGCCACCCCCGAAACTCGGCGAGGAACTCCCGCGCTGCGTCGGTACGGCAAAGAAGGCGAACGGCACGCAGGCCGCCGCTGGAGCCCCGCGGAGTCGGGCCGCGACTTTCCGCAGTCGGGTCACGAGTGGGATGTGGGGCCCATGTGCCTGGGCGAACGGAGATGAAACGTTTCTTCTGAGGGCGCGCCGCGCTCTTCCGGGGAAACCCCGTTCGCCCACAGGAGGACCCACCATGAGGAACAAGATCATCGCCTCGGCCGTCGCATGCGCCGCAGTCGCCACCGCGGTCGTGGCCAGGCAGGGAAAGCCCCAGGCGGCCCGCGCGTCCGGCACCCCGCAGCCGAGCGGCAAGGGCCGGGCCTGCCCCAGCTGCTGCAAGCCGGGAGCATGCCACAAGGCGGCACCCTGACCGCCCCGCGAGCTGTCGCCCGCTGCCGCGTCCCGCGCGGCAGCGGGCGCTGTCACGTTCGCGCCGTACCGTACGTCGCTCCGATGGACCGGGGCAGAACGGCGCACACCCGGGTGCCGCGCCGCATGCGGTCGATCGTGCAGTGGCCGCCGATCTCCGCGGCCCGCTCGATCATGGAGGGCAGTCCCATGCCACGGTGACGCGGGCCGGCATCGACGCCGATTCCGTCGTCCTGGACGACGAGGGTGAGCCGGTCGTCGTCGACCAGGACCCGCAACTGCGCGCGTGCGGCCCGGGCATGGCGTACGACGTTGTTGAGCGCCTCGGCGGCGATCCGGTAGGCCGCGACCTCGACGGCCGCCGGGAGAGGTGGCAGGGGGGAGGGAGTCAGGTCCATGTCGATCCGGGTCCGGTTCGCGCCGAAGGCGCAGGCCAGCTGGCCCAGGGCGCCGGTGAGTCCCAGTTCGGCCAGCGGCGCGGGGCCGAGGCGTTCGGTGATCCGCCTGACCTCCCTGATCGCCATGCCGAGGTCGTCGCGGACGGCGTGCAACGCCGCCCGGACCGGGTCCTCGGCGGTCAGCCGCGTGGTCGTGTTCTCGACGCGCAGCCGGAGCCCGGCCAGGGTCGGGCCGAGCCCGTCGTGGATGTCGCGCCGCAGATGCCGCCGCTCCTCCTCCCGCGCCGTGAGGATCTGCTCCCTGCTGGTACGCAGCTCCTCCTGCAGACGCAGGGAGGCGAGCGCCGGGGCCGCCTGGTTGGCCAGTGACGAGAGGACGCCGGTGTCCCGGGCATCGAGTGTCGTCTCCCCTTCCCGTACACCGACCGAGATCCGGCCGATGGCGACGCCCTGGTGCAGCAGGTCGAAGTGGCGGGGTTCGGGTCCCAGCCGGCCCTCCCGGGCGAGCAGGTGCGGACCCGCTTGCGTGTGGACGACCAGGGCCGCGCCCGGAAGACGCAGGCTCTCCACGATGGTGGCGCACAGGGTGGCCGGGATCTCCTCGGGAGTGACCGCGCGGCTGATGCGGGTGGCGAGGGTGTGCAGGACTTGGTAGGGGTGCGCCCGGTCGCCGTAGAAGAGGCGGTCCACCAGGCCGGTCGCCCAGGCCATGGTGCGGCGTAGTCCGGCGCCGAGCAGGAAGGCCACGGCCACCAGGACCAAGGCGTCGACGGTCTCGCCGAACGCCAGTCCGGTGACCAGCACGGCGGTCGCGGCGACAAAGCCGGCCGTGAGCAGCGTTCCGACCATGAGCCCGGCGAGCATCCGCCGTGCCGAGCGGCTGATGCGCCAGGAGCCGGTGCGCATCACGAAATGGGCGAAGGACGCCGTCCACAGGGCCGAGCCGAGGACGTACAGGCCGAAGGCGGGCCAGTAGTGGCCGCCATGCAGATAGCGGAAGGCCGACTGGCCGGCCGCCATCACGACGTAACCCGCGGCCAGCAGGAGGATCGGGCGCCGCCGACGCGGCTCGCCGGAGCGCAGGCGTGCCAGCAGCACGGCGACGCCCACGCCGATGAGCAGGTAGTAGGTCACCTCCCAGGCAGTCGCCAGGGAGGCGTCCAGCAGGGCCGCCGTCTCCCCCCACCAGCCGCCGCTGAGGGGATTGGGCAGGCCGAACCGTCCGGGGGCCGCCGCGACGACGAACACCTGCGGCACCATCCACAGGGCGACGGCGGCCACGTAGAGCCGCCACCACCGGCTGGTCAGCCGGCCGTCGGGGAACCACAGCGTCAGCGTGTACCAGACCGTCCCGTAGACCAGATTGCCCAGCATTTCCACCACGGTGACCAGGACGCGCACCGCGGGTCCCGGCTGCTCCACCAGGACGGGGGCGGCCGCCGCGCTCGGCAGGATCGCGCAGACACCGAAGGCCAGCAGCATCCATCCCGCCGGGCTGCCCGGCCGGTGCGCGTGCAGCAGGACGCCTCCGGCGGCGGCCGCCAGCCCGTAGGGGAGGACCGACAGCCCCGGTGCGCTCAGCGCCACCCCGGGAGCGCCCAGGCGCGCCAGGAGGTAGCAGATCCACAGAGCGGTGATGGCGACGGTGCCCGCGGCGCACAGTGTCGCGGCGGCCAACTGCCGCTCCGCAGGCGTTCGCCGCACGGCGCCGACCACCACATAGTCGCTGCCTGAAGTCATGTGATCACCTATAGTAATCGCCGTGGCAGAGGAGAGCGCTCTTGGCGCCGACGCGGACACGATCACCGTCCTGCTGGTCGACGACCACCCGATGTTCCTGGAGGGGCTGCGCGGCGTCTTTCTGCCCCAGGACGGTTTCCGGGTCGTCGGGGTGGCGGGCGGCGCCGACGAGGCCGTCGCGCTGAGCGTCAGCGCCGCTCCCCAGGTGGTCGTCCTCGACCTGGGGCTGCCCGACGGGTCCGGCATCGAGGTCACCAGGCGCCTGCTCGTCGACCGTCCCGACGTCAAGGTGCTGGTGCTGAGCATGTCGGACGACGACGACAACGTCCTGGCGGCGATGCGGGCCGGCGCCCACGGCTATCTGGTCAAGGGCGCGGACCGCGAGGAGATCCTGACGGCGATGCGCACCGTCGCGCGCGGCGGTGCGGTCTTCGGCCCCCGGGTCGCCCTGCGGTTGCGTACGTACTTCGACTCGCTCGCGGCCGCGCCGGGAAGGTCCGCGTTCCCGGAACTGACTCCGCGGGAGCTGGAGATCCTCGATCTGCTGGCCGGCGGGCTGAACTACCGTCAGATCGCCCGCCGGCTGACCATCTCCGACAAGACGGTCCGCAACCACGTCGCGAACATCTTCGCCAAGCTGCAGGTCAACGACCGGGCACAGGCCATCGTCCGCGCCCGCAACGCGGGGCTGGGCGCGGACGCCCCGCCGTCGCCCAGCGGCCAGGACTGAGCACCTACACCCTCGATACGCTCGGTACGCCGATCGCGGTCGGCACACTCTTCTCACGGCGACCTCCTCATGGGACGTCCCCCGCAGGCCAGTCTCGCGCGCCCACGCGCCCGGCCGCGTGGGCCACACAGCTGATCCGCGTCCCGCTCCCGCGCAGAGCCGCGTGCCCCATCCGCCGCCCGGCCCCGTCCCGGCTCCGGTGCGTACGGGAAGAGGCAGCACGGCTCAGGCGCCCGGGACGGCCGGGCCGCCACGGTGGTGACATGCCGATCGCCCTGGCGACGGCGTAACAGTCACAGCGTCACCACGCACAGGAGGTATCACCGTGACCGCCCACACAGTTCACCCACAGCGCCGCCCCACACTGCTCCAGACGGCACCGGCTCCCGACGGCGGCACGCAGTGGCTCGACCGGGTCGACGCGATCGCACCCGTGGTGCGCGAGCACCGGGAGCAGGCCGAACGGGACCGCGTCACCCCGACGCCCGTCATCGACGCACTGCGGGCCAACGGCCTGCACCGCATGTGGGTCGGCCGCCGCTTCGGCGGCGGAAACGTCAGCCTGACCACCGGCTCCGCCGTCCTGCGGCGGCTCGCCCGGCTGGACGCCTCCGTGGCCTGGCAGATGGGCGTACAGGGGGCCATCGGCCGACTGTCCGACTACCTCTCCGAAGCGGCGGCCCACACCGTCTTCGCCGAACACAGCGGACTGGTCGTGGGCAGCGTCCGCCCCGCGGGCCGGGCCCGCCAAGTGCCGGGCGGCTACCGGCTGACCGGCACCTGGCCGTTCGCCAGCGGCTCCGCGCACGCCGACTGGCTGGTGTGCGCCGCACAGGTGCCGGACGGGGCGCCGCGCATGCTCTTCGTGCCCCGGTCGGCGGTCCGCCCGCAGGACACCTGGCACTCGCTGGGCCTGCGCGGCACCGGCAGCAACCACTTCGACGTCGACGACGCCTTCGTACCGGAGGAGTTCACCGTCGACGGAGCGGCGATGCTGCGCCCGCCGCCGAGCCGCGCCTCACGGGCGTACGCCATCGGCTACTACGACTTCGGGCCCTTCACGTCCGCCTCCACGGTCCTGGGCATCGCACAGGACGCGGTGGAGACGTTCCGCGAGCTGCTGTCGGACTCCGCCACCGCTCCCACCGGGACTGTCCACGCCGGCTACGCGCGAGCCCAGATGCGGGTGCGCCGCACGGCTCTGCTGCTCGCCGACGCGGCCCGACGCGTATCGGCCCATGGTCAGGACGGCGGTGAACCGCTCAGCGCCCTGGTCAAGTTGACCGCGGCGACCGTCGCCGAGGACGCCACCGCCGCCGTGGACACCCTCTACGACCTCGCCGGCGCACGCGCCGTGTACACCAGCGGCCGGCTCGAACGGTGCTTCCGCGACATCCACACGGCTGTCAAGCACATCACCTTGTCGTCGGCGCACTTCGAGACCGTGGGCCAGTACCTGCTCGGTGACGGCCCGGTTCTGCACCACTGAAATCCCACCGACACCACTGAAATCCCACTGAACGGAAGAGGCATCACCATGCCGAACATGAAAGCGCTCCAACTCATCGCCCCCCGCAAGACCGTCCTCGCCGAGGTACCCGTCCCCGCGACGCCGCCCGACGGCCTGCTGCTGAAGACACGGTGCGTGTCCATCTGCTCCACGGACATCTCCTTCTTCGAGGGGCACCTCTATCCCTCGGAGTATCCGATCATCCTGGGCCACGAGTACCTCGGAGAAGTCGTCGACATCGGGCCGGAGTTCCGCAGCGCCGTGGACATCTCCATCGGTGACCGGATCGTCTACTGGGGCCAGACCGACTTCGGCGGGTTCGCCGAGTACCGGTCCCTGCGGCCCGTGTTCTCCGGTGAGGACAAAGAGGACCTCTTCTGGGCCGACCGGGACTTCTTCGACGACCGCCGCGCGGCCGCCGTGAAGGTCCCGGACTCCCTCGGCGACCTGGAGGCGTCGTTCATCGAGCCCACCACGGGCGCGCTGCGCTCCATGCTGACCCATCCGCCGAAGGTCGGCGACCGGGTGCTCATCCTCGGCACCGGGCCCATCGGCATCATCGCCGGCAGCGTCATCAAGCGCCTGTTCGCGCCGCACAGCGTGGTGTCGGTCGACGCCAACCAGCGGCGCAACGCGCAGGCCGAGGCGCACTTCTCCGAACGCGCCCATCTCCCCGAGGAGCTGAGCCGCGTACCGGACAACTCCTTCGACTACGTCTTCGACGCCCTGCCCACGGTCAAGGCGACGGACCGCGAGAAGGACCCGCGCAGGCTGGCGATGCGGAAGCTCAAGCCACAGGGGCGGTACGTCCTGTACGGGGCGTCGCAGGAGATGCAGCAGTTCGACACCTGGCTGATGCTGGCCAAGGGCCTCAACATCAGCTCGGCCCCGTTCGACGTCAGCAGCTTCCCCATGCACCGCACGGCCAACGTGATCGTCGCCGCAGCCCACATGCTGGCGACCGGCATCGTGGACGGCAAGGGGCTCCTGTCCACGGTGTGCCCCTTCGACGACTACGACCAACTCGTCGACATCCTGGCCAACTACCGGGCCACGACCGATCTGAAGACCATCGTGGACTTCCGGCCGCCTCTCCTGCTGGAGGCGGGCCCCGGCCGGTCCGGGGAGGACATCCGCGCACAGGAGGACGGCCGATGACCGGCGACCTGGACCGCACGGCCTTCACCCACGCCATGGCACGGGTCCCCGCCCCCGTCACGGTCACCACGACCGTCGACGGGGCGGGGCGGCCATGGGGCTTCACGGCGAGTTCCTTCTCGTCGCTGTCCCTGGAACCGCCCCTCGTCCTGGTCTGCGTCGGCCGTACGGCCAGTGTGTACGGCGCCTTCGCCTCGGCACGCCACTTCCTCGTCAACGTGCTGGCCGCGGACCAGGCCGAGGTGGCCGCCCGGTTCGCCGCGCGGGGCACCGACCGCTTCGCGGCAGGGGACATGGAACCCTGCGAGAGGGGACTGCCGGGGCTGCCCGACGCGGCGGTCCGGGTGGCATGCCGGCTCCACGAGATCGTCGACGGAGGCGACCACGGCATCCTGATCGGCCGGGTCGAGGCCACGTACGTCGGACCGCGACCGCCCCTGCTGTACTGCGACCGCTCCTTCTGCCGCCCGGCGCCCCTGCGTGGCCGTCAGATGGCCATTCCGTAGACGATGGTGAAGAGCGTCCCCAGGGACCCGATGATGAAGACGCCCGTCAGACCGGCGACGATCAGCCCCTTGCCCTGTTCCGCGCTGAACGTGTCGCGGAGCGCCGTGGCACCGATCCGTTGCTTGGCCGCGCCCCAGATGGCGATGGCCAGGCAGAGCAACAGGGCCAGGGCCATGACGACCTGCACCATGGTCTTGGCCTCGGTGCCCAGCGCGCCAAAGGGGCCCCAGTCGGGGGCGACGCCCCCGATGATGGTGGTGATGTCGCCCTTCTCCGCTGCGAGTTGCATGCTGCGCCTCCCGGTTCAGTCCTGGTGTGAACACCGTAGCGAGACGGCCACGGTCTGTACGAAGGAGCGGACCAACGGGTTCGTGTCACCCGCGCTCCCGCGGGACATGATCGCCGGCGGCCGACTTCGCCCCGCGCCCGGAAAGTGAGCATGATGATGGTTGATGCTCAGAGGGATGGAAGGGCGTATGGATCTGACAGCGGTGCGCCATGTGGTGGATGGGCGCGGTCGGCTGCCCTGGCTGCCGGGGGACGCGTGGCTGGCGGGCGGTACGGCACTGTTCGGTGAGCCTCAGCCCACCGTGCGGCGACTGCGGGATCTGGCGCCGTGCGGATGGCGGCCGATCACCGTGACCGGGACCGGCGTCGAGGTGGCGGCCACCTGCACCATCGCCGAGCTGCTGTCGTTCGCCGAGGCGCGGGGCGGGCCCTGGCCGACGGGCCGGGCACTCATCGCCGACTGCTGCCGGGCGTTCTCGTCGTCCTTCAAGGTGTGGAACACCGCCACGGTCGGCGGCAACCTCTGTACCGCCTTGCCTGTCGGCCCCATGATCTCCCTGGCTGTGGCGCTGCGCGGGGAGTGCCGGATCGTGGACCTCGACGGATGTGCGCGGACCGTGGCCGCCGAGCGGTTCGTCACCGGGCCCGGGAGCACGGTGCTGCTGCCCGGCGAGGTGCTGCGCTCCATCATGCTGCCCGCCACCGCACTGGCCCAACGCTGCACGGCGCGCAGGGTGAGCACCCATACGTGGGGCAGGTCGGCCGCCCTGGTGATCGGCACCGACGAACGGCAGACCGGGCGGTGGGCCGTCACCGTCACCGCCGCCACGACACGGCCTGTCCCCCTCTCCTTCGCCCGCAGGCCGTCCGCCCACGCACTGCGGCACACCCTGCGGGAGGCGCTCACCGCAGACCTCCTGCTCGAAGATGTGCACGGACCGGCGGACTGGCGCCGGCACCTGGTCGAACTCCTGGCGGAAGAGGTCAGGTGCGAGCCGGGGGAGGGGCGGTAGGCGGTATGGCGTTCTCGGTACGGATCAACGACAGCGAAAGCCAGGAGCCGCCACGGCCGGGGCAGTGCCTGCGCACCTACCTGCGGGAGCGCGGCTGGACGGGGGTGAAGAAGGGCTGCGACACGGGCGACTGCGGAGCGTGCACCGTTCACGTGGACGGGCTGGCTGTGCACAGCTGCCTGTATCCGGCGCACCGCGCCGACGGACGCACCGTCACGACCGTGGAGGGCCTGGGCGCCGACGGGCGACCGCATCCCGTACAGGAGGCATTCGCCCGGTCGCGGGCCTTCCAGTGCGGCTTCTGCACCGCGGGGTTCGTCATGACCGCGGGCGCCTTGACCTCCCAGCAGCTCGCCGACCTGCCGCAGTCCCTGAAGGGCAATCTGTGCCGGTGCACCGGGTACCGGCCCATCGGCGAGGCGGTTGAGGCGGCGCGGCATGCAAACGGTGAGGGATGCGAGTCGTCCGGCGTCCCGGATCAAGGGGACACGGTCGCCCACGGCATCGTCACCGGCACCGCACGCTTCACTCTCGACCACCCCGAGCCGGCCGGCCTGCTGCACATCGCCCTGGTGCGGTCCCCCCATCGGCACGCCCGTGTCCTGGGCGTCGATGCCACCGCCGCTCGCGCCGCGCCGGGCGTGCACGCCGTCCTCACCCACCACGACGCTCCGCAGGGTCGCTTCTCCACGGCCCTGCACGAAGACACCGGCGACGACCCCGCCGACACGCGCGTCCTGGACGACGTCGTACGGCACGTCGGGCAGCGCGTCGCCGTCGTCGTCGCCGACAGCCCCGGCGCCGCCGCCCGCGCCCGCGACCTCGTCCGCGTCACCTACCAGGTCCTGCCCGCTGTGACCGACCCCGATCAGGCACTGGCCCCTCAAGCGGTACGCGTGTGCGAGGACGGCAACATCGCCGGGGAGTTCCACCACACCACCGGAGACACCGAGCGGGGCCTGGCCGAGGCGGACATCGTCCACGAGGGCACCTTCCGCACGCAGCGGGTCCAGCACACCGCCATGGAGTGCCACGCCAGCCGGGTGTGGGCCGAAGCCGACGGCCGCCTGCACCTGCACTGCGCCACCCAGGCCCCGCATCTGGTCCGCCGCAGGCTGTGCCAGGTGTTCGGACTCGACCCGGACCGCCTGCGCGTCACCGCCGGCCGTCTGGGCGGTTCCTTCGGCCGGAGTCAGGATCTGCAGACCGAGGACGTCGCCCTGCTCGCCGCCCTGCACACCGGGCGGCCCGTACAACTGGAGAACACCCGCACCGACGAGCTGACCGCCACCACCACCCGCCACCCCTTTCAGGTCCGCGTCACCCTCGGCGCACGCCGCGACGGCACCCTCACCGCTGTGAAACTGCGCGCCGTCGCCGACACCGGCGCCTACGGAAACCACGGCCCCTCCGTCCTCAACGTCGCCTGCACGGAGACTCTGGCCCTCTACCGCTGCCCGAACCTGACCGTCGAGGGCTACTGCGTGCGCACCCACAACGTCCCCGCGGGCGCCTTCCGCGGATACGGCGGCGGCCAGCTCGCCTTCGCCCTGGAATCCGCCCTCGACGACCTCGCCCGCCGCCTTGGCCTCGACCCCCTCACCCTCCGTGAACGCGCCTACCGCCGCCCCGGCCAACAGGCCCCGTTTCCAGGCGCCGGCGGGCACCGCCCCGTCATGGACGAGGGCCTCGGCCGCTGCCTGGACCTGATCGGCCGAGCCCGTGCCCAGCGCCTGCGCACGCACCCCGTACGCGGCGGACAGCGCCACCTCGTGGGCGAAGGCCTGGCCGTGGCCACCCTCTACACCGTCCCCGCCGACCAGCACATCGCCCAGGCGACTGTCACCCTGCGCCCGGACGGCCACTACGACGTGGCCACCGCCGTCCCCGACTTCGGCAGCGGCACCAGCACCGTGCTGCGCCGCATCGCCGCCCGCGCCCTCTCCACCAGCTGCGACCACGTGCGTCTCAGCGAGGCCGACACAGATCGGACCGGCCACCACAGCGGCGGCTTCGGTTCCACCGGCCTCACCCTCACGGGCCGCGCCGTCGCCCGCGCCTGCCACACCCTCGCCGCACTCCGCACCGACGCCCGGACGGCCGACACCCCGCTCCGCGCCTCCGCCACCTGTCTCGCGGAGGACATCGTCCCGTCGCTGGCGTTCAGCGCCCAGTGGTTCCGCGTAGAGGTCGACACCGCGACCGGACTGGTGCGCGTCCTCGACAGCGTGCACGCGGCGGACGCCGGTACGGTGATGGACGCCGCGCAGTGCCGCGGCCAGGTCGAGGGAGCCGTCGTCCAAGGCGTGGGCACCACACTGCGAGAAGACCTGCCCACCGACTCCGCAGGCCATGTCACCACCCCTGGCCTGCGCGCCTACACCATCCCTCACTTCGGCGAAGTGCCGCCCACAGACGTCCACTTCGTCGAGTACGCGGACGGGGACGGCGCGGTGGACCCGAAACCGATGAGCGAGCTGCCCTTCAACGCTGTGGCCCCGGCGCTGGCCAACGCCGTACGCGATGCCACCGGCGTCCGCTTCGCCTCCTTGCCCCTGCGCCCGGACCGCGTCTGGAGAGGCTGCGGGTCCGGGCCCCCTACACGTTCCTGAGCGCGGAGCCGATCAGTGCCGTCACCGAATCCACATGCTCCGGAGCGGGCGGGCTGTCCGCCGCGAGGACAAGGGTGGCGTGCGGGGGGACAGGGATATGGAGGCGGGCGGGTGTGGGGGCTGGAGGGGTGAGGTGCAGGTGGGCTGTCGTACAGCCGAGGACGGGCGCCGCGTGTTCGGCGACCGACCGGACGACGGCTGCCGGTGTGGTGGCCGTGGCCAGCGCCACGACGAGCGTGTGCAGGCCGTCGAGCCTGGCGTGCGCCTCGGCGAGGGACGTGGTGAGCGCGATGCGGTCCTCGGTGGCACGGAAGCGGAGTGTGCGCTCGCGCTCCAGGGCGTTGACGCGTTCCTTCATAGTGAGGAAGCGGTCGCAGGGGTCGATGCGGGCCGCACGCAGATGGACGGTCGGGGTGGGCAGCCACTGGGCGCGGGCGCCGAAGCAGCGGCAGCGCACCCGTGTGCCGTCGAAGCCGTGCAGTGTGAGGCCCGCCGGCGTCGGATGGCTGGTGCGCAGCCACTGCCGGACGCGCAGGGCGACATCATCGGCGGACTCGGAGACATGGCCGCTCAGCGGCGTACCGTCCTCGACACCCGGCAGCAGCCGAACCGCCGCCGGGTTCGCGGCCAGCACCCGGGTGTCGGCGGCGACGAGCAGCACGGGCTCTGTGAGCAGACCGGTGATCTTCCGGAAGAGGGTCAGCGCCTCGACGCGGATCACAGCAGATCGCCGTAGTACTCACGCCCGGTTCCGCGTTCCGGTTCCGACGGCGGGCGCAGATGGACGACGACGCGACAGCCCACGTCCCAGCGGGCGATGGTCTTCTCCAGCTCCACGCGGGCATAGCCGAGGTTCTCGGCGGCGATGGTCCCGAAGATGTTCGACGTCATCATGCACATCGAGGGGCGGCCCACGACCTTCTCACCGAACGGGCACACCCGGTTGCCCAGAACGATGCGTTGTTCGTTCTCCTCGATGACGAAGAACTGACCGCCGAGCCGCGTCTTCAGGTCGACCATGGTCCGCGCCACCTGCGCACGGTCGAGACGGTCCACCGAAAGTGCTTTGGTGTACTGGCTGTTGATGTCACCGCCGATGGTCTGGCTGACGAGGCTGACGTACCCCGCCGCCTCCTCCAGGCCGACCACGTCCTCCAGGACACGCGCCAGTTCACGGATCAGACTGCGCATGAACACATCGCGGTCGAGGGCGATGGGTGCTTCGGATGGTTCCACTGGAAGGCCCCCTCGAGGCGCACCGCACGACATACGGCACTTGCCTTGCGTCACGACATGATTGCGTACCGTGACAGTCCCTGTCGACCGGTTTCGGCCAACATCCGCACCGCCCCGCTCGGCCCACGCGTCCTGCGCTTGAGGGACCCCCGTCCCGCGAGCACCGCCGCGCCCGTCCACAGCGCCGTCACGCCGAGTCCCGCCAGTCGGCGCTGTCCGCCTCGGAGTCGCCGTTGGCCGCGACGGCGAAGCCGGTGGTCAGGAGGAAGACCGCCGGTAGCGACCAGGCGGTGCCGCGCAGGGTCCTGATCTTGATCCGCTCGGAGCGGAGTACGGCTATCAGCGGGCCGATGGCGTCGATCTCGGCGCCGTCGATGAGGATGCGCCCGTCGTCCGAGTCGACCGGGGTGTGGCCGTGGTGCCGCAGAACCTCGCGCAGCCGTGCGGGCTCCGTCGTGCGGACGCGGACGCGGACCCGCGGCTTGACGCGGGCCGCGATGAAGTCCTTCGTGGGTGTGTCCGCCGGCAGCCTGCCCTTGCCCAGGACGGAGACCAGCACGGTGCGGTTCTCCCGCGCGAGGCGGCGCATCAGCTCACGGATCCAGATGATGCCCTCGGGGTCGAGGCCGTTCGACGGCTCGTCGAGCAGCAGCACCTGGGGATCGCCCAGCAGCGGCGGCGATGCCGAGGCGCTGGCGCATGCCGAGGGAAAGGACCTCGTCCACCCGCCCGTCGGGGACGCGGTTGCTCGCGGCGAGAGCCAGGAGGTGGCCGCGGGCGGTGCGGGAACCGTGCGGCGCCTGCGCGTCGAGGAGGGCGCCCACATGCCGCAGCGGCTCGTCGAGCCGTGCCCGCCCGAGTTCGGGCACGGCGTCGATCGGCGGCCGTCCGTTCGCATCCCGCCGGGGCCGCCCAGATGCTCGCGGCCCACGAGGACGTAGCCCTCGGGACACGACCAGGTGTGGTCCGACTCCTCCACCGGCCGTGACCACCGGGCGTCCACGACTACCGCCTGCGCCTGAGACGCGTTCGGCAGCGCCCTTCTCCTCAACTCTCTTCGCCCGGCACATGTAAGGGAGTTCACTCCGGTTGTCCGGATCCGGTGGCTGGACTCCGGAGGACCGGCTTGGACAATGACTCTCTGAGCGACGGTGGGCCGGGGGTGGGAGCTGTGCCACGGGGAGAGCGTCCGCTGGAGGACGACGGTGGCGAGCTGACCGCATTCGCGGCGGGTCTACGGCAGTTGCGGGAGAAGGCGGGCAGCCCGCCGTACCGCCAGCTGGCGCGTGACGCCCACTACTCGTCGACGACGCTGGCCGACGCGGCGGGCGGCCGCAGGCTGCCGAGTCTGCCGGTCACACTCGCCTATGTGCGGGCCTGCGGCGGGGACGTGGCCTCGTGGGAGGCGCGGTGGCACGCGCTCGGCGCCCGGCTCGCGGCCGCCGCCACGGCAACGGCCGACGAGGCGGCTCCCGGCGCCGGGAGCCGGGAGCCGCGTGGGCCCTACGTGGGGCTCGCCGCGTTCCAGCAGGAGGACGCCGCCTGGTTCTTCGGGCGGGAGCAGCTGACCGACGACCTGGTACGCCGGGTCCGCGACCGGCGCTTCCTCGCCGTGTTCGGCGCCTCGGGGGCGGGGAAGTCCTCGCTGCTGCGCGCCGGTCTGCTGCCGCGCGTCCACGACGGCTCCCACGCCGAGTGGGCCACCGTCCTGTTCGCGCCCGGGGCCCACCCCCTGGAGGAGTGCGCCGCACGGCTGGCCGCCGTCAGCGGCGGCTCCGCCACCGCCCTGCGCCGGGATCTCGCGACGGACCCGCGGGCCCTGCACCTGACCGTGCTCAAGGCCCTGGCGGACCGGCCGCCCGATGCGGAACTCCTGATCGTGGTGGACCAGTTCGAGGAGGTGTTCACCCTCTGCGCCGACGCCACGGAGCGCACCCTCTTCATCACCGCACTGCTCACCGCCGCCCAGGCCGCCAACAGCCGCACCCGCGTCGTGCTGGGCGTGCGGGCCGATTTCTACGCGCGCTGCGCGCAACACCCCGACCTCGTCGAGGCGCTGCGCGACGCCCAATTGCTCGTCGGGCCGATGACCACCGACGAGCTGCGCCGGGCGATCAGCCGGCCCGCCGCCCGCGCCGCCTGCACCGTCGAGGGAGCGCTCCTCGCCCGCGTGATCGCCGACGCCACCGGCAGGACCACCGTGCTGCCCCTGGTCTCCCACGCGCTGCGCGAGACCTGGTGCCGCCGCCGCGGCAGCACCCTCACCCTGTCCGGGTACGAGGCCGCGGGAGGCATCCGGCACGCCCTGGCCCAGACCGCCGAGGCGGTCCACGCCGGGCTCGCCGACGGGCAGCGGCACCTGGCCCGCGCCGTCCTGCTGCGCCTCGTCGCGATCGGCGAGGGCACGGACGCCACCAGACGCAGACTGGCCCGCGCCGACCTGGACTGGCTGAGTGAGGACCGGGCCGGCATCGAGACGGTCCTGGACGCGCTGGCCCGCGCCCGGCTGATCACCTTGGACACCGACACCGTCGAACTCACCCACGAGGCACTGCTGCACGCCTGGCCGCGGCTGCGCGACTGGATCGACGAGGACCGGGCGGGGCTGCTGCTGCACCAGCGGCTGAGCGAGGCGGCCACCGCCTGGGACCGTGAGGGCCGTGACCCCGGGGCGCTGTACCGCGGCACGCGGCTGGCGGCGGCCGAGGAGTCCTTCGCCGCTCCCGACAGCACGCTGACCGCGCTGGAACGTGACTTCCTGACAGCGAGCACCGCGGCCCGGGACCGTGAGCGACGCGCCGCGGTCCGCGCCACGCGGCGCCTGCGCCGGCTCACCATCACCTTGTCCGTGCTGCTCGTCATCGCCCTCGTGTCGGGTCTGATCGCCTGGGACCAGTACCGCACCAGCGAGAGCCATCGGCGCGAGGCCGTCGCCGAACAGCGCAGCACGCTGTCCCGGCAGCTCGCCGCCCAGGCGTCCATTCTCCTCGCCGACGAGTCCGACCTGGCCTCGCTCCTGGCCGTCTACGCCTACCGGATCCGCCCCACCGCCGAGGCCACCACCAGCCTCCTGGCCGCTGCCTCGCGCCCCCTCCAGCAGCGGCTCACCGGCCATGAGGGGGACGTGGAGTCGGTGGCCATCAGCCCGGACGGCCGCACGGTGGCGAGTGGCGGACACGACGGCACGGTACGGCTGTGGAACGCGGCGGCCGGCAAGGCACGCACCACACTCCACGGACACAAGGGCGCTGTGACCTCGGTGGCGCTGAGCCCTGATGGCAGTACGGTGGCGAGCGGCGGCCGCGACGGAACCGTACGCCTGTGGGACACGACCACCGGCAAGCAGCAGGACGTACTGACGAACCACCAAGGCGCCGTCGACGCCGTCGCGTACAGCCCGGACGGGCGCACAGTCGCCGGCGGCGGGGACGACGGCACGGTACGGCTGTGGAACGCGGCGACCGGCAAGCAACGGAACGCCCTGACGGCACAACAGGGCAACGTGCGCGCGGTGGCGTTCAGCCCGAACGGACGCACGGTGGCGAGTGGCGGACACGACGGCACGGTACGGCTGTGGAACGCGGCCACCGGCAGGGCGCTCACCACACTCGACGGACACGAGGGCGCCGTGAACGCGGTGGCGTTCGGTCCGGACGGGCGCACCGTCGCCAGCGGTGGACGCGACGGCACGGTGCGGCTGTGGACTCCGGCGACCGGCAAGGAGCGCATCGCGCTGACCGAGCACGGCCGCGACGCCGAGTCGGTGGGGTTCAGTCCGGACGGACGCACGGTGGTCAGCGGCGGCCGCGACGGCACGGTACGGCTGTGGGACGCGGCGAACGGGTCGCGGCGTGCCGTGCTGAGCGGGCAGGGCGGCGCCGTGTGGTCCGTGGCGTTCAGCCAGGACGGTGGCACGGTGGTCAGCGGCGGCCGCGACGGAGCCGTACGGCTGTGGGCCGTGGCCACCGGCAAGGCGCGCATCACGGCGACCGGGACCGGGGCTGCCGTGAATTCGGTGGGGTTCAGTCCGGACGGCCGCACGGTCGCCAGTGGTGGAGACGATGGGACGGTACGGCTGCGGGTCTCGGCGACCGGCAGGGTGCGCAGCACACTCGACGGGCACAAAGGGGCCGTGCGGTCGGTCGCGTTCAGTCCGGACGGTCGTACGGTCGTCAGTGGTGGCCGTGACGGAACCGTCCGGCTGTGGGACGCGACCAGCGGCGAGCAACGGGCCGTGCTGAGGGGCCATCAGGACAGGGTGGGCTCGGTGGCGTTCAGTCCGGACGGCCGTACGGTCGTCAGTGGCGGACGGGACGGAACCGTACGGCTGTGGGACCCGGCCAGCGGCAAGCAGCGGAATGTGCTGACGGGACATCGAGGTCCGGTGGGATCGGTCGCGTTCGGCCCGGACGGCCGTACGGTCGCCAGTGGTGGACGCGACGGCACTCTGCGCCTGTGGGACACGGCCACGGGCAAGGCCCGGAGCGTCCGCGGAGTCAAGTCGCCCATCCGGGCGGTGTCGTTCGCACCGGACGGGAACAGCGTCGCCGGTGGCAGCGACGACGGCACGGTGCGGCTGTGGGACACGGACACCGGGCGGTCCCGGGCCGGGCTGACCGGAGTCCGGGGCAGCGCACAGACAGTGGCCTTCAGCCCCGACGGCCGCACGGTGGTCAGCGGCGGCCGCGACGGGACGGTACGGCTGTGGGGTACGTCCACAGGCCTGCAGAAGGTCGTGTTGCCCGGACAGGCGGGACCGGTGCGGTCGGTGGCGTTCAGCCCTGACGGCCGCACCGTCGCCAGCGGCGGCGACGACGGCGCGCTGCGGCTGTGGAACGTGCTCCTCAGCGCCGACGAAGCGCTCAGCAGGATATGCCGCTCCCTGCGCAGGGACCTCAGCGCCCGCGAACGCGCCAGGTATCTGCACGATCCGTACCAGCAGTCGCCTCCCCGGGCCTGCGCGCGGTGAAGCCGCGGCTCGCGGATCGCTGTCCGGCGTCGCTGTCCGGAGCTTGTTGTCCGGAGCTTGTTGTCCGGCGCGGAGCCACCGGCGCCGGACAACCGCGCACGGGTAGAAGCGAGATGTCGGCCACTTGGCGGCCGTGTCCGGGAACAGCCGGGAACAAGGAGTCAGCTGCGATCATGACGTCTCTGACCAGCACGTCCAGCACGACCGCGTCCCCGGCGGTGGAAGCGCCCCGGCGTCGTGGGAAGTTCTGGCGCTCCCCGCCCGACCAGCCGCCCTGGGCCAGGCCCGGGCTCCTGGGCATCGCCGCCCTCGCCGCCCTGCTCTACGCCTGGAACATCACCAGCAGCGGGCTCGCCCCGTACTACTCCCTGGCCGCCCGCAGCATGTCCGAGAGCTGGAAGGCGTTCCTGTTCACCACCGTCGATCCGGCGGCGACCCTCACCATGGACAAGATCGGCGGCTTTCTGTGGCCGCAGGCCCTGTCGGCGCGGGTCTTCGGCTTCCACGACTGGGCGCTGACGCTGCCGCAGTGCATTATGGGCGTGATCTCCGTCCTGGTGATGTACCGGGTGGTGCGCCGCTGGCAGGGGCCCGCCGCCGGACTGCTCGCCGCGGGTCTCCTGACGGTCACGCCCGTCGCGGCCTCGATGTTCGGCCACGCGATGATGGACGGCTCGCTCACCATGTGCCTCGTGCTGGCCGCCGACCAGTACCAGAAGGCGGTCGGCACCGCGCGGCTGAGGCCGCTGCTGCTGAGCGCCCTCTGGATCGGCATCGGCTTCCAGATGAAGATGATGGAGGCCTGGATCGTCGTCCCCGCCTTCGTCGTCGGCTATCTCGTGGCGGCTCAGGTACCGCTGAGGCGGCGCCTCGGACAGCTGGCCGTGGCGGGCGTGGTGCTCTTGTCGGTGTCGCTGTCGTGGGTGGCCCTGCTGACCTTCACTCCGGCGGACGACCGCCCCTATGTGGACGGTTCGACCAACAACAGCGCCGCCGCCATGGTCTTCGGCTACAACGGCTTCAACCGCCTGCACGCCGGACTGATCGACGGCGGAGCGTCCGCGTCCGACGACGGAGGCGGTAACAAGGACGGTGCACGGAGCGCGCCGACGGCCCCGCCCGCGAGCAGCGGGCCGGGGCAGCCCGGGAGCGGCAAGGAGAAGGGGGGCGCCGAGAAGAAGGATGGCGCCGGACGGCAGCCTTCGACGGCCCAACCGTCCGGCGCGCCTCCCGGTGGAACCGACGGCGCACCGTCCGAAGACCGGCAGGAGGGCCGGAAGGGACAGGACAGCGGTACGCCCGGCGGCACCTGGGCGCCCCCGAAGCCCCCTTCCGAGGCCTCTCTGTGGCTCAAGCTCCTGCGCGACCCTCTCGCACCACAGATCGGCTGGCTGTATCCCCTCGCCGTGATCGCCCTGGCCATGGGGCTGTCGACGCACCGCAGGGCCGCCCGCACCCATCCGACCCGCGCGGGCTTTCTGATGTGGGGCACCTGGCTGATCACGTCGGCCTGTGTGCTGAGCGCCATCGGCAACCTCTTCCACACCGCCTACCTGTCCGTACTCGCGCCCCCGCTCGCCGCGCTGTCCGCCGCCGGGACCGTCGCCCTGTGGCGCGCGCACCGAGCCGCGCCCGGTGGCCGACGGGCCTGGGTGCTGCCCGCCGTCATCGCCGCGGAAGTCGGCTGGACGGTCCACCTGGCCTCCGACTACACGGACTTCGCACCCTGGCTCATCCCCGTGGTCGTCGTGGCCACGCTCGTCGCCGTCCTAGCCCTCGGTGGCCTCCTGCGCGGCAGCGGCGCCCGCCGGGCCGGGCTCGCCGGACTGCTCGCCGGATGCGTGGCCATGTTCGCCGCGCCGACGGCGTGGTCCTTGTCCGTGCTGAACGAGCGTTACGCGGGATCGGCGTTCGACGCGTCGGCCGGCCCGCGCCCCGAGGGCGCCGGGACGGGGGCAGGGACGGGCAGGGTCATCGGCGGTGGGAGCGGCACGGGCGGCGGAGAGGGCGGCGGGGCGGGCACGGTCAACGTGACCCAGGACCCACGCACCTCACTGACGCCCACGGAGAGCAAGCTCCTCGCCTACGTCCAGAAGCACAACGGCGCCGCGAAATACACCATGTCCACCGAGACGACCATGGCCGCGGCCCCGTACATCTACGCCGAAGTCGTGCCCCTCCTCCCCGTCGCCAGCATGCATGGCGACGCCCTCACCCTCACCGAGTACCAGGAACTCGTCGCCAAGGAAGACGTCAGCTTCGCGCTGGTCACCGAGGAGGGCGCGAAGAAGTCGAAGATCAGCGCCTGGGTGAGGTCGGCCTGCGCCGAAGTCGGCCCCGGAACGTACGGGGCTGCTGCCGGTGCCGACAGCGACCGCGGTGGCGGCGACTCACCGACGCTCTACCACTGCGCCGCGGCCGACGCGGCCAAGACCTGACAGCTTCGCCCTCCCGACGCGGGCGAGACCCGCGTGCGGGCGCGGGACTGAAGCATCGTTATTCGGCGGCGCGCCGCGAAGAATTGTTTCCTCAAGCGCGTCGCCGTACTGCGCCATTCGATCGGCTGCGGTGTGGATTCGGAAGAGCGTACGAGAGGTAATTGGCATGTGCGATATCGCGGCACGGTAGGCGGATGGCGCAAACCACGTGGTTTCGCCGTTCACTTCGCCCGGGTCCCCATCACCCAGGGCCGCTTATTGAATAGAGCGCGGGCCCAGTGGGAAATGTCTCCCTCTCGTTCGATAATCAGTATGTCCAGGGGGACGTGATGTCTGTAAAGACTGTTACGTGGTTGTCCAGTGAGCTGTCGTTCCACATTCTCGGGCCGCTGGGGGTGCGGTCGACGGACGGTCCGCTGCCGCTGGGGCCGGCACGGCAACGGGCGGTGCTCTGCGCTCTGTTGCTGGCGCCAGGGCAGGTGGTGAACGCGGAGCGGCTCGCCGAGGCCGTCTGGCCCACGGGGCCGCCGGGCAACGTCCTCGCCAGCCTGCACAGCTATGTATCGCGGCTGCGCCGCCAACTGGAACCGGACTGCCCGCCACGGGGACGCGACCGGATCCTGCGTAGAGAACCGCACGGATACCTTCTCGACGTCGCACGGCAACGGGTCGACATCTGCCGCTTCGAAAACCTGCTGCGCGACGGGCGCCAGCATCTGCGCGAGGGTCGCTTCGCGGAGGCCAGCAGGTTGCTGGAGGACTCCCTGGAACTGTGGCGCGGCGCGCCCTACGCGGAACTGGGTGACTACGAACCGGCCGTGCGCGAGGCGGCGCGCCTTGAGGAACTGCGCCTCATGACATGGGAGGCCCTGTGGGAGGCCGAGCTGTCCTGGGGCCGGGACGACGGCACCGCCGTGGCCGAACTGGCGGCGCTGAGCGCGAAGTACCCCAACCGGGAGCGCCTGGGCTGGCTGCTGATGGTCGCCCTGTGCGAGGTGGGCCGGCAGGCGGAGGCGGTGCGCGTCTACCACCGCATCCGCAGGGCGCTGGCCCAGGAACTGGGCGTGGACCCGGGCCGGGAACTCCGGGTGTTGTTCACCCGGATCCTCCGTGACGAGTACGTCGGGCGGATGTGCCTGCGGCGCTGACCGCCGCCCGGCGGGCGGCAGGACGGGCCGGCGTCAGTTGATGCGCCGGTCCTGGCCGACCCAGTACGGCTCCCGCAACTGACCCTTCTGAACCTTGCCGTTGCCGGTCCGGGGCAGCGCGTCCGGGAACTCCACGGACGTGGGCGCCTTGTACCGGGCCAGCCGCTGCTTGCAGTACGAGATCAGCTCGTCGCCCGTGACCGGGACCCCCTTGACGGGCACGACCAGCGCCTTGACGGTCTCGCCCCACCGCTCGTCCGGCACGCCGATGACGGCCGCCTCGGCGACCGACGGATGGCTCAGGAGGCAGGCCTCGACCTCCACCGAGGACACGCTCTCACCGCCGCTGACGATGACGTCCTTCAACCGGTCGAACAGGACGAGATGCCCCTCGTCGTCGAACGAGCCCACATCGCCGGTGTGGAACCAGCCCTCGCCGAGGGCCGAAGCGTCGGCCTCCGCGTCCTGCCAGTAGCCGTCGAGCACCATGTTCGAACGGGCGAGGACCTCCCCCCGCGCCCCGGTGCGCAACCGTACGCCCAGCGCGGGCGCCCCCGCCCTCGTCAGACCGCCGCTCCCCGAGGCGCCCGGCGGGCGCTGGTTGAAGGTGAGGAGTGTCGTCTCCGTCAGGCCGTACACCTGGTGGAACGTCCAGCCCAGCTCGTTCTCCACCTGGCAGACGAGGCGCTCGCTGACGGGTGCGCCCGCGCACACCACGCGCACGCTGCCCCGGCCGGGAATCTCGCCCGGCCAGCGCCGTGCCGCTCGGAGCACGGCATCCCACACGGCCGGAGCGCCGAACGCGAGGGTCACACCGTGCTCCTGGACCCGCCGCAGGATCTCGGTGCCGTCGATCCGGCGCAGCAGCACCTGCTTGGCGCCGAGCCCGGCGAGGAGGAACGGCACCCCCCAGCCGTTGCAGTGGAACGTGGGCAGCGTATGCAGATAGACGTCCTGCTCCCAGATCCGCGCGTGCACGCCGAACGTCATCGCGTTGAGCCACACATTGCGGTGGGTCAGGGCGACGCCCTTCGGGCGGGCGGACGTTCCCGACGTGTAATTGAGTGTCGCGACGGCATTCTCGTCGGGCCGTGACCAGGGACGAGGCGAGACGTCGTACCGCATCACCCGGGTGTCGGTCTCCTCGCCGAGCACGAACCGCTTGGGCCCCTCGACCGAGCCGAGCGCGGCCTCCACATCGGGATCGACGAACACGACCGAGGCATCGCACTGCCGCAGGATGTACCCCGTCTCCTCAGGGGTGAGCCGGTGGTTCACGGGAACGCAGATCCGGCCGCTCGCCGGTATCGCGTAGAGCAACTCCAGGAGGCGGGCCGAGTTGGGGCTGACGACGGCGACCCGCTCGCCCGCGCCGATGCCCAGCGCGTCCAGGCCGGCCTGCCAGGCCCGTATGCGCCGCAGCAGCCCGCCATAGGTGGTCGTCGCCACCGGGCCGGACGGCTGGTCCGGCTCGTCGACGAGCGCCGTGCGACCGGCGGCGGCCGTCCCGGCGCGGTCGAGGAAGTCGGCCATGGTGAGCGGTACGAGCATGATGCGTCCTTAGCAAGGGAGTCTCAGGGGAGTCTCACGGCGGACCGCCCGGGACGGGACGGGGCGCGGCGGCTCCATCGTGGCAGCCCTCCCCCGCGACCAGAAGGCTTCCTCAGCCGCGCCCAAGCCACGTACAAGAAGCCGCCAAGAGCAGCCGGTGACGATGCAACGGCACTGCGGACCACGAGGCCGGGAGGGCTGATGCGCGAGGAACCGGGCGTGGTGACCACCTGGGCGGCCAGGGGGTGGACCGAGGAGGACGGCATCGGCACCGCCACGCTGCGCCGCCTCGTGGCGGCCTGGCCCCGGCGGGCCGCGGTGACGACGAGCCCCGACGCTCTCGACGAGTCCGGCACGTACGACCCCCGACTGCCGGACTACCCACTCCAGATCGTGCCGTTCGCGACGCACCCCCGCTTCCTCGCGGCAACCCCGGAGCAGCGCGGACAGGTTCTGACGGGTCTGTGGATCGGCTACAACGAACGCGTCATCGCCACCGAACACCTCATCGCCGAGCCCGCCTTCGACCTCGTCATGCGCGGCGTCTTCCCCGGCAGCGACCACCCGTTGGTGCGGCAGGCAGTACAGCAGTCCATCGTGGACGAGAGCTTCCACACGTACATGCACATGCTCGCCCTCTCCCGCACCCGGCAACTGCGCGGTGTGCGCAACCGCCCCGAGCAGCCCCCGCTCATCACCTACCGGCGGCTGCGCGAGGTGCTCGCCGAAATACCGGAGGAGTGGGAGCGCGACGTCGCCGTCCTGGTGTGGGGGGCCGTGGCCGAGACCTGCATCAACTCCCTGCTGGCCCTGCTGGCCGGGGACGACTCGATCCAGCCCCTGCACTCGCTGATCACCACGCTGCATCTGCGGGACGAGACGGCGCACGGCTCGATCGTCATCGAGGTCGTCCGGGAGCTCTACGCCAGGATGGACGCCGGACAGCGCCGCGCCCTGGTGCGCTGCCTCCCCCTCGCCCTGGAGGCGTTCGCCGAGCAGGACCTCTCCACGCTGCGCCTCGAACTGGACACCGCGGGCGTCACGGGCGCCGCCGAGATCGTGGACGACCTGCGGGCGAGCGCCTCCGGCCGGCGGCTCGTCCGGGACTTCTCCGGCGCCCAGCGGATGGTCGAGCAGCTGGAACTGGCCGACGCCATCGACTTTGAGTTCCCCGAGCGGCCGGCTTGGTCGGCCAGCGTGGGACGGCGTCGATGAGGCCGCCGCCCGTCGTACTCGACGTTCGCGGCCGCCGCACCTCTCCAGGAAGGAAGCAAGGATGGAGTCGAACGAGGGACGCGACCGACCCCTGCGGCAGCGCCTCGCCGCCGCGCGGGCGGCGGAACGGCGCCGTCTGCTCCTCGACCTGATCCGGACGCAGGCCGCCGCCGTCCTGGACCGCGACGGGCAGGTGCCGCTCGACCCCGGCCGGGCGTTCGGCGCCCAAGGGATCCGGGGACGGGCCGCGGCACGGCTGCGGGAGCGGCTGAGCGAGGCGACGGGCAGCGACCTGTCCACCACCGTCCTCTTCGACCACCCGACCCCCAGTGCCCTCACCGACCACCTGTGCTCCCTGCTGCCCGGCGAGCACACAACCCACGCATCCGAGGCGCGGGCCGGCGCGCCCGCCGGGCGGCGGGCCGCGGCGGACGAGCCGATCGCGATCGTCGGCATGGGCTGCCGACTGCCCGGCGAGGTGTCCTCACCGGAGGACCTGTGGCGCCTGGTCCGCTCGGAGACGGACGCGATCTCCGAGTTCCCGGCCGACCGCGGTTGGAGCGTCGAGTACGACCCCGACCCCGACCACGTGGGCACGACCTGCACCCGGCACGCCGGATTCCTCTACGACGCGCCCGACTTCGACGCCGGGTTCTTCGCGATCAGCCCGGGCGAGGCCGTCACCATCGACCCGCAGCACCGACTGCTCCTGGAGACGTCGTGGGAGGCCGTCGAACGCGCCCGGATCGACCCGACCTCGCTGCGCTCCACCCGCACCGGCGTCTTCGTCGGCATCATGTACAGCGAGTACGGTGCCCGCATCCGGCACGTCCCGCCGAGCGCCGAGGGCTATCGCGTCGTGGGCAGCATGCCCAGCGTGGCCTCCGGACGCCTCGCCTACACCCTCGGCCTTGAGGGACCGGCGGTCACCGTGGACACCGCCTGCTCCTCCTCCCTCGTGGCCGTGCACCTCGCCGCCCAGTCGCTGCGCCAGGGGGAGTGCACGCTCGCCCTGGCCGGCGGTGTCACCGTGATGGCCACGCCCTGGGGCTACATCGAATTCAGCCGCCAGCGCGGGCTCGCACCCGACGGGCGGTGCCGGTCGTTCTCGGCCGACGCGGCCGGCAGCAGCTGGTCCGAGGGCGCGGGCGTACTGCTCCTCGAACGGCTGTCCGACGCGCGGCGCAACGGCCACCGCGTGCTGGCAGTGATACGGGGATCGGCGGTCAACCAGGACGGCGCGTCGAACGGCCTGACGGCGCCGAACGGCCCGGCCCAGCAGCGGGTGATCCGCCAGTCACTCGCCCACGCGGGCCTGTCCCCGGCGGACGTGGACTGTGTGGACGCCCACGGCGCCGGAACGCAGCTGGGCGACCCGATCGAGGCACAGGCGCTCCTCGCCACCTATGGACAGGACCGGCCGGCCGACCGGCCGCTGTGGCTCGGCTCGTTGAAGTCCAACATCGGGCACACCCAGGCCGCGGCCGGAGTGGCGGGCCTGATCAAGATGGTGATGGCCATGCGCCACGCCGAGCTGCCGCGAAGCCTGCACATCGCCGAGCCGACGCCGCACGTCGACTGGTCCTCCGGTGCGGTGCGGCTCCTGACGGAGGCCAGGCCCTGGCCGCCCGTCGACCGTCCGCGCCGGACGGCGGTCTCCTCCTTCGGCGTCGGAGGCACGAACGCCCACATCATCCTGGAGCAGGCGCCCCAGGAACCCGAAAGGCAGCGGGAGGCCCCGGCAGCACCCGAGGGAGCCGTCGACATGGAGGGCCGCGGAGACCACCCCCTGCCCTGGCTGGTCTCGGGCGCCGGAGAAGCGGGCCTGCGGGCCCAGGCTCGGCGGGTGGCGGACTTCCTGAAGTCGCCACCGCGAGCGCCGGACGTGGACGTGGCGTACTCCCTGGCGCGTTCACGGGCGGCCCTCACGGACCGCGCCGTCGTGGTGGCCGCGGACCGGACCGCGGCCATGGAGCGCCTCGCCGCGCTCGCGGACGGCGACCACGGTCCGCACGTGGCCCTGGGGTCGGCCACGGCACGGGACCGCGTCACGTTCGTGTTCCCCGGCCAGGGATCCCAGTGGCCGGGCATGGCGGCCGAACTGATGCGCACCTCGCCGGTGTTCAGGGAGTCGATCGAGGCCTGCGCCGACCACCTCGCCCCGCACGTCGACTGGTCCCTCACCAAGGTGCTGCGGGGCGAGTCCGGCACGCCGGCCCTGGACCGCGTCGACGTCGTGCAACCGGCGCTGTTCGCGGTGCTGGTCTCCCTCGCGGCACTGTGGCGGTCCTTCGGCGTGGAGCCGGCCGCGGTCGTCGGTCACTCGCAGGGCGAGATAGCGGCGGCCCACGTCGCGGGCGCGCTCTCCCTGGACGACGCGGCCCGCATCGTGGCCCTGCGCAGCCGGGCCCTGCGGGTCCTGGCCGGGCGGGGCGGGATGGTGTCGGTCGCCGCCCCCGTGGAGCAGGCGCGCCGGGGCCTCGCGCCGTGGGGCGGTGCCGTGTCCGTCGCCGCGGTCAACGGACCGCGCTCCGTGGTGATCTCCGGGGAACCGGCGGCCCTGGACGAGGCACTGGCGGCCTTCGAGGCGGACGGCGTGCGCGCTCGGCGGATCCCGGTGGACTACGCGTCGCACTCCGCGCAGATCGAGGAGATCCGCGAGACCCTGCTGACGGTGCTGTCCGGCGTCCGCCCGCGCGCCGCGGCCGTGCCCTTCTACTCGACGGTGTCCGGCGAGCCGATCGACACGGCGGCCCTGGACGGCGCGTACTGGGTGCGCAACCTCCGTGAGACCGTCCAGTTCCACCGCACGGTGGAGAAACTGCTCGCCGACGGCCACACCACGTACATCGAGATGAGCCCGCACCCCATGCTCACCCTCGCCATCCAGGAGACCGCCGACGCCACGGGCACCGCCAACACCGCGCATGCCGCCCACGCCGCGGGCGCCGAACGAGCCGGTGACGTCCTGACCGTCGATTCCCTGCGGCGCAACGAAGGCGACCTGGCGCGGTTCCTGACCGCGGTCGCCGAGGCGTACGTCCATGGCGTCGCCGTCCACTGGCCCGCGGCGTTCAGCCACGCCGCCACCTGTCTGACGGACATCCCGACCTACGCATTCCAGCGGACCCGCCACTGGCTGGAGGACGCGGCGCCGCCGGAGGCGGACGTGACCACGGCCGGCCTGGACGGCGTCGACCACCCTCTGCTGGGCGCAGCCGTCCCCCTCGCGGACGGCACCGGGGGCATGCTCTTCACCGGAACCCTGTCCGCCCGGACCCACCCCTGGCTCGCCGATCACGCCGTCGCGGACATCCTGGTCGTACCGGGTACGGCGCTGGTGGAAATGGCGCTGGAGGCGGGTGCGCGGGCGGGCTGCGACGGTCTCGAAGAGCTGGTCCTCCAAGCCCCGCTGATCCTGCCCGAGGAGGGCACCGTCCGCCTCCAGCTCGCCGTCGGCGGACCGGACGACGCCGGGCGGCGGAGCGTCACCCTGCACTCCCGGGCGGGCGACGCCGCCGCCGACGCCGCCTGGACCCGGCACGCGCAAGGCGCCCTGGCACGCGGCGACCATCAGCCGCCAGAACCCCCGCGGCAGTGGCCTCCGCACGACGCGGCGGAGACCAACCTCGACAACTGCTACCGGGAGCTGGCAAGGGCCGGACTCCACTACGGTGCCGCGTTCCAAGGGCTGAAGCGCTGCTGGCACCGTGGAGACGACCTCTACGCCGAGGTCGAACTCCCCGAGGGCGCAGGTGGCGCCGACCGCTACGGGCTGCACCCCGCCCTGTTCGACGCCGCCCTGCACGCCGCGGCACTCGCGCCCACGCCTGGTGCCTCGCCTGGCGAGGCCGTGCCCCGGCTGCCGTTCTCCTGGAGCGGTGTGGCCGTACACGCCACGGGCGCCACCCGGCTGCGGGCCCACATCCGGATCACCGGGCCCGGAGCGCTGTCGGTCACCGCCACGGACCCCGCGGGACGGCCGGTGGTGACGGTCGAGAACCTCGGGCTGCGCCCGATGAACACGGAGTCCCTGCGCCGGACCGCCGCCATGGCCGACGCCTCACTGCTCCATCTGGAGTGGCAGCCCGCGCAACCCGCACCGTTGCCGCACGACCCGGTGCCGACGCGCTGGGCCTGGATCGGGTCCGGGACCGCCGAGGCGGACGGCGCACTGAAGGCGCGAGGCATCGAGTGCGCACACCACTCCGACCCGGCGGCGCTGCGGGCGTACTTGGACACGGGGGGCGGCGCGCCCGAGGCCGTCGTACTTGCCCTGCTGTCGGGGCCATCGGAACTGTCGGGGTACTCGGGCCACTCCCCGGCCCCGGAACCCCGTGCCACCGAGCCGGGCACCGGCACTGCCCCGACCGCCCCCCTCGACCCGGCCACCGTCGCGCACCAGGCCACCCACACTGTCCTGGCCGCCCTCCAGGACTGGCTGGTCGACGAGCGCCTGGCGGGCTCGCGTCTTGTCGTCCTCACTCGGGATGCCGTCGCGGCGGGCCCCGGTTCGCGGCCTGATCCCGCCCTCGCCGCGGTCTGGGGCCTCGTCGCCTCGGCGCAGTCGGAGTACCCGGGCCGCATCCGCCTCGTGGACATCGACGGCCTCGCCTCGTCCCGCTCCGCGCTCGCCGACGCGGTGGCCGGTGAAGCGGCCCGGGTCGCGGTGCGTGACGGGGCTCTTCTGGTCCCGCGGATGACGCGGATGACGCGGGTGGCGACGTCGGCGCCGAGCGGTGGTGCGGGCTGGCGGCCGGACGGCACGGTCCTGGTGACCGGTGGGCTCGGCACCCTCGGGCGGTTGGTGGTACGGCACGTCGTGGAGTCGTACGGGATCCGGCACGTCGTCGTCGTGGCGCGCACGGGCGACTCGGGAGCGGACGCGGCCGAGTTCGTGAAGGAACTGCGCGCCGACGGCGCCGACATCCACGTCGTGGCGGGCGACGCGGGGGACCGGGGCGTACTGGCGGACGCGCTGGAGTCGGTTCCGGCCGAGCACCCCCTCACTGCCGTGGTGCACATGGCCGGCGTACTGGACGACGGCGTCCTGGCGGCACAGACCCCGGAACGTCTCGACCAGGTGCTGCACCCCAAGGCGGACGCGGCATGGCATCTGCACGAGTTGACGGCCGGCTCGGACGTGGCGTTCGTCGCGTTCTCGTCGGTGTCGAGCGTCCTCGGCCCCGCCGGACAGGCCGGTTACGCGGCGGCCAACGCCTTCGTGGACGCCCTGATGGCCTGGCGCCGGGCCGCTGGCCTGCCGGGAGTGTCGCTGGGCTGGGGGCTGTGGGGCGCCCGGTCCGGCCTGACGGAGAGGCTGGCGGCGGCGGACGTGCGACGGATGGCCCGCTCGGGAGTCAAGGCGCTCTCAAGCGATCAGGGGCTCGCCCTGTTCGACGTCGCCTGTGCCACCGATGAACCGGTCGTCTTCCCCCTGCGCCTGGACACCGGCGCCCTGGGCGACGGCGCCGACGTGCCGTACCTCCTGCGCGGACTCACCCGCACCCCGGTCCGCCGGTCCGCCGTCGCCACCGCCGACACCGGCGACGGACAGGACGGCGAGAGCCTGGCCACCCGCCTCGCGCCTCTCCCGGAGAGCGAACGGGACGACATCCTGCTGACCTTCGTACGTACGCACGTCGCGGCCGTCCTCGGCCACGACGACCCGCGGACCGTCCACGAGCGGCGGCCCTTCGCCGACATCGGGTTCGACTCGCTGCGCGCCCTGCAACTGCGCAACCGCCTCGGTGACGCCACCGGCCTGCGCCTGTCGCCCACGCTGGTCTTCGACTACCCCACACCCGTCGCGCTCGGCCGGCACCTGCGGACCCTGCTGCTTCCGGACGCGCCGCCCCCGAAGGCGGGAACGACGGCAGCCGGGCAGGCCGCCGAGGACGCCTCGGGGGGCTCACCGCCGCCCGGTCCGCACCAGGGCCACCAAGGCCACCGGGGCCATCAGGACGACGCGGCCACGGAGCAGCTGCGCCCGGCCTCCCGGGAGGAGGTCTTCGAGTACATCGACAACCTGCTCGGCGAGTAGGCAAGGCGGGCCCGACCTGCGACGACCACCCTCGGAGCCGCTCGATGCGTGCGCTGCTGATGGACAACTACGACTCCTACACCTACAACCTGTACCAGCTCCTCGCCAGGGTGTACGGCAAGGAGCCGACCGTCCTGCTCAACGACGACCCGGCATGGACGGAGCAGGACCCGGCGGCGTTCGACTGCGTGGTCATCTCGCCTGGCCCGGGACGCCCCCAGCGCCCGGCCGACCTCGGCTTCTGCCCGGGCATCCTGGACCGCTGGCAGGACGTGCCGGTCCTCGGAGTGTGCCTCGGCCACCAGGCGATCGCCCACCACTACGGCGGGCAGGTGGCGGCCGGAGTGCCCCGGCACGGCCACCTCACGCGGGTCCGGCACGGCGGCGAGGACCTGTTCGACGGCCTGCCCCAGAACTTCACCGCGGTGCGCTACCACTCGCTGCGGGTCACCGAACCCCTGCCGCGGGCCCTGCCCGCCACCGCCTGGGCGGAGGACGGGACCGTCATGGCGCTGCGGCACGACGCCCTGCCCCGGTGGGGCCTGCAGTTCCACCCGGAGTCCGTCGCGAGCGAGCGGGGAGCCCAACTGCTGCGCAACTTCGCCGAGTTGGTGGGCGGCCACTACGCCTCTCCGCCACCGGAGTACGCGCGCTGGGCCCGGCCGCCCGAGGGCGCCCCCGTGCCACGACTGAGCCTGGCCGTCGAGATCATCGACCGGGCGGTGGACACCCCGGCCCTCTTCACCACGCTGTTCTCGAAGAGCGAGCACGCCTTCTGGCTCGACAGCAGCGCCCCGGGCGTCGGCGGGGCCCGGTTCTCCTTCCTCGGCGACGACTCCGGCCCCCTCGCCGAGACCCTGACGTACCGGACCGGGGAGAGCACGGTGACGGTCCGCGACGCCACCGGCGAACGGACCGAGGACGGCAGCGTCTTCCAGGTGCTCCAGGACCGGCTCCGCACCCGCGCCGTCCCGGCCGGGGACCTTCCCTTCGACTTGAACGGCGGATACGTCGGCTACTTCGGGTACGAGCTCAAGGCCGAGTGCGGGAGCGCGAACGTCCACCGGGCCGAGACACCGGACGCCGTATGGATGTTCGCCGATCGGCTCATCGCGGTGGACCACCAGGAGGAGCGGACCTATGTCCTGGCGCTGAGCGGCCCCGGGGCGGAAGAGACCGCGGACGCCCGCGCCTGGGTGGCACGGACTGCGCTGCGCGCCCACTCCCTGCCGCCCCTCGCGCCCGAACGCGCCGCAGGCCCGGAAGCAGCGGCCCCGGTGGACGGGCCGGTACTGGCCCGCGCCCGCGCCGAGTACGCCGACGACATCGAGGAATGCCTCGAACAGCTGCGCAGCGGGGAGAGCTACGAGATCTGCCTGACCAACCGCATACGACTTCCGGCCATGGCCGACCCCCTCGGCTACCACCTGGTGCTCCGGCACCTCAACCCCGCCCCGTACGGCGCCTTCCTGCGGCTCGGCCCGGTCGCCGTCATCTGCTCGTCCCCCGAGCGGTTCCTGCGCATCGACCGCGACGGGACCGTCGAGAGCAAACCGATCAAGGGAACGGCACCACGCGGGGTCGACCCGGCCCACGACGAGGAACTCCGCCGGTCCCTCACCGCGTCGGCCAAGACCCGCGCCGAGAACCTCATGATCGTCGACCTGCTCCGCAACGACCTGGGCCGCGTGTGCGAGGTGGGATCCGTCGACGTACCCGCGTACATGGTGACCGAGTCGTACGCGACGGTGCACCAGCTCGTCACGACGGTCCGCGGCCGACTGCGACGCGAGGTGGACCCGGTCTCCTGCGTACGAGCGTGCTTTCCCGGCGGCTCGATGACGGGCGCGCCGAAGCTGCGGACGATGGCCATCATCGACCGCCTGGAGCGGGAGGCCAGGGGCATCTACTCGGGCGCCATCGGCTACTTCGGACTCTGCGGCGGCGCCGACCTCAACATCGTGATCCGCACGGCGGTGACCTCGGGCACGGGCACAGTGATCGGTGCCGGCGGCGCGATCGTCCTCGCATCGGACCCCGCCGACGAGTTCGACGAAGTACTCCTCAAGGGACGCGCGCTCATGCGGGCCCACGCCCTGCACACCGCGGAGCAAGAGCGGAGCGAGAGGTGACCGTCCGGATCCGGCATGGCCACGGTCCAAGGCCGTTCCAAGAAGGCGCCAAGACCCGCTGAGCACAATGCCGTAGGGCAGGCAGCGCACCAGCCTTTTCCGAGGGAAGGACCGAGTATGTCGACCGTCGCAGAGTCCGGGACGTCGTGGCAGGACCTGCCGTTCCTGGACATCACCGTGCCGGACTTCGCATGGGACTCTCCCGAGGTGGCCGAGGCCAGAGAGCGCTCCTGGGCCGCCGGCACCCCTCTGGGACTCCTGGTGCTGCGCTACGCCGAGGCACACAGCCTCTCCCGCGACGCACGCCTCGTCTCGGGCTTCCGCGAGGTCGTCGACATGGTCGGGCCCACCGACGGACCGGTGCGCGACTTCATGCGCGACTTCATGCAGAGCCTGGAGGGCCCCGACCACCGCCGCCTGCGCGGCCTGGTGACCCACGCCTTCACGGCGCGCCGCATCGCCGAGCTGCGTCCGTTCATCCGCGCCACCGCGGAGCGCCTCGCCGACGAGCTGGCGGCCGGAGGGGAGCGCGACTTCGTGGAGGCGTTCGCCGACCCGCTGCCCGCGGCCGTGGTCTGCGAACTGCTCGGCTTTCCCCCGGCGGACCACGCCCTCATCGGCCGCTGGTGCAAGAACACCAACCTGGTCCTCGCCCTCGGCCCCGACCAGAGCAGGGTCCGGGAGGTCGAGGAAGGCCTGACAGGGATGTTCGGCTACTTCGAGACGGCGATCCAGGAGCGCAAGGCGCACCCCGGCGACGACCTGTTCTCCGACATCCTGCGCGCCCAGCAGAAGGACGGCGCCCTGGACGACCGCGAGCTGCGCACTCTGATCGCGACCCTGCTGGTGGCCGGATACCAGACCACGAGCCACCAACTCGGCCACGGCATGGTCGCCTTCGCCACGCACCCCGAGCAGTGGCCGCTGCTGAGGGAGCGGCAGGAACTGGTCGCCCGGGCGGTGGAGGAGGTGCTGCGCTGGTGCCCCACGACGACGGTGGTGGCCACCAAGTCGGCGGCCGAGGACTTCACCGTCAACGGCCTCCCCATCCTGGCCGGGACCCCCGTGTGGCTCTGCGCGCACACGGCGCAGCGCGACCCCCTAGTGTTCAAGGGGGGCGAGGTGTTCGACATCACCGTACGGCGGGAGGCCTCGCCGCTGGCCTTCGGCGGCGGTGCCCACTACTGCCTGGGCGCGGCGCTGGCCCGCGTCGAACTCGCCGAGGCCTTCGACGTGCTCGCCGCCCGCCTCGGCCCGCCCGAGATCGCGGGACCGATCACCTGGCGGCCCTCGACCGGCGTCTCCGGACCGGACGCCCTGCCGCTGCGGTTCGGCGCCCTTCCCGGCACATGACCCCGCCCGGCCTACTCGCCGTCATCGGCAGGCTCCACGAAGTCCCACACCTTCGGGGGAAGGACGGCACGTTCGACATGACCCACGACACCCACGACACGCAGGACAGCCAAGGCACCCACGGCACTCGCGCCACCCACGACGACAAGACGCTGGACTACCTCAAGCGCCTCGCCGCCGAGCTGGGCAGGACCCGCGAGCGCCTCCGGCTCGCCGAGGCGGCGAGCCGGGAGCCCGTCGCACTGGTGTCGATGGCCTGCCGCTTCCCCGGAGGCGTCACTTCGCCCGAGGAACTGTGGCGCCTCGTCGCCTCGGGGGAGGACGGGGTCCGCGGGCTCCCCGAGGACCGGGGCTGGGACGTCGAGGGCCTCTACCACCCGGATCCCGACCAGGTGGGCGGCTGCTACGCGCGGGCGGGCGGATTCCTCCCCGACATCATGTCGTTCGACGCGGCGCTGTTCGGGATCAGTCCGCGTGAGGCCCTGGTGATGGACCCGCAGCAGCGACTGCTCCTGGAGGTGTCCTGGGAGACGTTCGAGCGGGCGGGCCTCGCACCCGCCGCGGTGCGCGGCAGCCGGACCGGCGTCTTCACCGGGATGATGGGACAGGACTACACGGCGCGGCTGCCCGGCACGCTGCCGGAGTACGAGGGCCGGTTGGAGACCGGACGCGCGGCGAGCGTCGCGTCCGGACGCGTGGCCTACACCTTCGGTCTCGAAGGCCCCGCGGTCACGCTCGACACGGCCTGTTCCTCGTCCCTGGTGGCACTCCACCTCGCCGTGCAGGCCCTGCGGAACCGCGAGTGCGACCTCGCCCTGGCCGGCGGGGCCACCCTCATGTCAAGCCCGGCGACGCTCCTGGAGTTCAGCAGGCAGCGCGTGCTCTCGCCCGACGGCCGGTGCAAGGCGTTCGCGGGACGGGCCGACGGCACGGGGCTCGCCGAGGGCGTGGGAGTCGTCCTGCTGGAGCGCCTCTCGGACGCGCGGCGGCACGGCCACCCCGTACTGGCCCTCGTCAGCGGCAGCGCGGTCAACCAGGACGGCGCGTCGAACGGTCTGACCGCACCCAACGGCCCCTCGCAGCAGCGCGTCATCCGCGCGGCCCTCGCCGACGCCGGACTCACGGGAGCCGACGTCGACGCGGTCGAGGCGCACGGTACGGGGACGCGCCTCGGCGACCCCATCGAGGCACAGGCGCTCCTCGCGACGTACGGACAGGAACGCGGCACGAACCGGCCGCTGTGGCTGGGGTCGTTGAAGTCGAACATCGGCCATACGCAGGCCGCCGCAGGGATCGCCGGCGTCATGAAGACGGTCATGGCACTGCGGCACGGGCTGCTGCCACAGACCTTGCACGTCGACACCCCCACACCGCACGTCGACTGGTCCGCGGACACCGTGAAACTCCTGACCACGTCCCGGCCCTGGCCGGACACGGGGCGCCCGCGGCGGGCGGGCGTGTCCTCGTTCGGCATCAGCGGTACGAACGCGCACATCATCCTCGAAGCCGTCGACGAGCTCCCCGACACCGATGAGGAAGCCCTGCCGGAAGCATCCTCGGCCGGCGGCGCGGCGGACCCCGCGCCCGACCCGGTCCCGTGGGTGCTGTCCGCAGGGAGCCCCGAGGCGCTGCGCGCGCAGGCGGCCCGGCTGCGGGAGCACGTGGCGGCCAGGCCCGGCCTGCGCGCGGCCGACGTCGCCCACGCGCTGGCGACCACGCGCGCGCCGCTGACGCACCGGGCCGTCGCGGTGGGCCGTCACTCCGAAGAACTGCTGCGCGCGGTCACGGCGTTGGCCGAGGGCCGGCCGAGCGCGGGCCTCGTCGAGGGCGTGGCGCGCGACCCGGGAAGGACGGTCTTCGTCTTCCCCGGCCAGGGCTCCCAGTGGGCCGGAATGGCCGTGGGACTCTGGAACTCGTCGACCGTCTTCCGCGAGCGGATGCAGGACTGCGCGGCGGCCCTGGACCCGTACGTCGACTGGTCGCTGCGCGACGTGGCGCTCGGCCTCGCCGACGACTTCGATGCCGACGCCGACGCCGACAAGGACCGTGCCGACCGGGTCGATGTCGTCCAGCCGGTGCTGTGGGCCGTGCTGGTGTCGCTTGCGGAACTGTGGCGTTCGTACGGAATCGAACCCGCCGCCGTGGTCGGGCACTCGCAGGGTGAGATCGCCGCGGCCTGCGTCGCGGGCGCCCTGTCCCTCGACGACGGCGCCCGCGTCGTGGCGCTGCGGTCCCGGCTGATCGCCGAGCACTTGGCCGGGGCGGGCGGCATGGTCTCCGTGACGGCCCCGGTGGCCGAGGCCCGCGCCCGCCTGGAGGACTTCGCCGGGCGGCTCTCGCTGGCCGCCGTGAACGGTCCCTCCTCCGTCGTCCTCTCGGGGGACCCGCAGGCGCTCGACGAGCTGATGAGCGTGTGCGAGCGCGAGGGGGTACGCACCAGGCGCGTCGCGGTGGACTACGCATCCCACTCACCGCAGGTGGAACCGTTGCGCACGGAACTGCTCGCCCAACTGACGGGAATCAGCCCCCGCGCGGGCACGCTGCCGCTGTACTCGACGGTCACGGGCAACGTCGTGGCGGGCGAGGAACTGACCGCCGAGTACTGGTACCGCAACCTGCGGCGAACGGTCCGGCTCTCGGACGCCGTGGAGCGTCTCGCCGGCGCCGGACACGGCACGTTCGTGGAGTGCGGCCCGCGCCCCGTGCTCTCCCTCGGCCTGACGGAGACACTCGGCCGCCTGGGCGGGGACGCGCTGGTGACGGGCACGCTGCACCGGGACGACGGCGGCCTCGACCGGTTCCTCCTCTCCCTGGGCGAGGTGCACGCGGGCGGCCGGTCCCCCGACTGGAACAGAGTCTTCGCCGCAACCGACATCCGCCGCCCCGTGGCGCTGCCCACGTACGCGTTCGACCGGCAGCGTTACTGGCTCGACGCCACCCCGCCGGCCGGTGACGTCGGTTCGGTCGGGCTGAGCCCGCTCGACCACCCCTGGTGGGGCGCGGTCACCGACCTCCCCGACTCCGGCGGCGTCCTCCTCACCGGGCGGCTGTCCCGCGACACCCACCCCTGGCTCGGCGACCACGCGGTCGACGACGTGGTCCTGCTGCCGGGAACGGCCTTCCTGGAACTGGCCGTCCGCGCCGCCGAGCAGGTGGGCTGCGACGGGGTGGCGGAGCTGACCCTGGAGGCGCCCCTGATCCTGCCCTCGCGCGGCGGCGTCCAGCTGCGCGCAGTAGTCGACACCGCCGACGCGGTGGGGGACCGCCCGATCACGTTCCACGCGCGCTCCGAGGACACGCCGGACGTGCCGGACACGGCGGACGCGTCGGACCCGCCGTGGACCAGGCTGGCCTGCGGATCACTCACCGGTACCGCCGCCCGGCACGGCGACGCCGCGCTGGGCACATGGCCCCCGCCCGAAGCCGAACCCCTGCCTCTGGAGGGGCTGTACGAGGACCTGGCGACGCTGTCCCTGCGGTACGGCCCCGCTTTCCGGGGCCTGCGGGCCGCCTGGCGGCAGGGGGACGACATCTTCGCCGAGGTCGCGCTCCCGGGAGGCGGCGACACCGACGGCTTCGCGCTCCACCCGGTCCTGCTGGACGCCGCGATGCACGCGGCGGCCGTCGGCCACGTCGCGGTACGCGCGGAGGGGGACACGGCCCCGGGCCCTCGCCTCCCCTTTTCGTGGACCGGTGTGCGGTTGCACGCGGTCGGCGCGACGAGGCTGAGGGTGCGGATCAGTCCGGTGGGCCCCAACGCTGTTTCCTTGGAGGCAGCGGACCCGACCGGCGCGCCCGTCGTATCCGTGGAGTCGCTCGCCCTGCGGCCCCCGGCAGCCGACGGCCTTGCGCCCACCCGTCCGGAGCCGATGGACTCCCTGTACGTTGTCGACTGGACGCCGACGCCCTGCAGGGCATTCCGCAAGCCGGAATGGTGGGCGGTCCTCGACGGCGCGGAGTCGATAGCTCCGGCGCTCGAAGCCACCGGCGCCCAGGTGCGTCGGGCAGCGGATCCGGCGGCGGTGACCGCATCGCAGGATGTACCGGACGCGGTCCTCGTGGCACTCCCGACGCCTGCATCCGGCACGGACGAGCTACCCGCGGCCACCCGGGACGCAGTCGCCGCGGCACTGGCGCTGATCCAGGATTGGCTCGGCGACGAACGGACCATGCCCGCCCGCCTCGTGGTGGTGACCGAGGGCGCCGTGGCGGTGCGCGACGACGAGACGGCGAATCCGGCCCTGGCCGCGGTGTGGGGCCTACTGCGCTCGGCACAGACGGAGAACCCGGACCGGCTCGTCCTGGTGGACTGGGACGGCAGGAAATCGTCGGCCGAAGCGCTGGCAACCGCCGTCGCCGGCGACGAGCCACAGGTGGCGCTACGGGCCGGAGAGATCCTGGTCCCTCGGCTCCAGCGGGTGTTGGCCGGTGGTGGGCGTCATGCTGCGGAGGCTGCGGAGGGCCCGGGTGACTCGGCTGTCTTCGGCTCCGGCGACCCCCTTGGCTCCGCCGACCCGGCCGACCCCGCCGACCCCGACCGCTTCCCCGGCGACGGTACGGTCCTGGTATCCGGCGCGTCGGGCGTACTCGGCCGAGCCGTGACTCGTCACCTCGTCGAGGCGTACGGAGCACGGCACCTGCTGCTGGTGAGCCGTCGCGGGGCGGACGCCCCGGTGGCCGTCGGACTCGCCGCGGAGCTGGCGGACCTGGGCGCGTCGGTGCGCTGGGCGGCCTGTGACGTGGGGGACCGCGCGGCCCTGGCCGAGGTCATCGCGCAGATCCCGGCGGAGCACGCGCTGCGCGCCGTCGTGCACGCGGGCGGCGTGCTGGACGACGGCATCGTCCCGTCGCTGTCACCGGAGCGGATCGACACGGTGTTCCGGCCGAAGGCCGACGCCGTGGTCAACCTGCATGCGCTCACCCGGGACATGGACCTCTCCGCGTTCATCGTGTTCTCCTCGGGAGCGGGCACGTTCGGCACCGCGGGCCAGGGCGGCTACGCCGCGGCGAACGCGTTCCTCGACGCGTTCGTCGGCGTCCGGCGCTCACTGGGACTGCCCGCGCTCTCCCTGGCCTGGGGACTGTGGGCCGAGGCCAGCGCGATGACCGGCCGGATGTCCGACACGGACCGCGACCGGATGAGTCGCACCGGAGTGACGGGGCTGACCGCGCGGCAGGGCCTCGCCCTGTTCGACGCGGCTCTCACCTCGGAGCTGCCCGTCGTCGTCCCCGCCCGCCTGGACCTCGCCGCCGTACGAGCGAGGGCCGCCGCCGACGGCGTACCGGCGCTGCTGCGCGCACTGGTGCGACCACCGGCGCGGCGCGCGGCCCAAGGCGCCGACGGGGACACCACCCTGGCACGCCAGCTCGCCGACATCGCCCCGAAGGACCGGACCGCGCGCGTCCTCGACGAGGTGCGGGCCCAGGCCGCGGCCGTCCTCGGCCATGCCGGTGCGACGGCGGTCGAAGCCGGGCGCGCGTTCAAGGAGCTGGGGTTCGACTCGCTCACCGCGGTCGAGTTGCGCAACCGCCTGACGCGGGTGACCGGCCTCCGGCTGACCGCCACCCTCGTCTTCGACCATCCGACGCCGAAGGAACTCGCCGAGTACATCCACGCCCGTCTGACCGGCCGGGACCGGCGCAAGCCGCCGCCGGCACCCCGTACGGCCAGGGCCGACGAGCCGATCGCCGTCGTCGGCATGGCCTGCCGTTTCCCGGGCGGCGTCGGCTCGCCGGAGGACTTGTGGGGCCTGGTCGACCGGGGCGCAGACGCCATCTCCGCCTTCCCCACCGACCGCGGCTGGTCCCTCGGCCCCGGCGCCTTCGCGGCGGAAGGCGAAGGCGGATTCCTGCACGACGCCGCGCGGTTCGACCCCGAGTTCTTCGGCATCAGCCCGCGCGAGGCAGTGGCGATGGACCCCCAGCAGCGGCTCCTCCTGGAGGTCTCCTGGGAGGCACTGGAGCGCGCCGGCCTCGACCCGGCGGCCCTGAGGGGCAGCCGCACCGGCGTGTTCGCCGGGCTGATGTACCACGACTACACCACCCGGCTCGGGACCATCACGGACGACGCCGCCGGGTACCTCGGCACGGGCGGCTCCGGCAGCGTCGCCACCGGTCGCATCGCCTACACCTTCGGATTCGAGGGCCCGGCCGTCACGGTGGACACCGCCTGTTCGTCATCCCTGGTGGCCCTGCATCTGGCCGCACAGGCGCTGCGCGGCGGGGACTGCGACCTCGCGCTCGCGGGCGGGGTCACCGTGATGTGCTCGCCGAACGCCTTCACCGAGTTCCGCAGGCAGGGCGCGCTGGCCGCCGACGCCCGCTGCAAGCCGTTCGCGGCCGCCGCGGACGGCACGGTGTGGGGCGAGGGCGCCGGTGTGCTCCTCGTCGAGCGCCTGTCGGACGCCGTACGCGAGGGGCACCGCGTCCTCGCCGTCGTACGGGGCTCCGCGGTCAACCAGGACGGGGCGAGCAACGGCCTGACCGCCCCGAACGGACCCTCCCAGGAACGTGTGATCACCCAGGCGCTGGCCGGGGCCCGGCTCACGCCGTCCGACGTGGACGCCGTCGAGGCACACGGCACGGGCACCACCCTCGGAGACCCGATCGAGGCGCAGGCACTCCTCGCGACCTACGGCAGCCGGCGCCCGGCGGACCGGCCGCTGTGGCTGGGCTCCGTCAAGTCGAACCTGGGTCACCCGCAGGCGGCGGCGGGCGTCGCGGGCGTCATCAAGATGGTCATGGCGCTGCGCCGGGGCGTCCTGCCGCGAACGCTGCACGTGGACGCGCCGTCGCCGCACATCGACTGGTCGTCCGGCGCGGTGGAGCTGCTGACCGAGGCACGCCCGTGGCCCGACACGGGGCGGCCCCGGCGGGCCGCGGTCTCGTCGTTCGGCATCAGCGGCACCAACGCGCACGTCATCCTGGAACAGGCCCCCGCCGCGCCGGACACCGATGATCCGACGGTGTCCGGAACACCGGAACCCGCACCCCACGGAGCCGAGGCCCAAGCAACGAACACACCAGTGCCGTTCGTGCTCTCGGCCAGGAGCGAGCCCGCGCTACGGGCCCGCGCGGCGGAGCTACGGCAGCACCTCGCCGCCGACCCGGCACTTGACACCGTCGACGTCGCCCACTCGCTGCTGACGACCCGGGCCGAGCTGGAGCACCGGGCCGTGGTCCTGGGCGCCGGCCGCGACCAACTGCTGTCCGCGCTGGCCGCCGTGGCAGAGGGGCGTCAGAGCCCCGCCGCCGTCGGGGGAGTGGCGGCCGGTGATCCGGGCAAGACGGTCTTCGTGTTCCCCGGCCAGGGGGCCCAGTGGCCGGGAATGGCCGCCCAGTTGTGGGACGCGGCACCCGTGTTCCGGGCCCGCCTGACCGAGTGCGCCGACGCGCTCGCGCCGTACACCGACTGGTCCGTGGTGGACGTCATCCGGGACAGGACCACAGGAGCAGCAGCAGAGAAACGGGTAAAGGCAGGAGCAGGCGTCGACCCGGACCGGGTGGACGTGGTGCAGCCCGCGCTGTGGGCGATGATGGTGGCGCTGGCCGAGCTATGGCGCTCGTACGGCGTCGAACCCGCCGCCGTGGTGGGGCACTCGCAGGGCGAGATCGCCGCGGCCTGTGTCGCGGGCGGTCTCTCCCTGGACGACGGCGCGCGCGTGGTCGCGCTGCGCAGCCGGGCCCTGACGGCGATCGCGGGACACGGCGGAATGGTCTCGCTGGCGACGACGCAGGCCAAGGCCGAGGAACTGGTGGCGGCCTGGGACGGGCGGATCTCCCTCGCGGCGGTCAACGCGCCCGCGTCGGTGGTGGTGTCGGGCGACACGGCCGCGCTGGACGGACTGCTCGCCCACTGCGAGCGCACCGGACTCCGGGCACGCCGGATCCCGGTCGACTACGCCTCGCACTCACCCCACGTGGAAGCGGTACGTGCACGGATCGCCCACGACCTCACCGACATCCGCCCGAGGCAGGGCCTCATCCCCTTCATGTCGACGCTGACGGGCGCCTTCCAGGACACCGCCGGGCTCGACGCCGACTACTGGTACCGCAACCTCCGGGAACCCGTCCGGTTCGAGCCGGCCGTACGGGAACTGATCGCCCAGGGTTTCGGCGCCTTCGTCGAGACCAGCCCCCACCCCATGCTCACCATGGGCCTGCGGGAAGTCCTGGAGGAGCACCCCGCGAGGCCGGGTGTGGCCGTGGCGTCCCTGCGCCGCGACCGGGGCGGACCGGAACGCTTCCTGACCTCGGTCACCGAGGCGTACGTCCATGGAGTCGCCGTCGACTGGTCCAAGGCCTGGACGGGCCGTGCGCCACGCGTCGTGGACCTGCCGACCTACCCCTTCCAGCGGCGCAGGTTCTGGCTCGACACACCCGCCGGCGGTGGCGCCGGTGATGTGACCGCCGCGGGCCTCGGCCGCCCGGACCACCCGCTCCTCGGCGCCCGCGTCGAACTCGCCGACTCCACGGAGACCCTCCTCACCGCACGCTGGTCCCTGGACACCCACCCGTGGCTCGCCGACCACGCCGTGGGGGACACCGTGGTGGTCCCGGGCACCGCGTTCCTGGAACTGGCGGCCCTGGCAGGCGCCGAGACCGGCTGCCCGCACGTGCGCGAGCTGATCCAGGACATGCCCCTGATCCTCGCCGGAGGCGGCGCGCTGCGGCTCCAGGTCCGGATCGCACCCGCCGACGAGGAAGGCACCCGGTCCCTCGGCGTATACGCACGCTCCGAGGACGCGCCCCCGCAGGCCTCTTGGTCGTGCCACGCCCGCGGCGTGCTCACCGAGGCACAGCCCTCGGCACCACCCGCCCTCGACGGCGCCTGGCCACCTCCGGGATCCGTACCCCTCGACCTGACCGACTTCTACGGACGACTCGACGAGAACGGCCTCTCCTACGGCCCCGCGTTCGAGGGCCTGCACACCGCGTGGCGCCTGGAGGACGACATCCTCGCCGAGGCGGCGCTGCCGGACGAGATGGAGGCCGAGGCGGGCCGCTACCTGGCCCATCCCGCGCTTCTCGACGCGGCGCTCCACGCCTGTCTGCTCCGCGCCCGCAACGACGGCCCCGACCACCACCAGGCCGCCATGCCGTTCGCCTGGAACGACGTCGCCTTCCACGGGCCGTGCGGCCCGGCGGTGCGCGTCCGGGTCTCCGCGGGGACGTCGCAGGACGTGTCGGTGGTGGTGGCGGACGTCGACGGCGCTCCCACGGTGTCCGTACGTTCGCTCGTGGCACGCCCGGTCTCCCCCCGGCAACTGCGGGCCGCCGGTGACCACCGGGACTCGCTGTTCCGGCTCACATGGACGGCCGCGCCCGCCGTGTCCGCCGTGTCCGCCGCGCCCGTTGAGCGGCCGGGTGCGTGGGCGGTGCTTGGGGCCTACGACCTGGGCCTGCCCCCGGACGTGCGGCGCTTCCCCGACCTGTCCGCGTTCCGCGCGGCGATCGCTTCCGGTACGCCGGAACCCGACGCCGTCCTCGTGGCACTCGGCACGGATCCGTACGACGGCCACACGGCCCCGTACGACGGCCGCGACGAGGCCGCGCGCGCCCGGGAGGTGACCTGCTGTGCCCTTGGCCTGCTGCAAGGCTGGCTCGCCGAGGAACGGGGCGGCGCGGCGCGGCTCGTCGTCGTGACGCGCGGCGCCCTCGCCACGTCGGACGACGAACCGCCCGGCGACCCATCTGCCGCGGCGGTCTGGGGCCTGGTGCGTTCGGCCCAGGCGGAGAACCCGGGCCGGTTCGTGCTGGCCGACCTCGACGGTCACCCCGACTCCGTCGCCGCGCTCGCCGACGCCCTGGCCGCCGACGAGCCCCAACTGGCGGTGCGCGAGGGCCGGATCATGCTGCCTCGCCTGGAACGCGCGCCCGTGACCCCGGCGGTCCCCTACGACAACGACACCAACGACACCAACAACACCGCCCCGGCATGGGAGCCCGACGGCACCGTGCTGGTGACCGGTGCCTCCGGAACCCTGGGGCGTGCCGTCGCCCGGCACCTGGTCACCGCGCACGATGTACGCCGTCTGCTGCTCGTGGGCCGGAGCGGCGGCGAGAGCGGCGAAGCGTCGCTCCTCACCGCCGAACTGACCGCGCACGGCGCCGACGTGACATGGGCGGCATGCGACGTCGGCGACCGCGACGCGGTGGCCGCGCTGCTGAAGTCGGTGCCCGCCGCACACCCCCTCACCGCCGTGGTGCACGCGGCCGGTGTCCTGGACGACGGCCTGGTCCCCGCGCTGTCACCGCAGCAAGTCGACCGGGTGTTCAGGCCCAAGGTGGACGGAGCGTGCCACCTGGACGAGTTGACCCGGACCGCGCCTCTGGCGTCGTTCGTGGTGTTCTCCTCGGCGGCGGCCACCCTGGGCAGCGCCGGGCAGGGCAACTACGCGGCGGCCAACGCGTTCCTGGACACGCTGGTACGGCGGCGGCGCCGGGCCGGGCTGCCCGCACTGTCGCTGGCCTGGGGGCTGTGGACGGAGATCAGCGACATGACGGCCGCACTCGACCGGGCCGGCCAGCTCGGCCGGGCCCGGATGGCACGCGCCGGCATCCAGGGCCTGTCGACCGAGGACGGCCTGGCCCTCTTCGACGCCGCCCGCACCGTGGCCGAGCCGCTGGTGCTGCCGATGCGGCTCGACCTGTCCGCGCTCCGCACGCGGCCGGACACGCTGCCCTCAGTGCTGCGCGGCCTGGTGCGCGCCCCGGCGCGACGGAGCGGCTTCACGGACACGGGGGCGGAGGCGCTGCGCCGACGCCTGGCCGCCCTGCCTCCCGCCGAGCGGAACCGGCAACTGCTGGACCTGCTCCACACGGAGACCGCCTCCGTCCTCGGCTACGCGAGCGCGGAGGCGGCTGGACGGGACATAGGACGGGACCGGCCGTTCAAGGACCTCGGCTTCGACTCGCTGACGGCCGTGGAACTCCGCAACCGGCTCACCGGCGCCACCGGCCTCCGGCTGCCCCCCACGCTCGTCTTCGACCACCCCACCCCCACGGCCCTCGCCGGACACCTGTCCGCACAGCTCACGCCCCGGGACGAGCGGACGGACGCACAGCGCGACGCAGGGCGCGATACGGAGCGCAGGGTGCGCGACGCCCTGGCCGCCATCCCGCTGCCCCGGCTGCGCGACGCCGGTCTGCTCGACACCCTCCTGGACCTCGCGGGCGGCCCCACCGGGACCGTGCCACCACCGGACGAGGACGGCTCCGGACCGGCGCTCGCCCCGATCGACCGGATGGACGCCGAGGGGCTTCTCGCCATGGCGCTGAACGGCAGCTCACCCGATGCCGGTCCGCCCGGCGGCAGAGGCCAGGAGGACCCGGACAGCACAGCGCACGCGACGACGGAGGACCACGATGCCGGCAGGTGACGAGAGGTTCGTCGAGGCACTGCGGGCCTCGCTGAAGGAGGTCGAGTCGCTGCGCGCCCGGACGCGCGAGCTGACGGCCGCGGCCCACGAGCCCGTGGCGATCGTGGCGATGGGCTGCCGCTTCCCCGGAGGCGTCCACTCCGCGGAGGACCTGTGGGAACTGGTGGCCGCCGGAACCGACGCGGTCTCGGCTTTCCCGACCGACCGCGGCTGGGACACCGAAACACTCTTCGACCCGGACCCCGACCGGCCGGGCCACACCTACGCCGTCGAAGGGGCCTTCCTCGACGACGCCGCCGAGTTCGACGCGGACCTGTTCGGGATCAGCCCGCGCGAGGCGGCTGCGATGGACCCTCAGCAGCGGCTGCTCCTGGAGACCGCGTGGGAGACGTTCGAACGTGCCGGGGTCGATCCCGGCAGCCTGGAGGGCCAACCCGTCGGGGCGTTCGTCGGATCGGTCCTGATGACCAGCGGCGGCGGGGGCGGGACCAGCGAGGGCACCGAGGGGCACCACCTCACCGGGGGCGCCGCCAGTGTGCTGTCGGGCCGTCTCGCCTATACGTTCGGTCTGGAAGGCCCGGCGATGACCGTCGACACGGCGTGCTCGGCGTCCCTGACGGCGGTGCACCTGGCCGTGCAGGCGCTGCGCCGGCGCGAGTGCACCATGGCACTCGCCGGTGGCGCCGCGGTGATGACGACCCCGGGCATGTTCGTGGAGTTCAGCCGTCAGCGCGGGCTCGCGGCGGACGGGCGGTGCAAGGCGTTCGCGGCCGCGGCGGACGGTACGGGGTGGGGGGAGGGTGTGGGGCTCGTACTGTTGGAGTGTTTGTCGCAGGCGCGACGCAACGGGCATCCGGTGCTTGCCGTGGTGCGTGGTTCGGCGGTGAATCAGGATGGTGCGTCGAATGGTCTGACGGCTCCGAATGGTCCGTCGCAGCAGCGGGTGATCCGGCAGGCACTGGCGTCGGCCCGGCTGTCGGCGGACCTGGTGGACGCGGTGGAGGCGCACGGGACCGGCACGACGCTCGGAGACCCCATCGAGGCGCAGGCACTGCTCGCGACGTACGGCCAACAGCGCCCGGCCGACCGCCCGTTGTGGCTGGGCTCGATCAAAACGAACCTGGGACACACCCAGGGCGCGGCGGGCATCGCCGGTCTGATCAAGACGGTCATGGCGATGCGTCACGGCGTACTCCCGAGAACCCTGCACGTCGACGAGCCCACGCCGCACGTGGACTGGTCCTCCGGAGCGGTCCGCCTGCTGACCGAGGGCCGCGACTGGCCGCGCACCGGCCGCCCGCGCCGCGCCGGGATCTCCTCCTTCGGCATCAGCGGCACCAACGCCCATGTGATCCTGGAACAGGCCCCCCACCACGATGGCGCGTCGCACGCCGCACCGCCCGACGACGACGCCGAGCAGGATCCGCCTGGGACAGACAACCCGCGCGCACCCCTACCCCTACCCCTGCCTCTGGTGGTCTCAGGGCGGGGCGAGCAGGCCCTTCGGGATCAGGCGCAGCGTCTGGCCGACCGTGTCCGCTCCCGACCCGACGCACGTTTGGCGGACATCGGCTGGTCCCTGGCCACCTCCCGGGCGACCCTCGACACGCGCGCCGTGGTGTGGGCCCGTGACCGGGACGACATGCTGGCGGGCCTGACGGCCCTGGCCGGGAACCGCCCCACCCCGGGCCTGACGCGAGGGGCCACCGCCGAGGGCGGACAGGCGTTCCTCTTCTCCGGCCAGGGGAGCCAGCGCGCGGGCATGGGACGCGAGCTGGCCGCCGCCTTCCCGGTGTACGCCGAGGCGCTCGATGCGGTCGCGGCCCGCCTGGACCCGCATCTCGACCGGCCCCTGCGGGACATCCTGTACGCCGCCGAGGCCACGCCCACGGCCGCACTCCTGGAGCAGACCTCGTACACCCAGACGGCACTGTTCGCGTACGAGGTCGCGCTGTTCCGGCTGCTCACGCACTGGGGGCTCACCCCCGACCTGCTGCTCGGCCACTCCGTCGGCGAACTGGCGGCCGCGCACGTCTCCGGAGTCCTGTCCCTGGAGGACGCCTGCACGCTCGTCGCCGCGCGCGGCCGCCTCATGCAGGGCGTGTCCGGCAGCGGCGCCATGGTCGCGGTGCAGGCGACGGAGGCGGAGATCCTGCCCGAGGTGACGGCACGCGCCGACCAGATGGCCGTCGCCGCCGTCAACGGCCCCTCCTCGGTCGTCGTGTCCGGCGCCGAGAGCGCGGTGCTCGATCTCGCCGAACGCTGGCGCGGCAAGGGACGCAAGACGCGACGGCTCCGCGTGAGCCACGCCTTCCACTCCCCGCAGATGGCCGGAATCCTCGACGCGTTCAGCCAGATCGCGGGGAAGCTCGCCTTCCACCCGCCGAACATCCCGATCGTCTCGGACGTCACCGGGGACATCGCCACCGCCGACGACCTGTGTTCACCGGAGTACTGGGTGCGGCACGCCCACGCGACCGTGCGCTTCCGCGACGGCATGCGCCGGCTCGTCGCCGCGGGGGTGCGTACGTTCGTGGAGGTCGGGCCGTCCGGGACGCTGACGGCGATGGCACAGGACTGCCTCGCCGAGGCTCCGCCGAACACGCGCGCGAAGCTGATCCCGGCGGGCCGCGCAGGACGCCCCGAGGCCGACACCGTGCGTACGGCGGTCTCCGAGGCATTCGCCCATGGGGCCCGGGTCGACTGGCCCCGCTTCTTCACCGCCACGGGCGCCCGCAGGGTGGACCTGCCCACCTACGCCTTCCAGCGCCGCCGTTACCCCTGGAGCTCGGCGCGCCCCGACGCCGACGTGACCGCCGTCGGCCTTGCCGAGCTCGAACATCCCCTGCTCGGCGCGTCCCTGGACCTGGCGGACTCCCAGGGCGTCGCACTGACCGGAGTGCTGTCCCGGCGTACCGAGGCCTGGCTCGCGGACCACGTCATGCTCGGCGCCGTACTCGTACCCGGCAGCGCCGTCGTGGAGATGGCGCTCCGCGCCGGAGCCGAGGTCGGGTGCCGCCGCCTGGTGGAACTGACGCACGAGGCGCCACTGGTCCTGCCCGATCGCGGCGCCGTCCAGCTACAGGTGCGGGTGGGACCGGCTGGGGATGACGGTCACCGCCCGCTGGGTGTGTACTCCCGGGACGAGAACAGCCGCACGGGCACAGCGGAGGGACCTGATGAGGGATGGGTGTGCCACGCCGGCGGCGTGCTCGCCCCGGAGGCCGCCACCGCGCCGCCCCGCCCCGGTGAGGCATGGCCGCCTGCCGACGCCGAGCCCGTACCGCTCGAAGGTTTCTACGAGCGCATGGCCGTGGCGGGCTTCGCGTACGGCCCCGCCTTCCGCGGGCTCTCCCGGGCCTGGCGGCTCGGCGACGCGGTGTTCGCCGAGATCGTGCTCCCCGACGCGGCACGCTCCGGCACCCACGGATACGGCCTCCACCCGGCGCAGCTCGACGCCGCGCTGCACGCGGGCCTCCTCGCGGGGGAGGGGCCGACGGCGAGCGAAGCGGGTACACAGACGCAGACGCAGGTCCGGGTGCCGTTCGCGTGGCGTGACGTGTCCTTCCACGGCGCGGGCACACCGGTCCTGCGCGCACGACTGACCCCGGCGGGAACGGACGCGGTGTCCCTCGCCCTGTGGGACGGACACGGTGCCCCGGTCGCCTCGGCGGGGTCACTCGTCACCCGCCCCGTCTCCGATCACCATCTGCGTGCCACCCGCACCCGCGACACCCTGTTCTACGTCGACTGGGTGGATACGACACTCACCCCGCCGACACCGCACGCAAGCCGCCCCGAGCTTGCCGTGCTCGGGGGCGACATCGCCCTGGCGGACCGCCTGGCGGCCACAGCTCACCCCGGTCTCGGCGCGCTCGTATCGGCGATCGCGTCCGGTGAGCCCGCGCCGGATCTGGTGTTTCTGCCGTGCCACGGCGAAGAGGGTGCCGGATCTCAAGCCGGAGTGGGAGCCGGAACCAGGAGCACGGGCCCGGCCGGAACTGGAACCACCGGCGTCGCCGATCAGGCGGGTGCCGCCAAGTCCCTGACCGCGTCCGTGCTCGACGTGCTGCAAACCTGGCTCGCGGACGCCCGACTGCGCTCCTCCCGGCTCGTCCTCCTGACCCGCGGAGCGATGCCCGTCACCGCAGACGAGCGGATCACCGACATGTCGGCCGCCGCGGTCTGGGGCCTTGTACGCGCGGCCCAGAGGGAGCACCCGGGGAGGTTCCTCCTCATCGACGTGGACGCGCGGGCGGAATCGGCGGCCGCACTGATCGGGGCGGCGGCCACGGCCACGGACGAACCCCAACTCGCACTCCGCGCGGGCCGGACCCTCCTCCCCAGGCTGGCCCGCGGCACACCGCCCGGAACCCTCGTGCCCCCCGCGGGAGTGCGGGAGTGGCGGATCGACCTGGCGGGCGGCGGCACCGTCGACGATCTGCTCCTCGCCCCCTGCCCGGAGGCCGCGGCCCCGCTCCCGCCGGGGAAGGTCCGGGTCGCGGTACGCGCCGCCGGCCTCAACTTCCGGGACGTCGTCATGGCCCTCGGCATGGTGCCCGACCAGCGGGCGCTGGGCGGCGAGATGGCGGGGGTCGTCACCGAGGCAGGGCCGGACGTCGCCGGACTCGCCCCCGGGGACCGGGTGTTCGGCCTCGCGACCGGATGCCTCGGACCGGTGGCGGTCGTCGACCACCGCTTGATCGCGCGGATTCCGCAGGGCTGGTCGTACGTACAGGCAGCGTCCGTTCCCGTCGCGTTCCTCACCGCGTACGAGGGCCTGGTGGACCTGGCCGACGTGCGGCCCGGAGAAGCGGTGCTGGTGCACGCGGCGGCCGGTGGCGTGGGGATGGCCGCCGTGCAGCTGGCGCGCCACCTCGGCGCCGAGGTGTACGCGACGGCCGGCCCCGGCAAGTGGGAGGCGGTGCGTGCCCTCGGCATCGACGACGCGCACCTCGCCTCCTCCCGCACCGCCGAGTTCGAGGAGCGGTTCGCCGCGGCGGGCGGTGACCGTCCCGGCCCGCGCGGACGCCGCATCGACGTGGTGCTGAACTCACTGGTGCGGGAGCTGGTGGACGCGTCGCTGCGCCTGGTGCGGCCGGGCGGCCGGTTCATCGAGATGGGCAAGACCGACATCCGTGACGCCGGCGAGGTCACCGCCCGGTACGGGGTCGCCTACCGCGCGTTCGACCTGATGGACGCCGGCCCCGAGCGCGTCGCCGGGATGCTGGCGGAGATCGTCGACTTGTTCGAGCGCGGGCGGCTGCGGCCGGTCCCGGTGACGGCGTGGGACGTGCGGCAGGCGCCCGCCGCCTTCCGGTACCTGGCGCAGGCCCGGCACGTGGGCAAGGTCGTCCTGACGATGCCGCCCGAGTGGAACCCCGCCGGGACGACCCTGATCACCGGCGCTTCCGGGGCACTCGGTGCGGAGGTCGCCCGCCATCTGGTACGCGCCCACCGGGTGGCGCACCTCGTGCTCGCCGGGCGCCGCGGACCGGACGCCCAGGGCATGGCGGAACTGGTCGCCGAGCTGACCGCCGCGGGCGCGACGACGGTGCGGGCCGTGGCGTGCGACGTGGCCGACCGGGCGGCGGTCGCGGACCTGCTCGCGTCGGTGCCCGCTGAGCACCCGTTGACGGCCGTGGTGCACGCGGCCGGGGTACTCGACGACGGCGTCCTGGAGTCGATGACGCCCGGTCGGCTGGACGCGGTCTTCCGGCCCAAGGCCGACGGTGCCTGGCACCTCCACGAACTGACGCGAGACGCGGATCTGGCCGCGTTCGTCGTCTTCTCCTCCGCCGCGGGCACCGTCGGCGCCCCCGGCCAGGCGAACTACGCCGCCGCCAACGCCTTCCTCGACGCGCTCGCCGCGCACCGCCACGACATGGGCCTTCCCGCGACATCCCTGGCCTGGGGCCGATGGGCCGAGACCGCGGCGTCACAGGCAGCGCAGACGGAACGGACAGCCGCTGACCAGGCACCCTCCGGGCAGACACCCTTCGGGCAGGCGTCTCCCGGCCGGGCAACCCCGCGCCCGGCAGGGCACACCAGTGCCGGCGGCCTCACCACCGAGGAAGGCCTCGCATTGTTCGACGACGCGCTCGTCACCGGTCGACCCGTGTGGGTGCCGACGCGCCTCGACCCGAGGGAACTGCGCGTCGCCACCGAGAACGGCACGCTCCCCCCACTGCTGCGCGGCCTGGTCCACGTCCCCGAGGCAGCGGCGGAGCCGGGCGCGGCGGACGCACTCCGGGAACGCCTGGCAACCCTTGCACCCGAGGACCGCGGCGCGGCCGTCCTGGAGCTGGTGCGCGGACAAGTCGCCCTCGTACTGGGCCACACGGCACCCGGGAACGTGGATCCGCAACGCCCCTTCCAAGAGCTCGGCTTCGACTCCCTCACCGCCGTGGAGCTGCGCAACCGCCTGGGCGCCGCGACCGGTCTGACCCTGCCCACCACGCTGGTGTTCGACCGCCCGACCCCCGCCGCGCTGAGCGAGCACGTCGAAGCCGCGCTCGTGTCAGGGCTGGGCTCACCGGTCGACTCGGTCCTCTCCCGCCTCGGCGACTGGGCCGCGCACCTCGCGGCGACGCCCCTCGACGACGGTGAACGGCAGCGCGTGGCGGACCGACTGCGCGCGCTCGCCCAGCGCTACGGCGAGCGGGCACCCGCACAGAACGGGACAGCAGGCCCAGGCCCAGGCACGGGCACACAGGACGACGGAGGGACCGTCGCGGTCGAGCTGGACCTGGCGAGTGACGAGGAGGTCATCGACTTCATCGGCAAGGAGCTGGGCATCTCCTGACCCCGGGCAGGGGCCCGCGAGCGAGTGGGCAGCGGTGACGTCTCGACGAGGTGGTTGCACATGGTGACGGACGACCAGATTCGGTACTACCTCAAGCGGGTCACCGCCGACCTGCACGAGACCCGGGGGCGCCTGCGGCAGCTGGAGGACGCCGCCGCGGAGCCGATCGCGGTGGTGGCGATGGGCTGCCGCTTTCCGGGAGACGTCCGATCGCCGGAGGACCTGTGGCAGTTGGTCGTCTCAGGGAAGGACGCGATCACGCGGTTCCCCGAGGACCGCGGCTGGGACATCGACGGCCTCTACGACCCCGACCCGGACCGGTCGGGGAAGAGCTACGCGCGTGAGGGCGGCTTCCTCTCCGACGTGGCATCGTTCGACGCCGCCCTGTTCGGAGTGAGCCCGCGTGAGGCGCTGACGCTCGACCCGCAGCAACGCCTGCTCCTGGAGGTGTCCTGGGAGACCTTCGAGCGCGCCGGCCTCCCACCGTCCTGCCTGCGGGGCAGCCACACAGGTGTCTTCGTCGGCACCAGCAGCCAGGAGTACGCGCTCCTGGCCCAGAACGCCCGGGAAACCTTCGAGGGCTACTCCACCGGCTTCCTCGCCAGTGTGCTGTCGGGCCGCCTCGCCTATACGTTCGGTCTGGAAGGCCCGGCGATGACCGTCGACACGGCGTGCTCGGCATCACTGACCGCCCTGCACCTGGCCGTGCAGGCGCTGCGCCGACGGGAATGCTCCATGGCCCTGGCGGGCGGAGCGTCGGTGATGACGACCCCGGGCATGTTCGTGGAGTTCAGCCGTCAGCGCGGGCTCGCGGCGGACGGGCGGTGCAAGGCGTTCGCGGCCGCGGCGGACGGTACGGGGTGGGGGGAGGGTGTGGGGCTCGTACTGTTGGAGTGTTTGTCGCAGGCGCGACGCAACGGGCATCCGGTGCTTGCCGTGGTGCGTGGTTCGGCGGTGAATCAGGATGGTGCGTCGAATGGTCTGACGGCTCCGAATGGTCCGTCGCAGCAGCGGGTGATCCGGCAGGCACTGGCGTCGGCCCGGCTGTCGGCGGACCTGGTGGACGCGGTGGAGGCGCACGGGACCGGCACGACGCTCGGAGACCCCATCGAGGCGCAGGCACTGCTCGCGACGTACGGCCAACAGCGCCCGAGCGACCGCCCGTTGTGGCTGGGCTCGATCAAATCGAACCTGGGACACACCCAGGCGGCGGCAGGCATCGGCGGTGTCATCAAGACGGTGATGGCGCTGCGCCGGGGCGTACTGCCACGCACCCTGCACGTGGACGAGCCGACCCCGCACGTGGACTGGTCCTCGGGCGCGGTGCGGTTGCTGACCGAGGCGCGGGACTGGCCGCAGTACGACCGTCCGCGGCGGGCCGGTGTCTCCTCTTTCGGCATCAGCGGCACCAACGCGCATGTGATCCTGGAGGAGTCTCAGGACGACACGTTCCCCGCGCTCCCTGCCGCACCGGACGTCGCGGACGCCACCGCGCACGATTCCACCGACGGCGACGGCGACGGCGACGGCGACAGCGCCGGGCTTCTGCCCTGGCTGATCACTGCGAGGAACAGTCGCGGGCTGCGCGAGCAGGCGGCCCGCCTGCGTGATCACGTACGCGCCCGGCCGGAGCTGGCACCGGCCGACATCGCCCACTCGCTCCTCACCTCGCGCACCCTCTTCGACCACCGGGCCGTCGTGCTGGCCGGCGACCGGGAGGCGTACTGCGCGGGCCTCGAAGCGGTGGTCGAGGGCAAGAGCGCCGCCGGTGTCGTGACGGGCGTCGCGCGCGACCCCGGAAAGCCGGTGTTCGTCTTCCCGGGCCAGGGAGCCCAGTGGGAGGGCATGGCAGCGGACCTCTGCCGCGAATCGGCGGTCTTCCGCGAGCGGCTGCACGAGTGCGCCGAAGCCGTGTCGCCGCACGTCGACTTCTCGCTCGTCGACGTCGTCCGCGGTGTCGAGGGCGCGGCACCGCTCGACCGCGTCGACGTGGTCCAGCCCGCGCTGTGGGCCATGATGGTGTCGCTCGCCGCGCTGTGGCGCTCCCACGGCGTGGCACCCGGCGCCGTGGTGGGCCACTCCCAGGGCGAGATCGCCGCCGCGTGTGTCGCGGGCGCCCTGTCCCTGGAGGACGGGGCACGGATCGTGGCACGGCGCTCGCGCCTCGTCGCCGAACGCCTCGCCGGCAGCGGGGGCATGGCGTTCCTCGCACTCCCCGCGGACCAGGCACGCGCCCGGCTGTCGGCGTGGGGGACACGCCTCGCCGTCGCCGCGGTCAACGCGCCCTCGTCCGTCGTGGCGTCGGGGGATGCCCAGGCACTCGACGAGCTTTTGCACGCCGCCGAGCAGGAAGGCGTACGGGCGATCCGCGTCGCGGTGGACTACGCCTCGCACTCGGCGCAGGTCGAGACGCTGGAGGGCGAACTCGCCACGGCGCTCGCGGGCCTCGCACCGCGGACGGCCGCGATCCCGTTCTTCTCGACGGTCCTGGGCGGCCCGGTCGACACCTCGGAGCTCGACGCCGCCTACTGGTACCGGAACGTGCGCGAGACAGTCCTCTTTGAATCGACCGTGCGGGAGCTTCTGGCGGCCGGGCACCACACGTACGTGGAGATGAGCCCGCACCCGGTGCTCGCGGTGTCCTTGCACGAGATCACCGAGAGCACGGCAAGCACCGTAAGCACGGCAAGCACCGTAAGCACAGCAGGCACAGCAGGCACAGCGCGAACGATGGGCGTCGCCGCCGAAGCCACGGTGCTGACCTCACTGCGGCGGGCCGAAGGCCACCTCCACCGTTTCCTGACCTCCGTGGCGGAGGCACACGTGCAGGGCGTCCCGGTGGACTGGTCGTCCCACATCGGGCCACGGGCCCGCCTGGTGGACCTGCCGACCCTCGCGTTCCAGCGCCGCCGCTACTGGCCCGACGCGCTGCCCGCCGCCACCCCGCTCCGCGAGGGCGACGACAGCGCGGCCGCCCTGCTCCGGCGGCGCCTCGCGGAACTCCCGGAGAGCGGCAGGAGGAACCTGGTCCTGGAGACGGTGTGCGAGCACGCCGCCGCCGTGCTCAACCGCAGCTCCCCGGCGGACATCAACGTCACTCAGGCCTTCACCGATCTCGGGTTCGTCTCGCTGACGGCGATGGAGATGCGCAACCGGCTCGCCACGGCCACCGGTGTCCGCCTCTCCCCGGCCGCGGTATTCGACCATCCGACACCCGAGCGGCTCTCCACCCACCTCCTGGCCCGCCTGACGGGTGCTCATGAGCGGACCGACGAGCCGGTGGCGGCGGCCGCGACCGGTGAGCCGATCGCGATTGTCGCGATGGGCTGCCGCTACCCCGGCGACGTGGCCTCGCCCGAACAGCTGTGGGACCTGGTCGCCTCGGGGCGGGACGCCACCTCCCCCTTCCCGGCCAACCGCGGCTGGGACACGGCCGGGCTGTACGACCCGGACCCAGGCCGGTCCGGGCGTACGTACGTCCGACGAGGTGGCTTCCTCCACGACGCCGATCAGTTCGATCCCCTCCTGTTCGGCATCAGCCCGCGGGAGGCACTGGCGATGGACCCGCAACAGCGCCTCCTCCTGGAGGTGGCGTGGGAAGTCCTGGAACGGGCGCGGCTGTCGCCCGACGCCGTCGGCGGCAGCCGTACCGGCGTGTTCGTGGGCGTCAGCGGCCAGGACTACCTGCCGCTGCTGACCGCGGACCCCGATGGCGGCGCCGGGCACTTGATGACCGGTACCTCGACGAGCGTCGCCTCGGGGCGTCTCGCCTACACGTTCGGACTCGAAGGCCCCGCGGTGACGGTCGACACCGCCTGCTCCTCATCCTTGGTCGCCCTTCACCTGGCCGTGCAGGCGCTGCGGCAGGGCGACTGCACGGCCGCCCTGGTGGGCGGGGCGACGATTCTCTCGACGCCGGGAGCGTTCATCGAGTTCAGCCGTCAGGGCGCGCTGGCGCCGAACGGGCGGTGCAAGGCGTTCGCCGCGCAGGCGGACGGCACCGGCTGGGGCGAGGGCGTCGGCATGCTCCTGGTCGAACCGCTGTCGGTGGCCCGTAGCGCCGGGCACCCGGTCCTCGCTCTGATCCGCGGCACCGCGACCAACCAGGACGGGGCGAGCAACGGCCTGGCAGCGCCCAACGGCCTCGCCCAGCAGCGCGTCATCCGGCAGGCTCTGGCCCAGGCAGGTCTCACCGCGCGGGACGTGGATGCCGTCGAGGCGCACGGGACGGGCACCACGCTCGGCGACCCCATCGAGGCGGAGGCACTGCTCGCCACATACGGCCAAGGACGTCCGGGCCACGCTCCCTTGTGGCTGGGCTCGCTGAAGTCCAACATCGGCCACACCGCAGCCGCGGCCGGCGTCGGCGGCGTGATCAAGACGGTGATGGCGCTGCGCCGGGGCGTGCTGCCGCGCACCCTGCACGTGGATGAACCGACGCCGCACGTGGACTGGTCCTCGGGCGCGGTGGAGCTGCTGACCGAGGCCCGGCCATGGCCGGACACGGGCCGGGCACGGCGTGCCGGTGTCTCGTCCTTCGGGATCAGCGGGACCAACGCGCATGTGGTCCTTGAGCACGCACCGGAGGCACCGCCGCACGCCCTGGACACCCTCGCCACCCTCCCCGTGGTGCCCTGGACGCTGTCGGGCGGGACCGAGGAGGCGCTGCGCACGCAGGCCGACCGGTTGCGCCGGTTCGTCGAGGAGCGCGCGGAGCTCGTACCGGCCGACGTCGCGCGCTCGCTGGCGGCGACCCGGGCCGGTCTGGAGCACCGTGCCGTACTCCTCGGCGAGGACCGGCACGCCCTCTTGACCTCGCTGTCGGCGCTGGCGCGGGGCGCGTCCGCCCCGGGCCTGGTCCGCGGCACCGCACGCGCCCGCGACCGGGTCGCGTTCCTGTTCTCCGGCCCGTGCCCCGAACAGGCCGGGCAACAGGCCGGAGAATGGACTCAGGAACAGGCCGGGCCGGTGCAGGAGTTGTCCGTACGGATTCCGCTGTTCGCGTCGGCCCTGGATGAGGCCGCCACCGCAGTCGCGGCGCAACTGGACCGCCCTCGAGAAGACCTGCTGCCCCTGGCCGGAGCAGAGCCACCCGGTGACCCGGCCCTGGCCCGAGGAGCGCTGTTCGCCGGGGAAGTGGCACTCTTCCGTCTCCTTGAGCACTGGGGGGTCAGCCCCGGCTTCCTCCTCGGCCGGTCCGCCGGTGAGGTCACCGCCGCGCACTGCGCCGGCGTCCTGTCCCTGACCGACGCGGCGGCACTTCTCGTAGCCCTCGGTCAGGCGGACAGCATCCGACAGACAGTCAAGAACCTGACGTTCCGGCCACCCACGGCTCCTCTCCTCTCCGGCCGCACCGGCCGACCGGTGCCGTACGAGGAACTGTCCTCACCGGAGCACTGGTTGCGGCTCGCACAGCAGGACGGCACACCGGCCGACGCCGCCCGGTGGCTCAGCTCCCAAGGAGTGCGCACGTGCCTCCGGATGTGCCCCGGCAGCGAGGTGGAGGCACTCCTCGGCGCACTGGCCCATCTGCACGTCAGCGGGGTCCCGGTGGGATGGGACAGGATGCTCGCCGACTGCGGCGCACGCCTGGTGGACCTGCCCACGTACGCCTTCCAGCACCAGCGGTACTGGCCCGAGGTCACCGGACTGCCGATGGGCGCGGCCCGCACCCCGGACGAGCACGGACCGACGCGGGCGGACCAGGTCCGGCAGGTCAGGGAGCGCCTGGCGGCGGCGGACGCGGACGAGCGGGCCCGGCTCGTCGCCACCTTGGTCCGTACGCACGTCGCAGCGGTCCTGAGACTGGCGGACCCGGACGCCGTCGACGACGACCGGCCACTGCCCGAGCTGGGGTTCGACTCGCTGACAGCGGTGGACCTGCGCAACCGGCTCGGCGCGGACACCGGCCTGCGCCTCACACCAGGTCTCGTCTTCCAGCACCCCACCGTCGCCTCCCTCGCCGGGCACTTGGTAGCGGAGTGGCAGGACGCGACGTATCCGCATGAAACGGCGGACGGCGTGGACGCGGCACACTCCAGCGAGAGCGACGGGAAGGGCTTCACCCTCGGGCCCCTGCTCGCCCGCGCCGCTGCACTGGGCCGGACCGACGAGTTCCGCGAACTGGTGCGACACGTCGCGCGGTTCCGCCCCACCTTCGACACCCCCGAGCAGCGGCTGCGGCCCCCGCACGTCAGGCTCGCACGCGGTTCGGCCGCCCGCCTCGTCTGCTTCCCGACGTTCGCCGCCGGCGCGGGAGCGTCTCAGTACGCCCGGCTCGCCGCCGCGTCCGGGGGCGAGTACGACGTCTGGGCCCTGCCGGTGCCCGGCTTCAACTGGCAGGAGCCGCTACCCGCGTCCGTGGACGTCCTGGCGGAACTCCAAGCAGACGCTGTCGCACAGTGCGGCGGCGGCGACGGCGGCGGTCCCGTCGTCCTGCTCGGGTACTCGGCGGGCGGCTGGATCGCCCACGCCACCGCGGCCGCCCTCGAAGCCCGTGGAGCCGGTCCCGACGCTGTCGTGCTCCTGGACAGCCACTGGCCGCGCAGCGCGGTGCTCCCACACCTCCACGCCCGGATCGAACAGGCCCGTATCGAACAGGCCCAGAAGCCCCAAGCGGCGGACGGTCTGTGGACGCGGGATGCGGAGGACGACGCCTGCCTCACGGCTCAGGCGCACTACACCGGCCTCTTCCAGGCGTGGACTCCACGCGAGATCAGCGCGCCGACCTTGCTGGTGCGGGCCTCGCAGGCAGGCTTCGACGAGGCGCCCGAGGACTGGCGGCCCCACTGGCAACTCCCGCACACGGCCGCCGACACGCCCGGAACCCACTTCTCCATCATCCGCGAGCACAGCGAGCCCGCTCTGCGCGCTGTGGACCACTGGCTCAACAGCCTGCGCTGAGATCCCCCAAGGAGAATGACGATGTCCGAAGACGTCAACGGCGGCAAGCCCTTCGACCACCTCGACCAGGCTGTCATCGACGGGCAGGCCGGATACTCGAAGCCGTTCCTCAACCTCTACGACCTCATGGTGTACCGCGGCACCGGCCCCCTTCTCTGGCGCTGCCCGCCGGCGGTCTCCCGACGCCTGTACGACACCAGCGTGGGCGCGCGCCACATGGACATAGGTGTGGGCAGCGGCTACCTGCTCGACCACGCGCGGTTTCCCGTGCCCGAGCCGCGGATCACGCTGGTCGACCTGAACCCCAACTCCCTGGCCCACACGGCGCACCGTCTCCGCCGCCACGAAATCGTCACGGTCCGTGCGAACGTACTGGAACCCCTGCCCATACCGACGCACTCCCACGATTCGGTGGGAATGAGCTATCTGCTGCACTGCGTCCCGGGAAGCCTGAGGGAGAAGGGGATCGCGCTGGCGCACGCCGCGGCCGTGGTCCGCCCCGGGGGCATCGTCTTCGGCACCACGGTCCTGTCGGCCGGAGTGCCGGTGTCCTTCGCCGCCCGCCGGACGATGCGGATGCTCAACAGGCGGGGCATGTTCCACAACGACGGCGACGCACTCGACGACCTCCGCGCGCGGCTCGACCAGCACTTCGACCGCCACGAGCTGTCCGTACACGGCTGCGTCGGCGTCTTCCGCGCGTGGACGGCCGCCTGAGCCACCAGGTAGGCCACGTACACCCGTCCTACCCGGACTGGTCCGTCGCCTGGGCGTTGGTGTTGACCGGGACATGAGCCGAGGCGGCCGTGCCACCACCGCCCTCCCTGAGGCCGATGCGCTGGTGCAGCCGGGCCAGCGGTCCAGGAGCCCACCAGTTGAACCGGCCGGCCAGCCGCATGAAGGCGGGGACCAGCACGCCGCGCACCAAGGTGGCGTCCATGAGAACCGCGAGGGCAAGGCCCAGGCCCAGCAGCTTCATGTTGGTGATGCCGGAGACCAGGAAGGAGAGGAAGACCAGGGCGATGAGCACGGCCGCGGCAGTGACCAGACCCCCGGTGCGTTCCAGGCCCAAGGCGACGGAGCGGGTGTTGTCGCCGGTGGCGTCGTACTCCTCCTTGATCCGGGAGAGCAGGAACACCTCGTAGTCCATGGAGAGGCCGAAGGCGACGCAGAACAGCATGACCGGGGTGGCCGCGACGATGCCTCCGGTGACGGTGAACTCCCCGGTGAGCCACTGCAGATGGCCCTCTTGGAAGACCCAGACCATGGCGCCGAAGGTGGCGGTGAGGCTGAGCAGGTTGAGGACGAGCGCCTTGACGGGCATCAGGACGCTGCCGGTCAGCAGGAAGAGCAGGACGAACGTACTGACCGCGATCAGCATGAGGCTGTAGGGCATGCGGTCGGTCAGGGAGTCCATCGTGTCGCGGAAGGCGGGAGCGGTCCCGGCGACCTTGGTGTCGAAGGGCGCCCTGGCCGCGCGGACGTCGCGCACCAGTTCCTGGCCCTCGTCGCTGTACGAGCCGACCGAGGGGACCACCGACAGCCAGGTGCCGTCCTTGGCCGCGTAGCGCTGGTTGACGACACCGGCCGGAGCGATCTTCTTGCCGTCGGTGTAGGAGCCGGTGAGGCCGTCCACCCGGGAGACGTTCTGGAGCCCGGACAGACGCTTGGCGTACGCCTCGATGTCCGCGGTGTGGCTCCGCGGTGCTCCCGACTTGTCGGCGACGACCAGGAGCGGCTCCAACTCCCGCGCCGAGTAGTCGCGGGTGAGGACGCTGCTGACCTGGTGCGCCTCGGCGTCGGCGGGCAGCGTGCGCTCGTCGGCGAGGTTGAGTTTGATGCCGAGGAACGGCGAGCCGAGCAGCAGCAGGACGGCGATGACAGCGGTGGCCATCGGAACCGGCCTGCGCATGACGACCATGGCCAGGCGGTGCCAGAAGCCGCTCTCGACCGGCTTGGTCTTCTTCCTCCTCCAGGACCACTTGTTGATGCGCGGCCCGATGGTGGCCAACAGGGCGGGCAGCAGCACCAGGGCGGAGAGCGCCGCGAACGCGACGACGGCGATGCCGGCGTAGGCGAACGAGCGCAGAAAATACATCGGGAAGAGCAGCAGCGCGGACAGCGACAGGGCGACGGTGATCGCCGAGTAGAAGATGGTGCGTCCGGCGGTGCCCAGGCTGACGGCGATGGCGTCGTTGACGGCAGCGCCCTTGCCCAGCTCTTCCCGGTACCTGCTGACGACGAAGAGGCTGTAGTCGATGCCCAGTCCGAGGCCCAGTCCTGTGGCGAGGTTCATCGCGAACACCGACACGTCGGCGACTTCCACCAGCAGACGCAGCACGGCGAGCGTGCCGATGATCGCGACGACGCCCAGGGCGAGCGGCAGCAGCGCCGCGATCACGCCGCGAAAGACGAAGATGAGGAGAATCAGCGTGACGGGGAAGATCAGGGACTCGGCGAGCAGCAGATCGTTCCGCGTCTGCTCGTTCAACTCCCGATAGGCCTCGGCCCGGCCGCCGAACCATACCTCCAGACCCTGGTACCCCTCCTCGAAATGAGGCCGGATCTTGTCCAGGTGCTCGCCGACCTCGTCCTCGTCGCCCTTGAGATGGGCGAGGACCAAAGCCGAACCGGCTTTCTCACCGCGCAGCGAGGGAGCTCTGCCCAGGGTCCAGTACGAGACCGCCTCCTGAACTCCCGTCTCGGCGGCCAGCTTGTTCGTCAGCTCGGTCCCCTTGCGGACGGTGTCGGCGTCGTCGGCCCCCTCGGGGGTCGTGACGAGCAGCACCAGATTGGGCTCACCGGTCCCGAACCGCTTGCTGAGAATGTCATTGGCCTGAGTGGACTGGGCGCTCGGTACGTCGTATCCACCCGTCGACAGCTTCGTACCGACGGAGGCACCCAGGCCACCGGCCACGACGCAGAAGAGCAGGCTCAGCACGAGTACGAGCTTCCTGCGGCCGGTCGCCAACGCGGACAGCTTGTTGAACATGGGAGGCCTCCGTCGTCATGCCGGTTGGATCTGCGAGCGATGTGATGGATGTACGACAGTCACCACGCCCTGCTCAACGGCGAAACGAACAACAAGTCACTCGCCGAGTCACTCGACAGAGAACCGCCGTTGCCCTGAAGGCGCCCGCGGACTGTTGAGGTCCATTCCTGCGCGCCTGCCCCCAATCAGGCCTCGTAACACGCCAGTTGACGGAGCATCACGTTCCCGTACAAAGTCCCCGCGTCTCCTCGCAGGCACATTGCACCCACCGCGCGCGAGCGCCACAATGAGCGTCCCGCACCACGCAAGGAGTTGCGTGTGAGTGACCCGCCGATCATGTTCCCGGACGTCGAACGCCTCGTCGTCGACTATCTCAAGAGCCGGCCCGAGCTGGCCGGAGTCATCGTCGACAACCGCACTCCCCAGGGATTCGACGGCACCCAGAAGGCCGTCCTGGTGTCCCGGGCGGGCGGGGTGTGGGTCGACGACCAGCGCCTCGACCAGCCCCTGATCGACCTGGAGGTCTACGGCCCCGACAAGCCGACGGCCCACACCGTGGCCACCGCGGCCCGTACGGCGCTGCTGACCGTGCGCAACACCACGTACGGCAGCGCCTACGTCACCGACGCCGTCGAGGCGGACGGGCCGCGCTGGCTGCCCGACTACAACCGGCAGGCCGCCAGCCGCTATCTGTCCACCACCCGGCTCTCGATCCGCCCGGCCTGACATGCCCGTACGCCGGCCGGGCGCGGCCGGGAAGCAGCCCGGAGGAGCCACAAGAGCCACGAGGAGCCAAGAGGAGTCAGCATGCCCGGAATGAACCCGAACGAGATCCGCGTCGCCGGTACGGGACGCGTCCTCACCGCCCAGCTCGGTACGCCGGTGCCCTCCGACGTGACCGCCGGCTGGGACGCCGCTTGGCGCGACTTGGGCTACACCAGCACCGACGGCATCAAGTTCAACAAGAAGGACAAGATCGACCCGGTGGACACCTGGCAGTCGGTCAGCCCGGCCCGGTTCGTGTACTCCGACCGCGACCTCACCGTGAAGTTCGCACTGCTCCAGCTCAACGAGGACACACTGCCGTTCTTCTTCGGCGGTGACACGGTCAAGGAGACCGCGCAGGGCTCCAAGCTCTACACGTACAAGGTGGCGGCCGAGCCCAAGATGGACGAGCGGATGCTCGGGGTGGAGTTCGCGGACGGCGACGCCATCAAGTACCGCTTCGTCATCGCGCGCGGCCAGGTCACCGAGACCGAGGAGTTCCAGCTCACCCGCACCGCGTCGGTCAAACTCGGCCTCACCTTCACCGCGCTCGCGGTGGACAACGCCGCGCCGCTCGCCACCTGGCTGATGAACGACCCCGCGTTCGCGAAGTAAGCGGAGCGTCCGCGGAGCCGCCGTGGCAGCCACCGCCGCCGTCACCGCTACCGCCACAGCCACCGTTCGACCTAGGAGCCCCATGTCCGCGCCTTTCAACGTCAACGCCGCCCGCGCCCAGCGGCTCGAATCGCTGGGGCTGCACTGGGAGTTCGAGGTGGACGGCGAGACGTTCTCGCTGCCCACCGAGATCCCGCGCCGCTCCGCCCAGGCCCTCGCCGCCCTGGACGACAACGACCTGGACGGGCTCCTTGCCCTGCTGATGGGCGACGAGCAGTACAAGCGGTTCGCCGAGTACGACGTCAGCGTCCAGGACGTGGCCGCCGTCCTGAACGCCTACGGCGAGGCGACAGGGCTGAGCGTGGGGGAAGGCTGAGCCTCGGCGCGCTCGTGGAGGAGCACGCCGAGGCGCTGGAGGCGGACCTGCTGCGCCACTACGGCGTCGACCTGCTCGGCTGGCACCGCGGTGAGCTGTCCTCGCGGCGGCTCGCTGTGCTGGTCCGGCACTTGCCGCGGGACAGCGCGTTCCGGTCGGCGCACGACGGGGAGGCGGCGGAGTGGTCGCTGACCGACCACCTGCTCGCCGCGGTGGTCGACCACCTGGCCATCGCCAACTGGATGTTCGCCTCCGTCAACCGCGACGAGGACGAGGCGGCCCCGGAGGCGCCGCAGCCGGTGCCCCGGCCGGGGGCGAACGAGGGCGCCCCCGCCGGTTCCGCCCCACCCCCGACCGACGCGCCGGGGCCCGCCGAACTGGCCCGCTTCTTCGGCTGACGGCCCCCAGTTCGACCGAAAGTCCCTGTTTCGGATGAAAGACTTTCGACCAGCAACGGAGAACCGTATGGCAGGCGTGGATGACCGGCTGAAGAAACTGGAGTCGGAGCACCAGACGTTCACCTTGAAGCTGGAGCGCGGCCTGGCGAAGGTCGACGCGGTCGCATCGGTCACCGAAGTCACCGCGATGAAGAAGGAGTTCGCGGCGGTGACCAGCAGCGTCAAGCTGGCCAGCTTCGACTTCAACCTGCTCGAGCACCTGCAGAAGGGGCTGCAGGAGCAGCGGGACCGGGCGGCCGGCTTGCGGCCCGATGATCTCAAGGCGTCCATCACGGATACCCGCAGGGCACTCGGCCGTGCCTTCGAGATCGCCAACATGGCACGCGGCGAAGCCAAGAGGGCGCACCGACGCCTGGACGCCCTGAGGGCCAGGGCCACCGGCACCCCGCCGCCCCAGCGGGCCAGCCTGGCCAACACGGGAACCTTCACCGAGACGGCCGCCCAGATCAACCGCCTCGAGGCTCGCATCAACAGCCTCGTCCGCTCCCTCGGATGACGGCCCCATAAGCCCGCAGGAGGCACCCCATGTCACTCGTACAAGCCCTCAACCGCTCAGCCTCCGGTTTCCGCGGTCTGCGGACCAACGCGGGGCAGGCCGAGTCCGGGGTCGGCAAGCTGCGTGCGGCCGTGCAGCAGGCGGACCGGGCCGTCGGCCGGATCAAGGGTGGTCTCGACCGCACGGCCAGTTCCTTCCGCGGAGTCAAGACGCAGGCGGACGCCGCGGCCCGCAGCGCCCGGCAGGCCGACCGGGCCATGGACGGCGCAGGGAAGTCGGCCACGCGCGGCGGCGGGCTCATGGGGCGGATGAAGACGGGCCTCCAGGGTGTCACCACCGCCCAACGGGGCCTGAACACCGCCATGAAGGCGAACATCTTCGGCGCGATCATGGCGCTGCTGCTCCCGCTGATCACCAAGCTCATCGACATGGCGATGCAGTCCAAGACCGTACAGCGCATCGTGCGGACGGCGTTCCGGATCATCGGGCAGGTGATCGGTACGACGATGCGGGTGGCCCGGCAGGTCGTACAGGCCACCTGGAACGGCATCAAGGTCGCCTTCCAGGTCGTTCTGAAGGTGATCTGGACCGTCGTCAAGACGTACTTCACGATCTACAAGACCATCATCACGACCGTGATCCGCGCGATCCTGGCGGTGATCAGACCGGCGCTGAACTTCCTCCGGGAGCGCATCCCGGCCGCGTTCCGTGCCGTACGCGACGGTCTGCACCGGGCCTGGAACGGCCTGGCGAACTTCACCAAGGGCGTCTTCAACAGCGTGCTGAGCGCCGTGAAGGGGCCCATCAACGCGGTGATCGGCCTGGTCAACTCGGCGATCCGGGCGCTCAACAAGGTGAAGGTGACCATCCCGGGCTGGGTGCCGGGCGTCGGAGGCAAGTCCTTCGGCGTCAACCTCCCGACGATCCCCACCCTCGCACAGGGCGGCATCGTGCTGCCGCGCACCGGTGGCACGCTCGCCCTGCTCGGCGAGGCGGGGCAGGCCGAGGCCGTGCTGCCGCTGAACAGGCTGGAGGCGCTGCTCGCGCGAGGCGCGCGGCCGGGCGCGGGGCCGGTCCGCGCGCTGGGGCCGCAGCAGCGCGGCGGCGGTGTGGTGATCGAGAACTACTACGAGGCGCGCGGCGGCAGCGCCCGGCAGACCGCGGAGGACCTGATGTTCCTGATGAAGGCCAGGGGCTGACGCCCTGATGAAGGCCGAGGGTGGGGTGGTGAGCGGATGACCGCGGGGATGAGGCACGGCACCGGCGCGGCGGATGTCGCCGCCGCCGAGCCCGGGGCGCTGATCAACAAGGACGGGCAGGTGCAGTGGGCGGATCTGCTGCTCGGCCCCGACACCGTCCACTGGGTCGCCGCCGAGGGCCTCACCGGCTGGGAGGAGTTGCCGGGCCTGGAGTCGTCGGACGCCAACCGCCCAGCGGGACACGGCGGCTGGCCGGGCACCCAGTGGGCGCAGCCCCGCACCGTCACCGCACAGCTGTGGCTCGCGCCCGACCCGGACGGCGGCCCCGAAGCGGCCCTCGCCGCCCTGCGCGCGCTGCGCTCGGCCACCGCGGTACGGGACGAGGAGGAGTGGCTCGCGGTGCGCCTGTACGGCGAGACGCTGGCCGTCAAGGCGCGGGTCACCCAGCGCGTGGTGCCCACGGACCGCCAGTTCCTCGCGAGCCGGCTCGCGAAGGCGACGCTCCAGTGGAAGGCCATGGACCCGCGGCGCTACGAGAGCGTCGCGCGCCGCGCCACGATCGGACTGCCGCGCCGGGAGCCGGGCCTGACCTGGCCGCTGACCTGGCCGTTGAACTGGGGGACCCCGGGCGCCATCGGCGAGGTGACGGTGGAGAACACGGGCAGCGCCCCCACTCATCCGCTGATCACCTTCACCGGGCCGTGTGTCGGCCCGCGCCTGGCCAACCACGACGACGGCACCTGGCTGGAGTACCGCCTGTCCCTGTCGCTCGGCGATGTGCTGGAGGTCGACACGGCCGAAGGCTCCGTGGTGCTCAACGGGACCGCGTCACGCCGCCACACCGCGGTCGTCGGCAGTGTCCCCGAGGAATTGTTCACCCTGGCCCCCGGTGCCTCCCGGCTGTCCTTCCGGGCCGAGTCCGGCACCGTGGAGCAGGCGTCGGCCACCGTCACCTGGCGCTCGGCCGAGTGGTGAGCGACCGACCCATCGACCGGCGATCTTGGAGAGTTCCATGACGACACGTTCCGCATGGCATCTGCCCACCGGACAGACCCGGGAGGACACCCGGCTCGCCATGAGCCTCGGAATGGCCTCCTCCGGGCCGCTGACCGCCCGTGGTGGCTGCGCCGTGGGCGGACTCCAGCTGACCGGCACCGCGGCCACCAGCATGCAGGCCCGGCTGTCCCCCGGCAGGCTGTGGGTGCCCGGTGCCTCCGCGGCCGCGCAGGGCGGCTACCCGGTCACCGTGGACGCCGACGCGCAGCTCCTCTTCGCCGACGGCCACGCGACGCTGCCGCGCATCGACGCGCTCGTGGTGCGGGTGTACGACGCGGACTACGACGCCTCGGGCCGCTACGAGGCCGTCCTGGAGATCGTCCAGGGCACCCCGGCGAGCGCGCCGGTGCCGCCCGTGCTGCCGAAGAACGCCGAGCTGCTGTACGAGGTGTCGGTCGGTGCGGGCGCCTCGGCCGCGCGGGGCATCACCTGGGCGACGGCGGTCGCCGACCGGCGCCGCTACACCGCCGCGCTCGGCGGCATCCTGCCCGCCGGGGGCGGCCATGGCGCGCGGGGCAGTTACGTCGGCGAGTACCGGGACGTCAACGGACGCCTGGAGCGCTGGGACGGCGCCCGGTGGCTGCTGTACACACCGAACGCCATGCTCAAGCACACCCCCGACCGTGGCTTCACCACCTCCGCGGCCTACACCGAGACCCTCACCGACGTCGTCTCCAACCCCTTCGGCCTCACCTTCGTCGCACCGGCGTCGGGCTGGGTGCACATCGCCATCGGCGCCCATATGTGGGGCGCGGGCGGAAAAGAGGCGTTCATGTCGGTGAACGTGCGTCCCGCGGCGGGCGGCACCCCCCTGCTCAGCGCCACCGACGACCGGGCGGCCTCCCACAACGGGGCCGGTTCGGCCTCCACGTGCAGCAACTTCCCGCTCGGCCCGCTCACCGCGGGCACCTCGTACACCGCCATCGCCGCCTTCAGATCGGGTACCGCAGGTAACGAAGCCTCCTTCGACAACCTCTTCGTCCGCGTCGACCCGGTGGTCTGACCCCGATGGACAGCCCCTACCTCGCCGTCTTCGCCGACCTGCGCACCAACGCCCCCATCGACGTCCTTCCGCTGCAGGGCCTGGAGTTCGACGACTACATCGGCAAGCCGGGCTCCCTCAGCGCCACCCTGCCGGTGCCCAACCGGCGGATGGCCCGGCGCGTCAGGGAGCTCGTGGAGGGCCGTACCGCCGTCTACCTCGAACGCGGCGACCAGGTGTGCTGGGGCGGCATCGTGTGGACGCTCACCCCGGCCATGGACGAGCAGGGCATGGTCACCGTCGCCCTCCAGGCCGCCACCTTCGACTCGTACGCGGGCCGGCGCCACATCCGGCGGCGCCTCACGTACACGGACACCGACGACCTGACCATCGTACGAGGCCTCTGGGAGCACATCCAGTCGGTGCCCGGCGGTGACATCGGCGTCGGCTTCGCGCCCGCGCCGCCGGGCACCCGGCGCACGGTGACGTACCTGGACGGCGACGAGACGCTGGTGGAGGAGGCGATCTCGCAACTGGCCGCCATGGAACCGGGCTTCGAGTATCTCGTGAGCGTCCACCGCGACCCGTCGACCGGCCAGCGCGCCAAACGGCTGCTGTTCGGCGTCCCGCGCATCCAGGTCGGAGAGGGCACCACGGTCCTGGACCTGCCGGGTGACATCCTCACGTACTCCTTCCCCCGGGACGCGACCCGCGGCGGCACCACCGCGCGGGCCCGCGGGGGCACACCCGAAGGCGCGGAGCGCCCCGTCATCTCGGACGAACACGTGGCGCACGCTCTCATCGGCGCCGGTTTCCCGCGCCTGGACACCACGTCCGACCACAGCAACGTCACCGACAAGGCGGCCCTGGACGCACTGGCCCGCACCGAACTCGCCGCGCTCGGCGGGCCGGTCGTGATCCCCGCCGTCCGTGTCCGCCTCGACGCGGACACCACGCCCTCACTCCTCGGGACGACCGTCCGGCTGCGCATCCACGACGTGTGGTTCAGCGAGGGCCTGGACGCGTCGTACCGCGTCATCGGAGTCAAGGTCACCGCCCCGGAGCGGGGCCGCGCGGAGACGGCGGAACTCTTCCTCGAAGGCCTGGAGGCCCTGTGATGCCGAATCTTCCCGAGGACATCGTGGACCGCGTCAAGAACCTGGAACGGCAGGTACGGCGGCTGACCACGTACGTCAACACGCGCGCTGCGGCCCCCGCGGGAACGGCGGGGGCCGCGACCGGCGAGAGTGCGGGCGAGGGCAGGCGTACGGATGGGGGCGAGGAGGACGAGCAGACGGGGCAGGGCGAGCAGGGCGAGCAGGGCGGGCAGGCGTAGTGAACCGCCGTGCGTCGCGATGACGCGACCCCGTGCCGGCGTGAAATCGTGACCGCATCTCCGGCCCCACGCGGGCCGAACACGAGGAACTGGCCCGGCTGTTGCCGACCCAAGCCCAGCGAGCGTGAGGTCTGGATGTCGCAGAAGGCGGGGCCGGTGATCGATGTCGGCCTGATCCACGAGGACGGCTCGTACGGCCCGATCACGGCCGGGGTCCCGGACGGCGAGACCCCCGTCGGCTGGTCGGCTGGCCTCAACAGGCCGACGTACATATGGCTGGCGTCGCTGCCCACCGACCCCGACGTCCTGCTCCGGCGGCTCACCACCGAGATCACCCGTGATCAGCGTTCGCGCGACACCCCGGCCGAGGACCGGGTCGGGACCGGGCCCAGGACGCCCCGGGACACCACCATGGGTAAGAAGGGCACCCTGCTCAGGCAGTCGGCGGTCCTGGAGCGCGCGGTCGTCAACGCCCTCCGCGAGAGGCCCTCTTCCTGCGCCGGGCGCGCGCTCCCCAGGGTGCGAGTACGTGGCTATACGCTTACCGGATGGGATGAATCCGACCTGGTGTGGTTGGAATGTCCTTGCCGTCGGGCACGTCCCCGTCAGCGGTTCTCGCCGTTGAGAGGGGACACGCATGACGAGTCACGTCACCGAAGCCGAACTACAGGGCCTCCTCGACCAAGCGCTGCACGCCGCAGGAACAGGCGGCCGCTGGAGGGTCGACACGGACAAGATGTGGTGCCACGTCGCGCCGGCGACGGGGCCACGGCGCGAGCAGGGCTGGAAGCTGCACCTGTCGGCAACGGTCGCCTCCGCGCCGACGGTCCTGGCAAAAGCTCTGGACGTGCTGCTGCGGGAGGACTCGGCGTTCAAGTTCGCCCGGTCGATCGACCAGGTGGGCGCGCTCAATTCCCGCGCCACGCCCCGGGGAAGCTCGGGCAAGTTCATCACCGTTTACCCGCGCTCCGACGCCGACGCCGCCAGGCTCGCCCAGGAGTTGCACGGGGCCACGGCGGGGCTGACCGGCCCTCGGATCCTGTCCGACCAGCCCTACGCCGAACACAGCCTGGTGCATTACCGGTACGGCTCATTCGTCGGCCGACGGCGCCTGGCGGACAACGGCCTGCTGGTGTGGTTCATCGAGGACCCTGACGGCAATCCCGTGGAGGACAAACGCACCGGCCAGTATTCTCCGCCCTCTTGGGCGGTCTGCCCGTTTCCCGCCGCGGTGCCCGTCCCGCCGAGTACCGGGGATGCGGCAAGCGGTCCGGTGGTGATCGGCGGCCGCTTCGCGGTGCGGGAGGCGATCCGGCACACGAACAAGGGCGGCGTCTATCGGGGCGCTGACGTCCGCACGGGCGCCTCTGTAGTGATCAAGGAGGCACGGCCGCACGTGGAGGCCGACGCCTGCGGCCGCGATGTCCGTGACTGGCTGCGCACCGAGGCCCGGACGCTGGAGAGGCTCAAGGGCCTGGGGCTGGCTCCGAAGCCGCTGGCGCTTTTCGAACACGGCGGCCACCTGTTCCTGGCCCAGGAGCAGGTCCCCGGTATCGCCCTGCGCACCTGGGTCGTCGAGCGCTTACGCGATGTCGGAGGCGAGCGCTACCGCGCCGACGCACTGGCCATGGTCGGACGCCTGGTGGACCTGGTCGCGGCGGCTCACGCCCACGGCTGCGTCCTCAGGGACTTCACGCCCGGCAACGTCATGGTCCGCCCGGACGGCGAACTGCGCCTGATCGACCTGGAACTCGCCGTCCTGGAGGACGACTCTCCTCTGCCGACCCGACTGGGGACCCCGGGGTTCAGTGCGCCCGAACGGCTGACCGACGCACCTGTATCGCCGACGGCCGACTACTACAGCCTCGGCGCCACCGCGTGCTTCGTCCTGACCGGGAAGGTGCCGAACCTGCTGCCCGAGGAGCCTGCCACCAGGGCCGCGGAACAGCGGCTCGCCGCCTGGCTGACCGCCTGCGTCGGACCGCTGCGCCTGCCGCACGGCCTGGCGGACATGGTCCTCGCGCTGATGAAGGACGATCCCGCCGAGCGCTGGGACCCGCCCAGGGCTCGCGAGGCTCTCCGCCAGGCCATCCCGGCGCGACTGGCATACGGCGCCGCCACCCGCCCGGCACGGGACGACGAGCCTCACGATCAGGTGGCCCCGCTTGTCGACCACCTCATCGACTCGATGACCCCGGGGAGTGATCGACGGCTGTGGCCCGTGTCCACTGCGGCCGGGGAGAGCGACCCCTGCACCGTGCAGCAGGGCGCGGCCGGAGTCCTGGCCGTACTGACACGGTACTTCGAACGCACAGGCGATCCCCGTCTGCCCGAGCTGATCTCCACAGCGGGCCATTGGATCGCACGCCGCACCGACACCGACTCGACGCGCCCCGGCCTGCATTTCGGAGGTCGTGGAACGGCCTGGGCCCTGTACGACGCCGGACGTGCCGTCGAGGACCACCGGCTCACCGACCACGCGCTTGGCATGGCCCTGGCACCGCAACAGTCGACGGCCAGCCACGACATCACCCACGGCACCGCGGGCAGCGGACTCGCCGCCCTCCACCTGTGGCACCGCACCGGTGACCCGCGCTTCGCCGAACTGGCCGTCGACGCCGCCGATCGGCTGATCGCCGCCGCCCAGCATGACCGATCCGGCGTCAGCTGGGCGGTTCCCGCCGAAGCCGTGTCCCCGTCGGCCGGCAAACGCTACCTCGGCTTCGCCCACGGAACGGCCGGCATCGGCTGTTTCCTCCTCGCCGCCGCGCTCGTCTCGCAGCGTCCCAGGCACATGGAGCTGGCCGTGGAGGCCGGCGAGCAACTGGTGGCCCACGCGGTACTCACCGGCGCGTCAGCCCACTGGACCGCCCAGCCCACGGACGCCCCCACGGCTCCGTACTGGTGCCACGGCGCCGCGGGCATCGGCACCTTCCTCATCCAGCTGTGGCAGGTCACCGGCGACGACCGGTTCCATGACCTCGCCCACCGCGCTACGCACGCGGTGACCGAACACGCCTCCCGCGCCGCCCTCACCCAGTGCCACGGACTGGCGGGCAACGGCGACTTCCTCCTCGACATGGCCGCGGCCACAGAGGAGCCCGCCTACCGCGCCATGGCCGAAGACCTGGCCCGCCTCATCCTCGCCGAGCGAGCCCACCGCCACGGCCACGTGGTCTTCCCCAACGAGTACGGGGACGTGTCCACCAGCTGGAGCGACGGATCCGCCGGAATTCTGGCCTTCCTTCTCCGGCTCCGCCACGCCGAACCCCGGCACTGGATGGTCCAGTCGCCGGCCTGAGCGGCAGTACCTCTGCCGCCGCCCCGCACAAAGAAGGAGAAACCCATGGAAAACCAGGACATCGAACTGCTGGCCCGGCTCCACGCCCTCCCAGAGACCGACCCTGTCGACATCGACGGAACGCCGTTCGCCGCCACCTGCGGATGCGCCGGCATTCTGACCCTTCTGAACACCATCTGCATCGGCGTCACCTGCTAGGTGGCTCTGCTGGTGCGACCGTCCGGTCGGCGGCTGTCGCCAACAGCCGCCGACCGGTGCGACGGCCGTCTCGGACGCGGCCGTCCGCGGCTTCGCTCCGCACGCGCACCGCAAGCGGTGCTGCCACCTCCCAACAGCCAGTCACCGCCTCCACACAAGGCATCCCGGCCGTGTCATCCGACCACCGACTCCACGACCGCGCTGACGCCCACTGCTCTGCGAGCGGCCACCCTGCGCGCCGGCGGGATGACTCGCGTACCCCACGACCTGGAAGGCTGACGGAACGACATGAGCCCCATGGCCCCGCGCCCGCGCATCGACACCACTGCGACCGCCGAGAAAACGGCCCCGCTCAGCCGGCGCACCGGCACCGACCGGCAGACGAGCCAGGCCGCCGCCCCAGCCCCCATCACCGCGATGGTGGCGGGCCACCGCTGGGCCGGACCGGACCCGACCACAGGCAGCTGCACGCCGGTGACGGCCGTCGCACCCGAGCAGTCCTCATGACAGCCCCCACCACCAGGCCGCACACCGCACACCACCCACCTGAGCCCGCGTACGCCATCCGCACTCGCGGGCTGGGCAAGAGCTACCCGGGCCCTCATGGCACCATCACCCACGCCGTACGCGACCTGGACCTGGACGTGCCACAGGGCGAAACCTTCGCCTTCCTCGGCCCCAACGGCGCCGGGAAGTCCACCACCATCGCCCTGCTGTGTACCCTGGCCCGCCCCACCACCGGACACGCCACGGTGGCAGGCGCGGACGTCCTCACCCACCCCCGCCAGGTACGGCGGCAGATCGGCATGCTCTTCCAGCACAGCGCCCTGGACCCGGACCTGACAGCCGACCAGAACCTCCACATCCACGCCCGCCTCTACGGGCTGCGCCGCCGCTACGCCCGCCGACGCGCCACCGAGGTACTGGAGATGGTCGGTCTGACCGACCGGCGGCACTGCCCGGTACGCACTCTGTCAGGCGGCATGCGACGCCGCCTGGAAATCGCCCGCGGACTGCTGCACGCCCCCCGAGTGCTGTTCCTGGACGAACCGACCACCGGACTCGACCCCCACGCCCGCGCCCAGGTCTGGCAGCACCTGCGCGCACTGCGCGACCAGCATGGCAGCACGCTCTTCGTCACCACCCACTATCTGGACGAGGCGGAGAACTGCGACCGCATCGCCATCATCGACCGCGGACGCCTGGTGGCACAGGGCGCGCCCTTCGCTCTCAAGACCGCCATCGGAGACGACCAGGTGATGGTGCACACCAGCGACGACAGGACGGCACAACAGGTGGTACGCCGGATGGCGCCGTCGGACCGCGTCATCACCGTGGACGCGAACGGTATCTGCCTGCGGGCGCCCGACGGCAGCGCCTTCATTCCACGCCTGTGCGCGGCACTGGAAGGCCACGGCATCGCCGTGCACGCTGCGTCCGCCACCCCACCCACGCTCGACGACGTCTTCTTCCACCACACCGGACGCAGCCTCCACGTCACCCACCCCGGCCAGGGACCGACCGCCCCGGCCTCGTGCGGCATGGCGGCAGAAGTCGGCGGCGGCCGATGACCGCCCTCACCCAGGAGACCTCGGACATCTCCGGCAGCGAACGGCCGGCCGCCCTGCGGCACGAACTGCGCGCGATCCACGCCCTGGTCTACCGCGACCTGCTGCGCCTGGCCGGACAGCGCACCCAGACGGCACTGATGCTGCTCCACCCCGCGCTCTACCTGCTGATCCTGGGAGGCGGACTCGCCGCCCTCATCCCCAGCGCCTCTCTAGGCGTCGGCTACCAGGCGTACCTCTTCCCTGGAATGTTGATGATGACGGTGCAGATGCCGGCCATCACCGTCGGCGTCCGCCTGATGGCCGACCGGGAAAGAGGCTACCTGCGCGAACTCCTGATGGCCCCGGTCAGCCGCTCCACGCTGCTCCTGGGGAGCTGCACCGGCGGCACCCTGGTCGCCACGGCGCAGGGCGCCGTACTGCTCGGCCTGGCCGGGGCCGTCGGCCTGCCCTTCGACCCACTCCTGCTGGTGCTGCTCCTCGCCGGCATGATCCTGGCCTCCTTCACCCTCACCGCCCTGGCCCTGGCTCTGGCCGTGAGCCTGCGCAGTGCCGAAACATTCCACATGCTGCTCGGCCTGGTGATGATGCCGCTGCTGTTCCTCTCCGGCGCCTTCTTCCCGCTGCAGAGCATGCCCGGCTGGATCCACGCACTGGCCGGTGCCAATCCACTGGCCTACGGAGTGGACCTGCTCCGCCGCTGCATCGCCCTACGGCTACCGGACAAGGCAGCCACCGGCGGCATCACATGGGGCGACTGGCAACTCCCGCTGCTCCTCGAAGCCGCCCTCCTCCTGACCATTGGCGCAACAGCCCTCCTGTGGGCCACCCACCGCTTCAGCCGCCCCGAGTGACACACCAAACGTCAAGCCGAAGTGCCTTCAGGCTCACCAGGCTCCCTGTGCGGCGGCGGTGCGGGCGTAGTCGGTGAAATCCCGGGGCGGGCGGCCCAACGCCTTCTCCACGTCGCCGGTGAGCGTGTTCAGGGCGCCGGAGCGGACATCGACGTACAGGCCGATGGCCAGTTGTACCCACTCCTCGGGCATGCCGTAGGCGCGCTGGCGTCGGCGAACGACATCAGCCGCGGGCCGCTTAGCTCGTACGCCTCATCACCCGGCGCCCGGTCTTGCCGGTGGCGCCGGTCACCAGAATCGTCTCGTTGCTCATGCCTTGCCGCGCTGCCCCCGCTCGCCCGGCCCCGGGCCGGCAGATCCTCCTGGACCGGATGCTGGACCTCATGCTCATCACCGCCCTGCGCGCCTGGTTCACCCGCCCCGGCGCCGAAGCACCCACGTGGTACCGCGCGCACATTGACCCCGTGGTCGGACAGGCGCTGCGGCTGCTCGACGCCGACCCGGCCCGTCCGTGGACGGTCGAGACCCTGGCGGCGAAGACCGGGGTGTCCCGCGCGGCCCTGGCCCGACGCTTCACCGCCCTGGTCGGCCAGCCCTCCATGACCTATCTGCGCGAGCGCGGGATCGCCAAGGCCGCCGAGCCGCTGCGCGAACCCGGCGCGACGGTCGGCGCCGTCGCGGGACGCGTCGGCTTCTCCAGCGCCTTCGCTCTGAGCGCCGCGTTCAAGAGGGTCCGCGGCGTCAGCCCGACCGAACACCGGACAGGCGAGGACTGACCACCCGCCGCGCACCTGGCGACTGTGGTGGGACGTGGTGCCTCGCTCGCCAGGACGAGGGGCAGCGCGCCGGTCAGCGGGTCAGCCAGTCGGCCGGTCAGCCGGTCAGGCGGCCGATTTCCTGTGGGTCTAGGCCGGTCAGCCGGGCGATGCGCCGCACGGGTATCCCCGCGGTCAGGGCCCGATGCACGAGAGCCTCCCAGTCCTGGGTCGTCTCCCGGAATTCGAGCAGTTCGCTCTCCATGTCCGTGACCGCCTGAGGCGCGCATTCCTGCTGGACCTTCAGCGCTTCCTCCTCGCTCAACGGCACCGGCAGCCGCTCGGCGTCCTCCGGGATGAGCGTCTCCGCCTCGGCGGGCAGGATCCTGACCTGTTCCGAGGACGCGGAGACCTCGTGGGCCTGCAACCAGCCGTGCACGGCAGGGGTTTCCGTGCATTCGAGGGGGCCGACGGCGGCGAGGGCCGCTCCCCGTCGAGGGTGCCGGTCAGGAAGGAGGAACAGGTATGCGTCATCGGCCATCGCGGGAAATCGCCTTCTCGTTCGGATGTATGGGGACTTATTCGGACGTATTCAGACGTGTTCGGACGTCAGCCGGGCACCGATATGTGAGGCCCAGGCAGACAGGTTCCCGGCGGTCGGCCGGTTCACTCAAAGCTTCCGACCCGGCCTCCTGAACTCGCCATGCGATCGACCGCCGTCGCCGCCGCCGCCACAAAAGCGGCGATCGCCGGATGGGCACCGCCACCCGCACGGAACGCGACCTTCGAGCGACGGAACAACGGCAGCTTCGTGAGCACCACGCCCGAGGGGCTCGGCACGGCGGCCATCTCCGGTACGAACCCGGCCCCTTGTCCGGCGGCGACCAGAGCCAGCACGGTGCGGAAGTCGTTGACCTGGTGGCGGATCCTGGGCTGGAACCCGGCGGCCTGGCAGGCGCGTACGGCCATCGCGTGACCGGTCGTGCCGTCCCGCGCGGTGATCCACGGAACCTCGGCGAAGGGCCCGAGCAGCGCTGCCAGCGTGTCACCGTGGCCGGAGTTCGCGGCCGCGGTCGCGGTTGTGCTCGCGCTCGCGTCCGTGCCCGCCTCGCCCGTGTCCTCGCTCATGGCATGGGTGACGAGGTACATCGGCTCTTCGAGCAGGGGCACCTCGTCCACGGTCGTATCCGGGGTGGCGGGCACGAAGTCGTAGTCATGGACGAGGGCCACGTCCAGCTCACCGGCGCGCAGGCCGTCGGAGACGCGCGCGGAGTCGATCTCCCGCACCATCGGTTCCAACGCGGGGTGCCCGCGCGCCAGTTCGGCCAGCGCGGCGGGAACGATGGTGTGGCCGCCGGAGGGGAACGTACCGATACGCAGCGGCCCGCCGACGCCGTCCCGTGCGCCGGCCAGCTCGGCGACCGCCTGTTCGAGGCGGTTCAGCACCGCGTCGGCGTGCGCGACGAGGGAGCGGCCCGCGGGCGTGAGGATCACGCGCCTGCCGCTGCGCTCCAGCAGGGGCACGCCCGCCTCCCTCTCCAGCACCCCGAGCTGCTGGGAGACGGCGGACGCGGTGAAGGTCAGCGCTTCGGCCACGGCGGCGATGGTGCCCCGCCGGTCCAGTTCGCGGAGCAGATGAAGACGACGGACATCGAGCATAAGTTCAGCTTAGGTGTGAAGGCAGAAATCAGAAATGGAACTACCGGGTGGGTGTGGGTCAGGGTTGGAGCATGAACCCCGAACCGCTCTTCAACGGCCTGTACGTCCCTCTGGTGACTCCGTTCACCGACGATCTGCGCCTGGCTCCCGACGCACTGACCCGAGTCGCCGACGAGGCGCTGTCGACCGGCGCCTCCGGGCTCGTCGCCCTCGGTACGACCGCCGAAACCGCCACGTTGACGGTGGAGGAGAGAGACACGGTGGTGCGCGTCTGCTCGGCCGCCTGCCGGGCACACGGGGCACCGCTCATCGTGGGGGTCGGCACCAACGACACCGCCGCCGCCATCACGTCGCTGCGACAGCTGGCGGCCAAGGGTGACGTCGCCGCCGCGCTGGTTCCCGCGCCGCCGTACATCCGCCCCGGAGCAGCGGGGACCCTGGCGCATTTCACCGCGCTGGCCGAGCACGGCGGCCTCCCCTTGATCGTGTACGACATTCCCTACCGCACCGGGCAGACTCTCGGCGCCGACACGATCGCCGCGCTGGGCCGCCTGCCGGGGGTCGTCGGCATCAAGCACGCGACCGGCGCGATCGACGCGACCACCATGGAGTTGCTCGACTCGCCCCTGCCCGGCTTCGCCATGCTGGGCGGTGACGACATCGTCCTCTCACCGCTCGTCGCGGCGGGCGCCCACGGCGGAATCGTCGCGTCGGCCAATGTCCGCACCGCCGACTACGCCGAAATGATCGCGCTGTGGCGACGCGGCTCCGCCACGGCCGCCCGCAGCCTCGGAGCCGAGCTGGCCCGGCTGTCCGCCGCCCTTCTCATCGAACCGAACCCGACGGTGATCAAGGGAGTCCTCCACGCTCAGAACCGCATCCCCAGCCCGGCCGTTCGCCTGCCGCTGCTGGCCGCCTCTGCCGATTCGGTCCGCCGAGCGGCACTCCTGGCCGAGAGCCGCGAATGAGATACTGCGCACCAATGCCGTGAGGGGGCCGGCCGATGAAGTGGTTCCAGCGAGATCGGGCCGAGCGGCACACGAACGCGGTGCCACTTCACGGCGGAGGCCCGGGGATCGCGTCTCTCCGCTACGAGGAGACCCACGCCGCGTCCAAGATCGCCGCAGCGAAGAACAGGGCAAGGGCCACGTTCTCACTGGCGGTCCTGCTGAATCTCATCGACGCCATCTGGCATCTCTCGGGCCCTGTGTGGTTCACGGTTCACACGGTGACCGCCTGGAGCATCCGCCGCCGACCGCTCCGGCGCGACGATCGACCACGTCCACCCCGGCACCGCATACGGCGTCAGAGGCACTGAATTAGCTGCACACAGCCATCAAGTCGCAGTTCACGCCATTTCCCGCGGAACGCTGTCCTCACGGTGTGAGGGAGGTCACGATCTGAACGCATTCTCCGTTCGGATCGGAGGATCGGTCAGATGGAGCTCCCATGACACGAACTGTTCCGCATGCGCCCGTGCTCATAGAAAGCCCCTCCGTCAAGTTCTCCAGTGCTCCACAGCGCCCACCGCTGCGGCACCTGGGCACCCCTTCCCTGCGTACGTCGCGGTCCGGCGCCCGGCGGCGGGCCCGCGGGGAGGCGCCGCGTGTGCTGCTCCTCGTACCCTCGTACACCCGGGTCGTGGAGCCCTCCCCGCAAGGGAGCAGCTTCCGGACGCTCGGCCTGGACACCTTCGAGGTCATGAAGCGGGCGGGCACCCCGATCGGTCTGCTGCGCATCGCGGCGAACGCCCGCCTTTCCGGATTCGACGTACGCATCGTCGACTCGCCCTTCGCCGGCTGGGAGCAGGAGCGTCGGCTCGTCGACCTCGGGGGCGGCGGCAGCCTGGAGCGCTATGGACTGGACGATTCGCAACTGCGTGCGCTGATCGAGGAGTTCGAGCCGGACGTCGTCGGCGTCCAGTGCATCTACACCGTCCAGTGGGGCAACGCGCGCGCCCTCGCCGACCTGGTCAAGGACATCGACCCGGGGATCGTGACCGTCACCGGCGGCGCCCACCCCAGTGGCGACTGGAAGTACGCCGTGCCGGACTCGCCCTTCGATCACGTGGTCATCAACGAGGCCGACCAGACCTTCACCGCTCTCCTGCGGGCGCTGACCGAGGAGGGCGGCGACATCGACGCCGTGCCCGGCCTCGCCTACCGGCGGGCGGACGGGGCCGTGGTGCGGACGACCGCCACATCGCCGTACATGCGGATCCTGCCCAAGCGGCAAGGACTTGACCAGCGCCTCGGCATGATGCCGCTGCCCGACTTCGGGATGCTGGACATGCGCCAGTACGAGCAGGGCTACCACTCGTCGGGCAAGCGGGTGCGCGACCACGGCTCCTGGGCGCAGATCTTCTCGACCATCGGCTGCAACGTCGGCTGCGACTTCTGCTACATCCCGATGGTGAACGGCCCCTGGCGGGCCCTTGGAACCGACTGGTTCGATCTGCACCTCACCGAGATACGCAAGCAGGGCGTGACCGAGGTCCTCATCGAGGACGACCACCTGATGCACGACCCGCTGTACGCGATGGAGATCTTCAAGCTCCTGCGAAAGCACGACCTGCCGTGGGTCGAGGAGGGCGGCCTGAGCCTGTTCAACCTCGTCCTGCTGCACCTGGGCACCGAGTTCGCGGACACCATGGACGAGAGCGAGCGGCGCAACCCCAACTTCCGCAACATTCTCGCGGCGATGCGGGGCGGGCTCACCTGCCGGGCCCTGATCAAGGCCATGGCCGACGGCGGCTGTTACAGCGTCTACCTCGCGGTGGAGAGCGCCAACGAGGACAGCCTGGTCGAGTCGGGCAAACCCCGGCTCAACTCCTTCCAGCAGGCGACCGGCGAGATCGTGGAGATGTTCACCGAGTACGGCATCCAGGTCACCGGCGGTTTCATGCTCGGCTTCGTCAACCCGCCCGAGCGGCCCGGGGCCAAGCCGTACATCGAGTCGCTGGAGCAGATCGAGAAGACCATCGACTACGCGGTCACGCTCATGGACCACGGCATGGCGTACGCGAACCCCTTCATCGTCACCCCGCTGCCCGGCACGAAGATGTGGGACTTCCAGAAGGACTACGTCGTACGCAACTACGACAACGGCTGGTCGCACGAGAAGGCGACCATGGCCACCGACCAGTGGACCGCCGAGGACATCGAGCGGATGCGTCTGGAACTCCTTGTGCGGGCCAACGGTGCCGACAAGGTGGTGGAAATGGTCCGCCGCGGGACCTGGCCGGTGGACGCCTGACCCGGCCGGGCCCAGCCCCCGCGCGGCGGCGGGGCCCGGCTCAGTCCCGGCGGCGCGCCGCTCGCAGGGCGTCCACCGAGGCCAGCGCGGCGCCCCCGGCGATCAGCACGCCGGCGACGGCGACGGGCCAGCTCGCGTCGGCCCGCCCGGTCACGACGAGCAGCGCGGTGGAGAGCAGCGGGGCGAAGTACGAGAAGGTGCCGAGGAGCTGGATGTCGCCGTGCTTGGTGCCGTGGTCCCAGACGTAGAAGGCGCCGCCGACCGGGCCGAGGCCCAGGGCGAGCACGGCGAGCCACTGCCAGCCGTCGGGCCGGACGGTGGTTTCGAACAGCAGATGGCAGACGGCCGCGAGCGCCGCCGTGGCCAGGCAGAAGAACGCGACCATGTCCGTGGAGACCTGCGGGTAGCGGCGGTTGGCCACCGAGTACGTCGACCACACCAGCGCGCAGACGACGGCCGCCACATATCCGAGCAGGTACTCACCGCGGAGCTGTAGACCTTGGCCGCCGATGACCAGGACGAAGGTGCCGCCGAGTCCGAGCAGCGCGCCCGCGGTGTGCCACCAGCGCAGCCGCTCGCCGGGCAGCAGGGCGGAGAACACGACGATCAGCAGCGGCCACAGGTAGGCGATGAGGCCGGCGTCCACGGCGGGCGCGTTGCGCAGGGCCACGAAGTAGAAGAAGTGGTAGCCGAACAGGCCGCCGATACCGAGCGCCCAGGCGCCGCCGGGCAGCCCTCGGGCGATTGCCGCGCCGCCGCGGATCGCCCGGGGCAGCCCGATGATCCCGCCGACCGTGAACGCCATCGCGGTGAGCTGGAACGGCGGAATGCGCCCGGTCAGCGTGGTGACCAGCGCCAGCGCCGCCCACAGCAGGACGGCCACCGCGCCGATCGCGGTGGCCCTCAGCTGATGCGCCGGGCGTCCGGTCGCGCCGCGCTCGTTCCCCGACACGGTGACGTCGGCTCGAGTGTCCCCCGCGTCCACCAATCCCTCACTTCTTCACGGTTGGTAACGGCACGTCAGGTCTCGGGTACCGGGACATGGTAAGGCGCGCCGCGAGAAGAGAGCACCCGTGCTTTCTGGACAGCCATGAGGGGCAGCCATGAGGGGCAGCCATGCGGGGCAGCCGGGTCTCGCATAGTGGTCACTCTCTGGACCCGAGGGCTGGTCACTGTGTTTACATGCGCGTAATGCTTGAGCGGCGCCCCATACCGGATCACCGGTGTCAGCCGTGCCAGCCGTGCCAGAAAGGGCCCCCTTGACCACGCGACCCGATACGAAGACAGCGGCGCTGCCGGCGCTCTCGCAGCTGCTCACTGAGATCGAGCACCGCAACCCGGCCCAGCCGGAGTTCCACCAGGCCGCCCGCGAGGTCCTTGAGACACTGGCGCCGGTCATCGCGGCTCGCCCCGAGTACGCCGAAGCCGGACTGATCGAGCGACTGTGCGAACCGGAGCGGCAGATCGTCTTCCGGGTGCCGTGGCAGGACGACCACGGCCGGGTGCGGGTCAACCGCGGCTTTCGGGTGGAGTTCAACAGCGCGCTCGGCCCGTACAAGGGCGGCCTGCGCTTCCACCCGTCGGTGAACCTCGGCGTCATCAAGTTCCTGGGCTTCGAGCAGATCTTCAAGAACGCGCTGACGGGCCTCGGTATCGGCGGCGGCAAGGGCGGCAGCGACTTCGACCCGCGCGGCCGCAGCGATACGGAAGTCATGCGCTTCTGCCAGTCGTTCATGACGGAGCTGTACCGGCACATCGGCGAGCACACGGACGTGCCCGCGGGTGACATCGGCGTCGGCGGCCGGGAGATCGGCTACCTGTTCGGCCAGTACCGGCGCATCACCAACCGCTGGGAGGCGGGCGTCCTCACCGGCAAGGGCCGGAACTGGGGCGGCTCCCTGATCCGTCCGGAGGCGACCGGATACGGCAACGTCCTCTTCACGGCGGCGATGCTGCGCGAGCGCGGCGAGGCCCTCGACGGGCGGACGGCGGTCGTCTCCGGCTCCGGGAACGTCGCCATCTACACCATTCAGAAGCTGGCCGCGCTGGGCGCCAACGCCGTGACCTGTTCGGATTCCTCCGGCTATGTGGTCGACGAGAAGGGCATCGACCTGGACCTCCTCAAGCAGGTCAAGGAGGTCGAACGCGCCCGGGTGGACACCTACGCCCGGCGCCGCGGTGGCTCGGCGCGCTTCGTGCCGGGCAGGCGCGTCTGGGAGGTGCCGGCCGACATCGCGCTGCCGTCGGCCACGCAGAACGAGCTGGACGGCGGCGACGCCACCGCTCTGATCCGCAACGGTGTGAAGGTGGTCTCCGAGGGCGCCAACATGCCGACGACCCCCGACGCCGTACGCCTGTTCCAGCAGGCGGGCGTCTCTTTCGGGCCCGGCAAGGCGGCCAACGCGGGCGGCGTCGCGGTCAGCGCGTTGGAGATGGCTCAGAACCACGCTCGTACGTCGTGGTCGGCGGAGCGTGTCGAGGAGGAACTGACGCGCATCATGAACGACATCCACAGCACGTGCCACGAGACCGCCGAACGCTATGGCGCCCCGGGGGACTATGTGACGGGTGCGAACATCGCCGGCTTCGAGCGGGTGGCGGACGCGATGTCCGCCCAGGGCGTCATCTGATCCGAAGCTCCGCGACAGGGGAAGAGCGGGGGGGCACGCACTCGCCACGTCCCGCCCGGCGAGTGCCCACATTCGTACGCCGAAGCCGCGAGGCGGATGCGGGGACGCTGTATCAGGTCAGGTCAGGTCAGGTCAGGTCAGGTCGGGTCAGGTCACGTCGGGCGCCCGGTGTCCTCGGCCTCTCCCTCGACGGCGATGCCCAGCCGGTCGGCCACGGAGGTGAGCGCCGGTCCCAGCGGCAGCGCGACCCGTGTGACGGCGTAACGGTCGCCCCGGGTGGCATCCCGGTTGACGATCACCACTGGCTTGCCGGCCTCGGCCGCCTGGCGGACGAACCGCAGCCCGGACATCACCGTCAGCGAGGAGCCGAGGACCAGGAGCGAAGCCGCCTCACGGACCGATTCGCGGCAGCGCTCGACCCGCTCCGGCGGAACCGTCTCGCCGAAGAACACCACGTCCGGCTTGAGGATGCCGCCGCAGACCGTGCAGGGCAGCACGCGGAAGCCTCCGACCTGTTCGTCGGTGAGGTCCGCGTCGCCGTCCGGGTTGATGCCGGCGGCCACCGGCGCATAGCCCGGATTGGCCTCCTCCAGCCGCTGAGCCAGCTCACGGCGCGGGCTGAAGGTGCCGCAGGACAGGCAGACGACCCGGCCCAGGCTTCCGTGGAGTTCCACGGCGTCCCCGCTGCCCGCGGCCTGGTGGAGGCCGTCGACGTTCTGGGTGATCACACCGGCGAGCAGGCCGTGCCGCGCGAACGCGGCCACGGCCCGGTGCCCGGCATTGGGCCGGGCCCGGCCGAAGGTGCGCCAGCCGAGGTGACCGCGCGCCCAGTACCGACGCCGGGCCTCATGGTCGGCGGTGAACTCCTGGTAGGTCATCGGGGTGTGCCGACTCAGGCTTCCGCCCTCGCCCCGGTAGTCAGGAATGCCCGACTCCGTGGAGATGCCCGCGCCGCTGAGCACCAGCACACCACCGGCGCCCAGGACATCGACGACCGGCCCCGGATCGGTCGTACCCGGCGGCAGGTCCTCGGTGGGAGTCCAGCTCAGAGTAGGACGCATACGCATGCCGCCAGGGTACGGAAATCGGGCTGGCAGGAGAGACCCGGCGTACCCCCGAAGGCCCGCCGGACGCGCCCCCGCGCCGAGTCGGCCGTAGCGTTGCGCCATGTGCTGGAGCGCGACGGCCGATCTCGTGGCGGGCACGGGCATCGCCGCCGTGGGGGTCGCCAGTGTGATCCTCGCGGCCCGGCACCCCCGTGACCTGCCGCTGGCCGCGCTTCCGCTCCTCCTCGGCGCCCACCAGATCATCGAGTCCGCGGTCTGGCGCAACGACGGCGGCACGGGGCCCGCCACCGTCGCCTGGGCCACGATCGCGCTCCCGCTGCTCGCACTGTGGGTTCCGGTGGGTGTGCTGTGCGCGGCGCCGCCGAGCGCCCGCCGCCGTCTGCTGATCCCACTCGCCGCGGGGGCCGCGACGGCGGCGGCGCTCGCGTACGTACTGGCGACCCGCACCGTGACGGCCGAGATCCGTGGTCACACGGTCGGTTACTCCCTCGGTCTGCCGCGACCGGAGCTGATCATCGCCGGCTACCTGCTCGCCACCATCGGCTCCCTCCTTCTGTCCGGCGACCGCGGCCTCGTCCTGTTCGGCGTGCTGGTCGCCGCCGGGGCCGTGGTGTCCGTGGCGCTGTGGCGCCAGGAGTACATCTCCACGTGGTGCGCGTTCGCCGCCGTGTGCTCGGTGGTCCTGCTGCTCTGGGCCAGAAGGCGCCGTCCCCCAGCTCCACGGCCCTCAGGGCGAGGCTGGCGAGCAGCGTGAACCCAGACCCCGAGTGGCACCCGAGCGAGCCTCGGGCCGGGTGCCGTCAGTCTTGCGCGGCGGTCTCGAACACCGCCGCGTGGACCGCCTCGAACAGTGCCGTCACGTCCTGGCCGGTGAGCCCCGCCGACCGCGCCTGACGCATCCATTCCGTCAGTCCGGTCTGCAGCGGTGAGTCCGGCCCGGCCTGGGGACGGGCGAGGGAGCGGGTGATGAACGTGCCGGCTCCTTGGCGGACCTCGGCGAGCCCGGCGCGCTCCAGCTCGCGGTACGCCTTGAGCGTCGTGTTCGGATTGACCTTGGTCGCCGCCGCTACCTGGGCCGCGGTGGGCAGCCGGTCGCCCTCCACCAAGGCGCCCATGCGCAGGGCCTGTTCGACCTGCCGCACGATCTGCAGATACGTGGCCACGCCGCTGCGCCGGTCGATACGGAATTCGACCACTGTCCCCACTCTCTGCTCGTCTGCCGACACCTTACGTACCTGCTGTCTCCGCTCGCTCTAGAGGGGCCGCCGCGTCGCCCACCACAGGATGAAGACGGCCACGACGGCGGTGCCGCCGAGCAGCAGGGCGGCGCCGGTCCACTGCATGCCGGGCATCTGGTCGTAACCGAAGTACTCCACGACGTTGTTGACGATGCCGTTCTGCTTGATGCAGGCGCCGGAGGCCCGCTCGGTCTGCTCGGCGCAGGTGCCCCATCCGAAGAGCTGTCCGTCCGCGCCGCCGATCCACCGGTCGGACTCGACCGCCTGGTCGAGGAAGGCCGGGGCATCCCCGTTCAGCGGGTAGGTGAACAGGCGCGGAGTGGCCAGATGCACGCGGAGCTGCCCCCAGGCCAGCTCGACGGCCACGGAGAAGACGAAGGTGGCCGTCATCGCCGGAAGAGCCCGGCGCATCAGCATGCCGATCGCGATGCCGCAGGTGGTGAGGAAGAGGGAGAGCGCCGTCGGCATCGGACCCGTGGCGTCGAACACCTCGCCCTGCATCCAGTCCGCGGGCAGGACTTCGCGGTACGGCTCCCACCACCAGGTGAACAGCGCGCCGAGCACCGCCGTGGACACGAGCACGACCGAGAGGCAGCCGATCAGCTTCGCCGCCAGCCAGCGGCGGCGCGGCACCGACTGGGTGGTGACCAGCTGCGCGGTTCCGTGCTCCTGGTCGCCCGCGATCAGCGGTGCGCCCAGGAAGACGCCGAGACAGCAGCCGAAGGCGAGGGCGAACGCGACGCGGGTGCGCTGCCCGCCGGAGAGCGTGCCGACCTTGGCGTCCATGGGCACCGGCCCCGCACGTACGATCCGCTCCGCCACGGCCATGTCCCAGCCGGGGTTGAGGTCGCGCCCATCCGCAGCGTCTCGGCCACGGTGAACCGCTTGAACAGCGGCTTGTCCTGAGAGAGGAACGCGTACCGGGGCATCGCGGCCGGATCGTCCACCGGCACGCCGAAGACACGCAGTTCGCCCTCGGTAGGGGTCACCAGGCGGGTCGCGAGCCCCAACAGGGTGCTCTTTCCGGCGCCGTTGGGGCCGACGAGACCGCAGATCCGCCCGGCGGGCAGCCGGAAGGAGCAGTCGCGCAGCGCCCAGCCGCGTCCGTAGCGCTTGCCCAGGCCGCGGGCCTCGAGCGCGGTGGCGTTCAAGGGGTCGCCGACCCCGGTGATGTCGGCAGGGGGCATGTGCACCAAGCGCCTCTCTCGATTCCATTAAACATTTAATGGAATAATGGTCTGAGTGGGCCGACCCGTCAATGGCGGCAAGTTGATCCGGTTTTCGAACAAGCCCTACGCTTCCCTACGTTGTTCTGCGGGATGTGGTGAGGGCATGACCTGTACCGAAGACGCCTGCCGGGGCCGGGGGCAGCCGTGACCGTGCCATCGCCCGAGGACCCCGAGGACGGAGCCGGGCAGGCGTTGCTCGGGCGGGACGATTCCCTGCGCTCGGTGCGTGCTCGGTTGGAGCGGGCGAGTGAGGGCCACGGCGGTCTGCTGCTGATCGCCGGCGAGGCCGGCATCGGCAAGACGACTCTCACCGGTCGCGCGGTCCATGAGGCGGGGCGCGGCGGCATGGCCGTGCTGCGCGGGTCGTGCTGGGGCGCCGACGGCACCCCCGGCTACTGGCCCTGGACGCAGGTCATACGGGGTCTGCGCAGGTCCTTGCGGGCAGAGGCGTGGGAGGCCGCGTCGGAGGCTGCCGGTGTGGTGCGGCAGGTGCTGCTGGGCGGCGGGGGCAAGGCGGAGGAGGTAGGTCAGTTCGAGCTGTTCGACGCGGTCACGACCATGCTGGTCACCGCCGCGCAGCACCGGCCGGTGCTGGTCGTGCTGGAGGACGCGCACTGGGCCGACACGGCGTCGGTCGCCCTCCTGGAGTTCGCGGCCCAGCATGTGTCGCTGGAGCGGGTGCTGATCGTGGCGACATGCAGGCTCGTGGAGGTCGAGCGGCCGGACCACCCTCTGCGTGACCGGCTTCGATCGCTGGTGACCCGGGCCACGACGCTCACGCTGACAGGGCTGGAAGCCGCCGACGTCGCCGAGCTGATGCGCCGTACGGCGGGGAGCGCACCGGACGGCGAACTCGTGGCCGAGGTGCTGCGCCGGACGGGAGGCAACCCCTTCTTCGTGCAGGAGACAGCGCGCCTGTGGGCGGGCGGTCACGAAGTGAGCGGGATGTCACCGGGTCTGTACGCCTCTCTCCGGCAGAGGCTGCACCTGCTGGACGGCGCCGTGGCGGACTGCCTGGGTGCGGCGTCCGTACTGGGACGGCGGTTCCGCACCGACACACTGGCGAGCGTCATGGGCGCCTCACCCCAGGAGGTGCGCCGGTGGCTGGCCCAGGCCGCGGACGCCCAGCTGGTGGCACACGAGCGCTCCGAGGAGACGCTCTTCAAACATGACCTCGTACGAGAGACGCTGTACGGCGGCCTGGACGCGCAGCTCGTACGCCGACTGCACGCGGCCGCCGTATGCGCGCTGCGGAGTACGGCGGCCGCGCGGGACGCGACTCTTCCGGTGGAGCTGGCCCGCCATGCCCATTTCGCCTTCGAGGAGCTGGACCGCGACGAGGCCGTGGATCTGCTGCTGTCCGCGGCACGGCATGCGGAGAGCCGCATGGCGCACGAGGAGGCGGCGGGTCACTACGAGCGCGCTGTGGACCGCCTCGGTGACGCGGCCCCGGCGCGCCGGGTTCTGGTCGGGCTCCACTTCGGGACGGCGCTCCAGATGACCGGTGAACACGAGCGTTCCTGGCGGGTGTTCGCCGACGCGGCCGTCCTGGCGAGGGGGCTGGGCGATCCGCTGCTGCTGGGGCGGACCGCGCTGACTCTGTACGGCTCCGACGGGCGGGGCGACACCGCGCTTCTCAAGCCACGCGTCCTGCGCTGGGCGTACGACCAACAGCGCGCCGTCTCCGACGATTCGTCGCTGTCGCAGACCTCCCTGGCCCGGCAGGTGGCGGCCGCGGTGGTCGCCGGGGCCCGCGCGGCGGGCGATGACGACACATTGCACATCGGGCTGTGGGCGCGACTCCAGTCGGAGTCGGGACCGCGGGCGGTGGGCGACCGGCGGGCTCTGGCGGCAGAGCTTGTCGCGGTGTCCCGGCGCCGCGGCGACCGGTGGACGGAGCATGTGGCGATGTCCATGCGCTGGGTCGCCGCGCTCGAATCGGGCGACCCGCGGTTCATGGAGGACTTCCACACCATGGTGGCCCTGGGCGCCGCCGACGGCTCGGCCCGCCTGCGACTGCACACCGTGATCGACCGCAGCATCGTCCACGCCCTGACCGGCAGGTTCGCCGAGGCGACAGAGCTGCTCGACGTCTCGGAGTCCATGAACACCCAAGGCGCCAACTACTACCGCTACTTCGTCTCCCACCACCGCTGGACCCTGCTCGTACTGCGGGGCAGGTTCACCGAGGCGAGGCAGCTGCTGGTTGCGCTGCGGGCCCAACAGCACCCGTACGTCGACCTCGTCGAGGCCCTGACCGACCTGGAAGCCGGCGAACGCCGAGGCGTGCCCGTCCCCCGGCCGGGGGCGGGTGCCGGCGGTGACACGGTGCTCCATCGCAGCGTCACCCCGCTGTGGCTGCGCTACCAGGCCCAGGCTGCCGCCGCGTCGGGCGACCCGGCCTGGTGCGACAACGCCCGCGCCGCGCTGGGCCCGTACACCGGCCAGTGGCTGGTCTCCCTCTTCGGGTGGGACATCGGCGGCCCTGCTGCTCTCTGGACGGGCATCCTCGACGCCGCGCAGCAGCGGTGGGACTCCGCCGTGCGGCATCTCACCGAGGCACACCGGGCGGCCGACCGGTTGCACGCACCGCCCTGGTCACTGCGGGCCCGTCTCGAACTGGCCGTCGCGCTCTCGGCGCGGGGCGCCGACGACGAGCGGTACGTGGCCACCCTGCTCAGCGAGGCGGCGTCACAGGCGCGTGAGCTCGGCATGACGCATCTGCTCGCCCGCGTCGAGCATGTGGGCGGACACCACCTGGGCGCGCGGCCCGGCCAGGACGGCTCGTCCCACGCGTACGAGTTCCGCCGCGACGGCGAGGTGTGGCGGCTGACGTACGGGGGCCGCACCGTGCACATGCCCGACGCGAAAGGCCTGCGCGATGTGCACTGCCTGCTGGGCCTGCCCGGCCAGGACATCGCGGCCGTCCGGCTGCTGAACCCGGACGACGACACCGTCGCCACCGTGCAGGGCATGGGGGCCGACGAGGTGCTGGACGCCGAGGCCCGCAGCCGGTACCGCCGTCACCTGGAGCGGCTGGAGGCGGAGATCGACCGGGCGGCCGAACAGGGGGACGACCGGCGCGTGGCCGCCTACGACCAGGAGCGCGCCGAGCTGCTGGAGGAGCTGCGCCGCCACGCGGGACTCGGAGGCCGTCCGCGCCGCCTGGGCGACTCGCGCGAGCGCGCCCGCAAGAATGTCACCGCCCGTATGCGCGACACTTTGCGCAAGTTGGACCAGCTGCATCCCGAGCTGGCGGCCCACCTGCGCCGCACTCTCTCCACCGGCACGATGTGCCGCTACACCCCCGAGCGGGATCTTCGATGGAAGCTGTGACTGGCTGTGGCCGGCTGCGGCTTCCCCGTCGGTCAGGTGTGCGCGGCCGGGTCACATCGGTTGCCAGTCGTGCCAGGTGCCGCCGGGCTGGTGCTGCCAGCGGTGGTGGACGCCGCGGGGGTTGTTCGCGAAGATCTCCAGCCGGCCGTCGCGGTTGCGCAGGGCCTGGATGAAGTAGCCCCCGCCGCCGAAGTCCTGCCAGGTGCGCCAGGCACCGGAAGCGTCGACCTGGTAGTTGTGCTGGAGGACGTCGTCGTTCATGGCGAACACTTCAATGCGCTCGTCGTGCGACTCCACCACGGCAAGACGCGCACCCGCCGGACCACCCAACGGTCGCCAGTCATGCCAGTCACCGGCCGGCAGGTTCTGCCAACGGTGGTGCACGCCGGCCGAGTTGGTGGCGAATGCCTCCAACCGTCCGTCACGGTTCCTCGCCACCGCCAGGTGCTCACCGCCCAGGCCGAAGTCGACCCACTGCCGCCAGGTCCCCGACAGATCGGTCTGACACGCATGACGGAAGATGTCATCGGTCAGAGCGAACACCTCGATGCGTCCGTCCGACGCGGATCCGACAGCCAGACGTGCGCTCGCAGGACCCCCCCAACGGTCGCCAGTCGTGCCACGTTCCACCCGGCGTGTTGTGCCAACGATGGTGCACCCCGCCCGCGTTGGAGGCGAAGACCTCCAACCGGCCGTCATGGTTGCGCCCCACCGCCAGATGATCCCCACCACCACCGAACGCATACCAGTCAGCCCACTCCCCGGACACCTTCGCCTGGTACCGATGGACGAACGTGTCCGCGTTCATGGCGAACAGCTCCAACCGCCCGTCCGGCGCGGCCGACAACGCGATCGTCGCCGACGCCGGTCCACCGAAGGCACGCCACCCCGACCACGTACCACCCGGCTGATGCTGATACGTGTGGTAGATCTGGTCGACCGCCGCATGGAACACCTCCACACGGCCGTCGGCGGACATCCCCACCGCCAACCGCTGCCGCCGATCCGGCACCACCGGGCCTTTCCACCAGCTGGTCTCCTTGCGGGCGCCGGCCCACGAGAAGCTGAAGTGGATGTGGTTGGTGTGCGGGTTGGCGCCCCGGTACGGCTGCCAGCCGGCGTCCGGGCGATTGGCCATCCAGATGCGCCGGTTCCAGATCATGTACATGATGCCGAAGCGGCGGGCGAGGGCGTGCGGGTTGCCGTGCCGGTCGGTGGCGTGCAGCCAGTTGATCAGGTCGTCGGCCAGCTGCCCCTGACCCTGTACGTTCACGCCCCAGTCCCAGGCCCGGCCCTCCTTGTGCTCGCTCTGGCCTCCGCTGCCGCAGGCCCTGCTGATGCCCATGTTGGTCGTACCGGGATAGGCGGCGAGCACCAGGTCGCGGAAGCCGAGCAGGCCGGGCTTGGCGGCGGGGTCGCAGTCGCGCTGCGGTTCGTAGGGCGCGTAGGGGTCGATGTCAGGACCGAAATCAGGTGCGGTGGGTGCCATGTCCGGCTCCTTCAGCCTGGCCCCTCGCCCGGTGCGAGGGGGTCGTCGTATCCGTATGGCGCGTGATCGGAACGCGCGGCCGCCGGACGCGATCACGCGCCCGCCCCGTGGCGAGGGCCCGTCCGGTCGGGCTCGTGCCTCGATCAGGTCGTCTCCGGTGCGTCCGCGCGCGGGGACAGGCGTCCACGAGGAAGGCTTCCGTCGTGACCCATCGCAGAAATCCCCATCGGGCGGCCGTCGCAGCGACGGCCGCGGCCCTGACGTTCACCGTGCTGGTATCCGCTCCGGTCGCCGCCACGGCGGGACCCGGTCCGGCACCGGTCACCGAGGACCGGCACGGCACACCGGCCGGTGTCGCCACCGACGGGACGGTGCGCACCGACGCGGGCCTGGTCCGCGGCGCCCGGTCGGGCGCGCACCGGATCTTCCAGGGCATCCCCTACGCGGGCGCCCCCAAGGGGCGCCACCGCTGGGCGCCGCCCCGCCCGGTACAACCGTGGAAGGGAGTCAGGGACGCCACGAAGCCCGGGCCGCTGTGCCCGCAGGTGCCGTCCCCGTACGCGCGGATCTCCAGCACGGAGGAGGACTGCCTGGCCCTGAACGTCACGACGCCGCCGGCCGCGGACCGGCGTCGGCGGGCCGCGCCCGTGCTCGTATGGATCCACGGAGACGGCTCCGTGGGCGGGGGCGCCTTCTTCGACGGACGCCGCCTGGCCGAGCGGGGCCTGGTGGTCGTCACCGTCAACTACCGTCTCGGCGTCTTCGGCGGCCTCGCCCTGCCGGGTCTGCAAGGGTCCGCCACCTTCGGCCTCCAGGACCAGCGGGCCGCCCTCACCTGGGTGAGGAACAACGCCCGCGCCTTCGGCGGCGACCCCGGCAACGTCACCGTGGCCGGTGTGTCGTTCGGCGCGTCCGCCGTGGCCGGACACCTGACGTCGCCCGCCGCCAAGGGCCTGTTCCACCGCGCCGTCATGGCGAGCGGTGAGGCCGTGATGGACATGCCGGCCGGCGCGATGGGACCGGGTGTACCGGGATACCCGTGGTACGTGTGGCGGACGGGGCGCGAGATGGAGGACATCACCACCGAGATGACCTCGTCCCTCGGCTGCCGGAACCGCCGCCCGGAGCGCACGCTCGCCTGCCTGCGCGCCCTGCCCGTGAAGACGATCCTCAAGGTGCCGCACATCATGAACGCCTTCCAGGCGTTCGGATACGGCAACGCCACCCTGCCCGAGCTGCCGCCGACGGCCCTGCGCACCGGACGCTTCCACCGCGTGCCCGTCCTGTCGGGCGCGACCCGGGACGAACACCGCACGTTCGTCGGGATGATGTACGACGCGGTGGGGAGAAGGTTCACCGAGGCCGACTACGGCCAGGCGCTGCGCACCGCGTTCGGCAAGCGGCCGGCGAAGCGGGTGCGGGCCGAGTACCCCACGGCCGCGTACCCGTCTCCCGCGCTGGCGTGGGCCACGGTGATCACCGACCGCATGTGGGCACGCGGCACACGGGACCAGCACGAGGCGCTGGCACGACACACCCCGGTGTACGCCTACGAGTTCGCCGACCGCGACGCGCCGATGTTCCTGCCGCTGCTCGGCGACTTCGACTTCGGCGCCTTCCACGCGGGAGACATCCCGTACCTGTTCGAGGACGAGACGGCAGAGCCACGGTTCACCCCGGCACAGCGCCGCCTGTCCGCCACGATGAGCGGATACTGGGCCGCTTTCGCCCGCACCGGCACACCGCGCGGCGCCGGCCTGCCCGCCTGGCGGCCCTACCGGCCGGGCCACGTCGGCCGACCGTACACACAGTCACTGGCACCGCACCGGATCGGCCCCGTCGACTACTACCGTGAACACAACCTCGGCTTCTGGAACCGTAGGCCCTGACGATCGTCGGCGGCTCAGCGCAGGGTGCGCACGAAGACATCTCCGATCAGGTTGGTGTCGTCGGGGACCAGACCCGGGTGGTAGGAGTCGAGGACGACCGTCGACTCGTCGGCGCTCAGTGCCGCTCGGCCCACGGTGACGGGCTTGCCGTCCTGTCCCGGTGAGAGCAACTCCTCGTGGCCGGTGCGCGGATCGCGCAGGATCAGCCCCAGCGTCCCGCGGTCCGCGTCGGCCGTGTTGAGGAGCAGCTTCGAGCCGTTCGCCGACAGATCCGACACCAGGGTGACGTCGGTGGGGGAGTGGCCGTCGTACCGCTGAAGTGTGCCGGTGCGCAGGTCGCGGACGAAGGCGTTCCAGGACGTGCTGGTGTCCCCGTTGGGGTCGGTGCCCGGGACCAGGTTCGTGGCCACGGAGTCGAAGCCGACCTTGGAGCCGTCGGCGCTCAGCACCGGAGAGAGCGCCGACCTGTCGGCCGGTGCCCCGTTGTGGGTGACATCGGCCTGCACGGTCTTCCGGGTCACACGGTCGTACACCATGATGTCCGCTTTGTCGTCATCGGACGGTCCCGAGTAGCCGACCCGGTAGGCCACCTTGCGGCCGTCGGCGCTCATGGAGATGTCCTGGCAATCGCGGTTCGTGGGCGGGCCGGCCCGCCACAGCTGCTGGGTCCGGCGGTCCCGGAGCACGATGCGGCAGTGGGACACCCCGTCCTCGTCGGCGGCGGTCTTGGCCACGAAGGCGACGTACCGTCCGTCCGCACTGAGCGGGGCGGCGCCGTAGTACGCGCGGTAGCCGCCCTCCAGCGCGGGCGCCACGGGCTCGACGCGCCCGGTGCGCAGGTCCATCACGTGGACGGAGTACTGCTGGGTCGTGGCCGAGTACGAGGTGAACGTCAGGTGGCGCCCCGAATCGGACACCCGGGGCAACATCGTCGACTCACCAGGCAGCACCACACGCTTGAGGGGTGTACCGGGAGCCGTCCGGTAGAAGACGCTGGTGGGCACGTCCGTTCCTGGCACCAGATTGTTCGCCGACGACATGAAGGCGACGACGCGTCCGTCCGCGCTGACGGTCGGATCCACCGAGTGGTGGTCGCCGTCGGTGCCGTCGGGCGCCACGCTGATGCGTTCGGTGCGCGGGACCCGGTCGTCGCCCGCCGCCCCCGCCGTCCCCGCGGGCCAGGCGAGACAGGCGAGGGCGGCCGCCAGGGCGGCGGTCATGGAGATGCGCAAGGAAGGTCTCACAGGTGTTTCCCCCTTCGGCCGAGGACGGTCCAGGTCCTGCGGCTGCCGGTAGTAGGCGGCCGGGTGGTCGGCGCGGTCGCCGTGCCCGGACAGATCGACGGCGTACGAGCGGTGCCCGTGCAGGGCCAGCTCGTTCTGCAACGGCCCCCAGTGCGCGGATGACCAGATGCCGACGAATGCTCGGGTCGGCACCGGGTCCGGGACACCGAACGGATGCGCAAGGACTGCCAGTTGTGCGTGACCGTGTACATGATCGAGACTCTAGGCGCGAAAACCCGTTGGCGGACCACGGCGGCCACTGCTACTTTTCCGGAGGCCGTGCGAGAGAACGAGGAGGTGGTACCCGTGAACGAAGTATCGACATGGGTGCTCCCCTCCGGGGTCACGGTCGGGCGATAGGTCGTCCGGGAGCGCCGTTCAAGCGCACTCCTGAAAGGCACGACCATGCGATTCACTTCCGAACAGCGCCTCGACGACGGCGTCCTCGAACGCGAATTCATTCTCGGCGAGATCCCTGGCACCCTGTGGACGCCTGAACCCGCCGGTCCCGCCGCACCGGCGGCCCCGCTGATCCTGATGGCCCACAACAACGGCCTGCCCAAGAGGGAATCCCGGCTGGTGGCCCGGGCCCGGCACTCCGCGGCGTACGGCTACGCGGTGGCCACCATCGACGCCGCCGGGTGCGGTGACCGGCCCCGCTCCGCCGCCGACGAGCAGGCCCGCGCCGACCTCCGCCGGGCGATGCAGGCCGGCGATCCGGTCGACGAGCACTTCGAGTCCGTCGTCGGCCCGCTGGTCGAAAAGGCGGTCCCGGAATGGCGGACCACCCTGGACGCCCTCCTTCCGCTGCCCGAGATCGGCGGCCCGGTCGGATACTCGGGGTGGACAGCCGTCGGCATCGGCCTTGCGGCGGTCGAGCCGCGCATCGCGGCCGCCGGCTTCTTCGCCGGGGGTTATGTGCCCCGCGCCCAGCGCGAGGAGGCCCGGCAGGTCACCATTCCGCTGCTGTTCCTGCTGCAGTGGGACGACGAAGGCAACCCCCGGCAGCGGGCCCTGGACCTGTTCGACGCCTTCGGCACCAAGGAGAAAACGCTGCACGCCAATCTGGGCGGGCATACCGGTACCCCCTGGTTCGAGGCGGAGGACGCGGGCCGGTTCTACGACCGGCACCTGAAGTGAGGCCGGACCGTCAGGCGAGCACCAGCGGGTAAGCGGCGTCGGCCATGATGCCGCCATCGAGGAGGGCAGGCCCCGTCCCTCCTCGATGGCGATGGCCAGTAGACGCACAACCACCGTCTCTGGATGTCTTTTCTGCGGCCCGTGCTGCCACGCTGCCACGCCGGACGAGGACGGGGGGAGGTCCGAAGCCGGGCGCTGTCCTTGGCGTTGGCGTGGCTGTCCGCGGCAGTGTCAGCGCCAGTGGTTGTTGCTGGTGTGGTCGCCGTCGAGCCAGCGGGCGAGTTCGGCGTGCGCCGTCGCGCGCCGCTCGGTGTCGATCTTCTCCGCGTCCGGGTGGTCGACGGTGAATTCGAGCATCAGCCCGTTGGGGTCCGTGATGTACAGCGAAACACAGAATCCGTGGTCCGTGACGAACGTATCCGGCTCCGTGTAGCCGGCCTCGCCGATGCGCTTCCGCATGGCCTCTTGGGTGTCCTGCTCGACCTTGAAGGCGATGTGACGAAAGGGGGTGAAGTCGACATCAGTCTTGAACTCCTTCTGGTCCTCGGGATCGGCGAACTGGAAAAAGGCCAGGGCGCCGCCATCGGCCAGGCCGTAGAAGGTGTGGCAGTAGGCGCGCTCGGCACCGGATATCACGGCGCTCTCGGTCCACGTGGCCACCAGGGGCAGGCCGAGTACGTCCTCGTAGAAACGCCGGTTGGTTTCCTGGTCGTCGGTCAGCCACGCGTGGTGGTGGAGGCGAAGAGGGAGGGCTTGGCTCATATCGGATCATCTCCTCTGTCGGGACAGAACATTGGGTCGGCGGCCAGGTGGCTGCCCGGTTCCCTACCCAGGATGACCCATTCAGTTGAACGTTAAACCACTTCAGGCCATTGCCCGCACGCGCCTGCCTGCGCGGGCCTTCCACAGGCCGACCTGCGAGAACGGGAGCCAAACGGCGAGCACCGGCCTGGACGGCATACCTTCACGCGAGTCACGCGAGGCTCACCTCCCCCCTCGGCGGGCCACGTGACCTGGCAACACCCCAAGATGAGGAAGAGTTCGCCGGTGGCGTGCCGATGTGTCCGCATCTGAGTAGTGTGGCCGGGCGCAAAGGTGGCCACGCCTCCTACGAACTCCGTCCCTGTTCTGCCTGAGGCACTCCGACCGGGTTGCCGCGATGCTGCTGATGCGCGGGCCACTCGTTGGTGATTGGCGTACCGGGGACCGAGCGGAGCGCGGCCGTCGTATGTCCGCAGCGCACGGAGGCACGGTAGCGTCGCCCGGTCAACTGAACCATGATGGGGTGAAATTGGTCAGGAAGGGCACACGGACCCGCTCGATGAGCACCTCGCAGAGCTGCGCGCGTGCCTGCCCGCGCGAACGGAGCTTCTCGGCGGGGCCGACGATCCCCGCCCTGTGTCGGCACTTGCATCACTTGCGTTCCGACTCGCTACTCCCCGGGCCCTTGCACAAGCGGTCGGTGACGTAGTCGGGACGGCCTCGCTCGTTCACCGCGGAGGTCTCCGGGGCCGGTCCGGACGGAAAGGCCGCGGAGGACACGGTGACCGACGTCAGCAGGGCGGCTGTGGCCGCGCCTCACCGACGCGCGCACCGCCTGTCCCGCCGCGCCGCATTGACCGGCCCTCCGGTTCGGCGGTCCGGAAACGCTGCCGGCATCGCTCAACTCCCCTGGGAAGGAGACCTCGTGAAGGCGGCGACGGCGTCGGCCCCCGATGGCGGCCGCACCACCGTGTCCGGCGGCGATGGCGCCCGCCGATGTCGGGTAGCTTGCGGCGGGTAACACAACTTCCGTTGAAGGATTCGCGATATGGGCACGTCAGAAGCGATCGAGATCCCGGAACACCTGGCGGCGTCGTACGCCAGGGGGTTCGGCGAGGAGGGGAGGGCCTGGATCGCAGGGCTGCCGACTCTGGCCGCGGCGTTCCTGGACCGGTGGGAGCTGGTGCGTGACGGCGCGGCCGGGGCCGGGGAAGCCTCACTGGTGCTGCCGGTGTTACGCAAGGACGGCACGCGCGCCGTCCTCAAGCTGCAGCTGCCCCGGGAGGAGACCGCCGCCGCCCTCACCGGCCTGCGTACATGGAACGGCGCCGGCATGGTACGGCTGCTCGACCACGATCCCGGCTCCAGCATCATGCTGCTGGAGCGGCTGGACGGGGCCCGCACCCTGGCCTCGCTCGACGACGACGACGTCGCCACGGGCATCCTCGCCGAGCTGCTGGCGCGGCTGGTCGCCGTCCCCGCGCCGAAGGGCCTGCGCGGTCTCGGGGACATCGCCGCCGACATGCTGGAGCGGGTGCCGCGCGCGGTCGCGGCCCTGACCGACCCGGCCGACCGGCAGCTGCTGCGGGGCTGGGCGTCGGCGGTGGCCGAGCTGATCGAGGAGCCCGGCGACCGGATGCTGCACTGGGACCTGCACTACGACAACGTGCTCGCCGCGGAGCGTGAGCCGTGGCTCGCCATCGACCCCGAACCGCTCGCGGGGGACCCCGGCTTCGACCTGTGGCCCGCCCTGGACAGCCGCTGGGACGACGTCGTCGCCAGGGGTGACGCCCAGCGTGTGGTGCGGCGCCGCTTCGACCAGCTCACCGAGGTCCTCGGGCTGGACCCCGCGCGGGCGGCCGGCTGGACGCTGGGGCGGCTGCTGCAGAACGAGCTGTGGGACATCGAGGACGGCAGCACCGCACTCGCCCCGTCATCGGTCGCGATGGCGAAGGCGCTCCACAACCGCTGACCCGGAGCCCGGGGCGGAGCCAACCCGTACCCGGCTGGGTGAGCTGCTCAATCGGCGGTGCCGCGTGGCACCGCCGATTCGTTCGACGTCATCTCGTCGGGGTCGGGGTCGGGGTCCGGGTCCGGGTCCGGGTACCTCACGTCCGTCCGACAACCCGCCCGCCGGCTGCCGCCGGTGCACAGCGGTGCACGGGGCTGCTGATCCGGTCGGCGCACCCGACGCCGTCGGGCTCGTGAGCATGGTGCTCGCGATGCACGCCGACTCGCTCGATCTGGAGATCTACCGAGCCGGTGCACACGGTCGCCGGTGCCTGGGACGCGCGGAGCATCCGGCCCGCGGTGTGGGCGTGCGGCTGGCGGCCGCGTCGATCCGATGTCGAGGCACAACCAGTCACTGCGCGGACTCCTGCTGACCCGCAGGGCGGGACCGCCGGCCAGAGTGCTCCTGGAGGGTGGACACGGTGGGTTTCAGGGTGGAGGGGGCGCCCGCCTCACCCGCGTCGTTTTCCCAACAGGCGGCTTGTCAAGGGGAGTTGGCAGGCTTCACTCTTTCGACGGGTATACGTCCCGCCGAGCGGATCCGCCCTCGCATTCTCGACGGCCACTGACGAGGATTGACCGGGGGCCGCGCCAAGCGCAGGGGAAGCGGGGGAGCCTTGTCCGCAATCAGCAGAGTCGATGACCGCACTTCCAGTAGCGGAGGAAGGGCCGGCGACTCGACCGGCGTCGTGAACGGTCCCGAGGCCGCTTCCGGCCTGCCCTCCGGGCAGGCGGAGCACACACCCTCGTCGGCGGGCCGGGATCTGCCATCGCTGTCCTTGCCCACAGCCGGGGGTGCCCTGCGCGGGATGGGGGAGAAGTTCGCCGCCAATCCGGTCACCGGAACCGCGACCGTCTCGGTGCAGCTTCCCCTCACATCCGTGCGTGGCGCCGAACCCGACCTGACGCTCGGTTACGACTCAGGGGCCGGCAACTCACCTTGGGGCCTTGGCTGGTCGCTCGGTGTGCCGTCCATCGTGCGGGGGACCGACAAGGGGCTCCCGCGCTATCTGGACACAGACGTCTTCCAGCTGTCGGGCGCCGAAGACCTGGTCCCCGCAGCCGTGCCGCCGCCCCGGTCCGACGGCGCCTACGAGATCACCGCCTACCGCCCCCGTACCGAGGGCGCGTTCGTGCGCGTCGAGCAGTGGCGGCACCGCACCACCGGCGAGCTGCACTGGCGCGTCACCTCGACGGACAACGTCATCGGCGTGTACGGCCGCGACCCCCACGCGCGCATCGCCGACCCCGCCGACCCGGCGCACCGCGTGTTCAGTTGGCTGCTCCAGGAGACGTCCGACGACCGCGGGAACCTCACCCGCTACGAGTACAAGAGCGAGGACCGGGCCGGCGTCGACACCACGGCGCCCGAGGAACGCAACCGCTCGCACGTCGCCAACCGCTATCTCAAGCGCGTCCGCTACGGAAACGTCGAGCCCGGTGTGGCCGCCGACTTCTGCTGCGAAGTCGTCTTCGACTACGGCGAGCACGACGAACACGAGCCCACGCCGGACGAGGCCCGCCCGTGGCCCGTGCGCGGAGATCCGTTCTCCACCCGCCGACCGGCCTTTGAAGTCCGTACGTACCGGCTCTGCCGCCGGGTACTGATGTTCCACCGCATCCCCGAACTCGGGCCCGCACCCCAGCTCGTGAACGCTGTGCTGCTCGGCCACGACGAGCAGCCCGCGGCCACCAGGCTCGTACGCCTCACCCATCGCGGTTATGTGCCCGCGCGACGGGGCCGAGGCTATGACCATGCCGACCTGCCCGCCCTCACCTTCGGCTACACGGAGCGCACCGTCTCCGGCACGACCGGAACCCTGACCTCCGAGGACGGCGCCGTCCGGCTCGACGGGCCCTACCGATGGGCCGACCTCGACGGCGAGGGGATCGCCGGCATCCTCTGCGAACAAGGCGACGCCTGGCACTACCGGCGCAATCTCGGCGGCGGGCGGTTCGGACCGCCGCGCGCCGTCGACCCGCTGCCCGCAGGAGCCGGCGGACGGCAGCTGCTCGACCTCGACGGCGACGGACGCCCGGCCGTCGCCGACCTCGACGGTGCCCACCCGGGTTACCACGAGCGCACAGCGGAGCGTGGCTGGGCCGACTTCGCGGCCTTCAGCCGCTTGCCGACGCTCGACTGGAACGATGCCGATCTGCGGTTCGTCGATCTGACCGGTGACGGCCTCGCCGATGTCCTCGTCACCGCCGACGACGGTCTGACCTGGTATCCGTCCCAAGGCCCCGACGGGTTCGGCGACAGCGAGACGGTCCCTGCGGGCAGCGATGAGGAACGCGGTCCGCGACTGCTGTTCGCGGACGCCGAGCAGAGCGTCCATCTCGCGGACATGACCGGCGACGGGCTGACCGACCTGGTGCGGATCGGCAACGGCGAGATCGCGTACTGGCCGAATCTCGGCCGAGGGCGCTTCGGGCCGAAGACCACCATGTCCGGCGCTCCCGTGTTCGACCACCCGGACCGCTTCGACCAGCGGCGGATCCGGCTCGCCGACATCGACGGCAGCGCCCCCACCGACATCCTGTACCTGGGGCCGGACGCGGTACGGCTGTGGTTCAACCAGGCGGGCAACTCCTTCAGCCCGCCCGAAGTCCTGGACGGCGTCCGCCACCCCGACGTCTCCGCCACCACCGTTGCCGACGTGCTGGGCCGGGGCACAGCCTGCCTCGTCGTCCCCGAGCCCCGCCCCGACGGCGAGCCCCAGGTGCGGTACGTCGACCTGATGGCCGACGGCAAGCCACATCTGATGAACCGCGTGGAGAACGGCACGGGCGCGCGGACCACCGTCCGGTACGCGTCCTCCACCGACTTCTACCTGGCCGACGAGGCGGCCGGGGACCCCTGGCTGACCCGGCTGCCGTTCCCCGTCCAAGTGATCGCCGCGACCGTCGCGCACGACAGCGTCGCCGGCACCGCCGTGCACGCCGCCTACCGCTACCGGCACGGCTATTTCGACGGCGTCGAGCGCGAGTTCCGCGGCTTCGGGTACGTCGAGCAGCGCGACGCCCTGACCACCTCCACCGGCGAGCTCCATCAGCCGCCGGCCGTGGTCAAGCGATGGCAGCACCTCGGCTGGTGCCCTAGCCGGGACCGGCTCGGGACACCGTACGCGGACGAGTACGGCGGCCCGCCGCTGCTCCCGGGTGCCCAATTGCCGGCCGGGCTCACCCCGGCCGAGGAGCACGAGGCCGCGCGGGCGCTGCGCGGACAGCCGCTGCGCACGGAGACCTACGCGCGGGACGGCACGCCGAAGGAGCACCTCTCGTACCGCATCGTCGAGTCGAGCCCCCGGCTGCGCCTCGTCCAACGCCGGGGAACGGCCCGCCATGCCGTGCTGTACGTCCACCCGGGCGAGAGCCTGACCGTGTACACCGAGCGCCAAGTGGACGACCCGCGCACCGTCCACGAACTCACCCTCGACGTCGACGCGTGGGGCAACGTGCTCCGCACCGCGCGGATCGCCTACCCGCGCAAGTCACCCGCCGACGCGGAACAGGGCCGGTTGAGGATATCCGTGGGGGAGCGGACGGTCGCCAATGTGACCGATGCCGCGGACCGTTGGCGGATCGGCGTGCCCGTCGAGAGCCGTGACTACGAGATCGGGGGCTTGGCCCCCCAGGGCCCCGGTGAGCCGTTCGCCGTGGAGCACCTCCTCACCGGTCTGGCCCAGGCCGCCCGCCACGAGGTTCCCTACCACGAGGAGCTGTCCCTCCTCGAACCGCAGCGCCGGCTCGTCGCCCGCACCCTCAACACGTACACGTCCGACGACTTGAGCGATGAGCTTCCGCTCGGCGTCACCGGGTTGCGCGCCCTGCCCTGGCGCAGCTACCGGCTCGCCCTGGGACCCGGCCAGACGGCGGCCCTGTACGGCGACCGGGTCACCGACGCCGATCTGCGCGAGGCCGGGTATGTGCGGCGGGCGGAAGGGCCCGGGTGGTGGGCGCCGTCCGCGCGGCAGGTGCCCGACGCCGGGGAGTTCTACCTGCCGACGCTGTACGTCGATCCGTTCGACGCCGAGTGGGAGACCGAGTACGACCCTCACCATCTGATGCCGGTACGGGTCCACGACCCGCTCCGCAACACGGTCGAGGCCCGTCCGCACTACCGCGTGCTGCGGCCGTGGCTGCTGACCGACCCCAACGGCAACCGCAGCGCGGTGCGCTTCGACGCGCTCGGGATGGTCGTCGCGACCGCCGTCATGGGCAAGGAGGGCAGTACCGACGGCGACGTGCTCGACACCGGCACCGCGGAGGCCGCCGACGGCGACGACCCGACCGCCACCGTGGCATACGACCTGCGGCAGGTGCCCGTACGGTTCCACACGCGCGCCCGCGAGCGGCACCGCGATCCCAGCTCGCCCTGGCAGGACACCTGGAGCTACCTGGACGGGTCCGGTCGCGTCATGCTGAGCAAGGTGCGGGCCGAGCCGGCGCGAGGGCAGAGCGCCGAGCGCTGGATCGGCACCGGGCGCACGGTCTGGGACAACAAGGGCAACCCTGTCAAGCAGTACGAACCCTACTTCGCGCCCGACAGCGGCTTCGACACCGAGGACGAGCTGGTCCGGCGCGGCGTCACCGCCCTCCTGCGCTACGACCCGCTGGGCCGGCTGGTGGGCACGGACTTCCCCGACGGCACCCGGTCCGAGGTGGTCTTCGACGCGTGGGAGCAGCAGGACCGGGACCGCAACGACACAGTGCGGGACAGCCGTTGGTATGCCGAGCGGGCCGGGCTGCCCGACAGCGACCCGCAAGGCAGGGCCGCGCGGCAGACACTGGCGCACGCGGACACGGCCACCGAGACCCGCTTCGACACCCTCGGCCGGCCGCACCTCGCCGTGCGGGACAACGGATCCGGGCAGCGCCTCACCACCGAGGTGCTCCGCGACATCCAGGGCCACGAGCGCGCGGTCGTCGACGCCCGCGGCGTCACCGTCCTCGCCCAGGACTTCGACATGCTGGGCCATCCCGCGCACACCGCCGCCGCCGATGCGGGCGAGCGGTGGAGCCTGGTGGACGTGGCCGGCGAACCGGTGCGCGGCTGGGACGGCCGGGGAAGCCTGCTGTGGTGGTCCTACGACGTGCTGCGGCGACCGCTGGCCTCCAGCGCCGCCGCGCCGGGGGAGCGGACCGAGCGGACACGAGTGCGCTACTACTACGGTGAGGCCCTGGCCGACGGCAGGGCGCGTAACCTCCTCACCCGTCTCTGCCTGGTCTTCGACGGCGCCGGGGCGGTGCGCACCGAGGCCGTCGACTTCAAGGGCAACACGCTGGCCGGCGAGCGTCGGCTGCCGGCCGACGCGACGGCCGAGCCCGACTGGGCCCGGCTGGCACCAGTGACCGATCCCGCGGCGGCCCTCTCGCTCGCCGCCCCGCTCCTGGAGGCGGCCGGCCACCGCTCAGCGACCGCGTACGACGCCCTCAACCGGCCCACTCTGATCACCGGCCCGGACGGCAGCCGTACCGCTCCGGCGTACAACGCGGCCGGTCTGCTGGAGCGGATGCAGGCGAAGGCGCGCTCCGGCACATGGACCGACATCGTGCGGGACATCGACTACAACGAACGCGGCCGGCGGACGCGGATCGAGCTGGGCTGCGGGGCGGTCACGGCCTTCGCGTACGAACGGGAGACCTTCCGGCTGGCCACCGCACACACCACGGCGGCCGACGGCACGGCGTGGCAGCGACTCGCGTACGCCTACGACCCGGTGGGCAATGTCGTCATCGTCGACGATCCGTCCCAGGACACCGTGTTCTTCCGGAACACCGCCGTCGGCGCGCGCCGGACGTATGTCTATGACCCGGTGTACCGACTGGTGTCGGCGACCGGGCGCGAGCACATCGGACAGACGGCCCAACCGGGCCCGGCCGACGCGCCGTTCGCGCCGCTGCCGCACGCCAACGACAGCTCCGCGCTGCGCCCGTACACGCAGACGTACGACTACGACGAAGCCGGCAACATCCGCACGGTGACCCACCGGGCGAGCACCGGCAACTGGACCCGGCGACACGACACCGCACCCGACAGCAACCGCCTGCTCGGCAACAGCCTGCCCGGAGACCCGGAGGGCACATACAGCGCCCGCTACCCGCACGACGCCCACGGCAACATCACGGCGATGCCGCATCTGGCCGTACTGGACTGGGACGTGGAGAACCGGCTCACGCACGCGGACCTCGGGGGCGGCGGCCACGTGTACTACCAGTACGACCACACGGGCCGGCGGGTGCGGGCCACCGTCCGGCAGGGCGGGACGACACAGACGCGAACCTACCTGGGGATATGTGAACGCTATGTACATGTCGCGGGCGGGCAGACGGTGGAGGAACGCGAGACGCTGCACGCCACCGACGGCACCCGGCGGGTGGCTCTGCTGGAGACGGTCACGGTCCGCGACGGCCGTCCGGTGCCGGCGCCCACGCCCGTCGTCCGCTACCAGCTCGCCGACCATCTGGGCAGCTCGGCCGTGGAGATCGACCAGGCCGGAGCGGTGCTGTCCTACGAGGAGTACCACCCGTACGGCACGACGTCCTTCCACGCGAAGACCGGCGCGGCCGGCCGCAAACGGTATCGCTTCACCGGGAAGGAGCGGGACGAGGAGACCGGCTTTACCTACCATGGGGCGCGGTACTACGCGCCGTGGCTGGGGCGGTGGGTGAGCCCGGATCCGGCGGGGTTGGCCGACGGGCCGAACCGGTATGTGTACGCGAGCGATCGCCCCACGGTCATGGTCGACCCGAGCGGGCTCGAGGACACCAAGCCCAACGGGCCGGACACCATCCTCAACCCGCGCTCCCGGTCCAAACCCGTCGCGGACTTCCTCACAAGCGTCGCCACGAACGCCACGAAGGACCCGGGCACCTACATGGCGGCCCTCGACACCGTCCGCGACTTCTACGTCCGGCACGAGCACACCAAGAACCTCGTCACCTACGACATCGACACACAAGGACTGACGGAAGCAGGGGTCTCGGCCGAGGACATCAGCGAACTCGACAGGGTCTTCAGCGAGACCGGCTTCGCCCCCGTCGGCAGGAACGCGGGCGGCGCGTTGATCGACGACGGCACCGGGAACGCCCTGCTGCTCCGCGACGTGACCGCGGAGGAGGCGGACCAGGCCCAGGACGCGTTCCTGGCACAACACCAGGCGAAGGCGAGGGCACAGGCCGGCGAGCTGATCTGGTCGCTGCTCGGCGCCATGGCCGGGGTGCAGCGGGAGAAGCTGCGCTTCCAGTCCGTGGGCCCGCAGAGCCGGCTCATCCGTTGGGGGCAGGGCAACGACGTCCAGGGCCGGGACGTCGAGGAAGCGACCCGGAACGTCCACGCCGGTACGAAACTGAACGGCAACCGCAAGGACATCGACCGCGTCGTCTACGGCCCGGGCGGGGAGAACGCCCCGGCCAAGGAGATCGGACAGACCAAGTCCCTTGACTTCACCCGTCCTTCCTACACCGCCAATCCCGGGCGCATCAGAACCAGAGTCGTCGGCGCGGCCGGCAACCTGGCCACGGTCAACGGCGAACTGGTGGGCAGCGCTCCCAAAGTCCGTGTCGACGCCTCCACCGCGCGGGTCCTGGACGTGGCCACGCCCGACAAGCCGAAGACCCCGGAGCAACTACGGGCCTTCGAGGAGGCGGCCGAACTGGCCGCGGAAATCGGCGTGCTCGTCAGGTATATGCGGCTGAGGTAGCCGCCCACCCGTACGACGCAGCGCCCGTTCCCGACGGAACCGATGGGAAAGAAGACACATGTCCGTCCCGCACACCAACGCCACCCAGCCAGAGCAGCCCGCAGCGCACACCCTCACCGGCACGGTGACCCGCCACGACGGATCGCCCGCCGCTGGTGCCGTGGTGACCGTCGCCTGGCGGCGGCTGCGGTCCGAGGCACCGGCCGGACAGGTCACCACCGGCCCCGATGGCACGTACCGCCTCTCCTGCCCGGCTCCGGACACCCCCGCGGACCTCGTCGTCCGCGCCTGCCGGCCGCGCCCCGGCGGGGGCGAGCTGACCGCGGAACTGCTGCGCACCGCCCCCGGACCACGTGAGCGCGTGGACCTGACGCTGCCCGCGGACGGCACCACGGAGTACGAACGGCTGCTGGCCGAGATCACCCCGCTGCTCGACGGCACGGCGCTCGCCGAGCTCACCCAGAGCGGCGACCGGCAGGACCTCGGCTTCCTGGCGCGGGCCACAGGCCGCAACACGGCGCAGATCGGCTACGCGGCCACCGCCGCCCGGCACGCCGCCACCACAGGACTGCCCGCCGAGCACTTCTACGCGCTGCTCCGGTTCGGTCTGCCGTCCGCACTGACCGCACTGGCGCGCACCTCGCCGGCCGGTCTGCGCGCCGCGCTGCTCGCCGCCGCCGACGCGGGGGTGACCGGCGTGGCCGACCCGGCCGACCTCGACGCCTTCGCGCACGGGCTGCGGGACCAGGAGGTGGCCGCGGTCGCCGCGCCCGACCCCGCGCCGGCGGACCCGGTCGCCGAGCTGTTCGCACTCGCCGTTCCGGACGCGGACCGCAGAGCCGAGGTGTACCGGGCCTACCTGGACCGCCCGGACGCGGCGGATTTCTGGGCCGCGCAGCCGGCCGCCGAGGCGGACCGGCTGCGGCTCACGCTCCGCCTAGGCTCGGCGACCGGCAACAACGTGCCCCTCGTCAAGACGCTGCTGGACCGGTTCGACGCCGGTGAGCTAGGTCACCCGGGCGAGCTGGCCCGCCTCAGCGGGGCGGACTGGGCGGCGCTGGCCGCCGAGACGGGCGTGCCGCAGAGCTGTCGGAGCGCCTTCGCACTCGGCGAGGAGATCGAGGGACCGTACGGCGACCTCGTGGCCGGGCTCGTCGCCCAGGCCCACCCCACCGCCCACCTCGCGCACGGCCTCGCCGCCGAGACCGCCGACTCCCCGGCCGCGGCCTTCCTCGCCGACCACCCCGACTTCGACCTCACCACCACGCGCGTCGACGCCGCCACGGTGACCGACGGGGCCGCGCGCGAGGAACTGGCCGGCCTCCAGCGCCTCGCCGTGCTCAGCCCGCGGTACGACGTGGTGAAGGCCCTGCGCGACCACGGCTTCGACTCGGCGTACGCGGTGGCGAAGGCGGGCCGGGACGCCTTCGTGCGGCACTTCGCGGACGCCCTCGGCGAGGAGCGCGCGCGGGCCGTCCACGCCCGCGCCGCGCAGGTGCACGGGGCCGCGGCCACCCTCGTCGCCGACCTGCGCACCGCGGCCCACTTCGACCTGCCCTGGCTGTCCTCGCCGACGGCGTCCGCCACGCTCGCCGCCCAGATTCCCGACTGGGAGGAACTGTTCGGCTCCCCCGACTACTGCGCCTGCTCCGACTGCCGGTCCGTGCACGGCCAGGCCGCGTACCTCGTCGATCTGCTGCTCTCGCTGCGCGACATCGGCATCGAGGGCGACCCCGAGCCCCCCGGCGGTGAGGGCCACGTCGCCAACGCGCTGTACCGGCGTCGGCCCGACCTCTGGGACACCGAGCTGACCTGCGACAACACCAACCTTCAGCTGCCGTACGCGGACCTGGTGAGCGAGCTGCTCGAAGACGCCGTGTCGCCCACGCACATCCCCGCCCGCCGACGGCAGACCAGCGGCGACCCGGCCCAACTGCGCGCCCAGCCGCAGCACGTCAACGCCGACGCCTACGAGGTGCTGCGCACAGCCGTGTACCCGTTCGTTCTGCCCTTCGATCTGTGGGGTGAGCAGACCCGCGTCTGCCTCACCCACCTCGGTGTCCGCCGTGACGCGCTGATGGCCGCCCTGCGGCCCGCCACCGCGACCGGGACAGCCGTGGCCGTCGAACGCGTCGGCCTGCCACCGGTGGGCGGGCGGATCGTCGCGGGCGAGCCGCTCACCCCTGGGCGCACGCTCGCCGAGTTCTACGGCCTGCCCGCCGCCACCGCACCCGAGGACCTGGTCGAAAAGCTGACCGTGGTACGGCGGATGCTGGACGCGACGGGCCTGGTCTACGCCGACCTGCTCGCGATCCTCGACACCCGCTTCGTCAACCCGCGCGCCACGATCCGGATAGGAGCCAGCGACGGCGGCTCGCCCTGCGACACCAACAATCTGTATCTGAGGGGCCTGGACGCCGCGGCACTCGACCGTCTCCACCGCTTCGTCCGCCTCCAGCGGGCGCTCGACTGGCCGGTCCTCGACCTCGACCACGTCGTGATGTCCGCCAACAACCAGGGCCGTCTCGACGCCACCACCCTGCGCGGTGCCGTCGCCGTCCAGCGGCTCGCCGAGCGGCTGCGGCTGACCCGCGAACAGGCCCTGGTCTTCTACGGCCCCCTGCCCACCCATCGCTACACCACGGGCGACCGTCCCGCGCTGTACGACCGGCTGTTCCTCGACCCCTCCGTCGTCCAACTGGAACCGGGACAGACGAGCCCGTTCGCCCTGAACCCGGAGCGCGCCGAGCTCGCCGTGATCGGCGATCTGCTCGCCCCGGCCGTCACCTCCGCCCTGCTCGCCGTCCTGGAGGTCACCGACACCGAACTCGCCGAGCTGGTCACCGGCCCCCGCTCGGTGACCCCGAACCGGCTCCTGACCCTGGCGAACCTGTCCGCCCTGTACCGGACGGTGACCCTTGCCCGCGCCCTGGACCTGCCCATCGCCGAGCTGCTCCGGCTGATCGAGCTCTACGGCAGCGGCGGCCCGTTCCCCATCCCGCCGGACCAGTTCAACGGCGGCGAGCCCGACCTGCGCTCCGGCGTACCGATGCGGCACCCGGCGCACCCTCTGCTGCCGGCCCGCGCCGGCGGCGACGAACCGGAACTTCTCACCGGCGGACTCCTGACCCGGCCGGGCCACCCCGACGCTCCCGTCGCCGCGCTGCCCCCGGTCGACGCGCTGGTCTTCGCCACCGAGCGGTTCCTCGACGCGGTCGACGCGCTCCACGCGCGCGGCTTCACCGTGCCCGAGGTGGACGCGGTACTCACCGCCTCCGTACCCGCCCACGAAGGCCCGATCCCGGACGCGGACGCCCAGTCCGCCACCCTCACCGCCCTGCGCGCCGCACTCCAGACCGTCCACGAGCAGACCGCGAAGACCAGCGACGACAAGGGCGAGCTGACCAAGAAGCACCTGGCCCTGCTCGGCTGGGACACCGGGCTCGTGCAGCAGGCCGTCTCCACCCTGCTGGGAACCGTCCAGTACGCCGTGACCGTGCACGGCGTACCCGACGGGCTGTTCCAGCTCACCGGCATGCCCGTGCGGTACGACGGCGAGAGCCGGCTGCTGGTCTTCACCGGGCCGATGACCAACGCCGAGCGGGACACCCTGAACCGGCTGCCCGGCGCCACCGACACCTGGCGCGCCGCTGTGGAGACCCTCTACCAGGAGCCCCGCACCTTCACCGCGACCCGTATGAAGGCGCTGCGCCCGCCGCTGTACACCGTGCCCCTCGCCGTCGAACCGCCCGTGCTGAAGCTGCCGGCCAAGCTCGCAGGCACGGTCTTCTACGACGTGACCCGCGGGGCGCTGTGCTCACGGGCCTATCTGCCGCCCGACGAATTGGCCGCGGTCCGCGCCGCCTGGGACGACGACGCCTACCGACAGGCCGTCGACGCTCTGGGACACGTGCAGGACGAGCCTCCCGCGCCCGGCGAGGGCTTTGTCACCGCGGCCGACCGGCGGACGCTGTTCGACACACGGACCTCGCCCGCGGCCCGCTTCAAGCTGGTGCTGGAGCGACTCAACCCGTATCTGCGCCGCCGGCTCAGCGAGACCACCGTCAAGCAGCAGGTGGGCCAGGCCGCCGGACTGGACACCGCCGTCGCGGACGTCCTCCTCGGCGTCTGGCTGCGCTCGCCGTCGAAGCCGACCGCGCTGCAGGACTTCCTGGCGCCCCGCTTCGTCGGCAGCGACCCCGCGGTGGAGGTCGCCCCGCAGGGCTTCCCGGAGCAGTTCACCACCCTGACGCTGGTGCACCGCGTGGCGCTCGTACTGTCCCGGTTGTCGGTGACCGCCGAGGAGATCCCGTGGGTCTTCGGATACGCGGCGAGCGCCGGCTGGCTGGACCTCAACACACTGCCCACCACCGCCCTGCCCGGCCCGTCCACGCTGTTCGCCCGGTTCGTGCGGCTGCTGGGACTGGCGCGGCTGCGCGACCGCGTCCCCGGCCACGCCCGGACGCTCCGCGCCGTCTTCACCGCCGCCCGCGTCCCCGGAACCACGGCGGCGGACGTCACCGCCGAACTCGTCCGTCAGACGGGGTGGGACCCGGCCGATCTCGACGTGCTCACCGGTGACGGGTTGCTGGGACTGACCGCCCCCGCCGACTTCTACGGCGAGGAGGGCCTGCTGCAGCTGCTCTCGGCGATCACCCTCGTCCACCGGCTGGGGGTATCGGCGGAGCGTGCCGCCGCCTGGCTGCCCGCGGACGTCGACGCGGAAGCGGCGCAGTCGGCGTGGCAGGCGGCCAAGGCCCGGCACAGTCTGCGCGACTGGCCCGCGGTCGGCGGAGCGCTGCGGGACAGGCTGCGCGAGAAGCAGCGGGTGGCGCTCGTCGGCCAGCTGATCGCCAACCCCCGGCGCGACAGCACCGGGCAGCCGCGCTGGCACGACACCAACACCCTCTTCGACTACTTCCTGATCGACGTGGAGATGGGCCCCGCCCAGCTCACCACGCGCATCGCGCAGGCGATCTTCAGCGTGCAGCTGTACATCCAGCGCATCCAGCTCAACCTCGAAGACGTCTTCATCTACCCGAACGCCGAGTACTGGAAGCGCTGGGAGTGGATGAAGGCGTACCGGCTGTGGGAGGCGAACCAGAAGGTCTTCCTCTACCCGGAGAACTACTTCGAGCCGGAGCTGCGGATCGGCAAGTCGCCGCAGTTCGCTGAGCTGGAGAACGAGCTGATGCAGAAGGAGGTCACCGAGGCCAACGTCGAGAAGGCCTTCGTGCACTATCTGGAGAAGCTCGACGACATCGCCCACCTCAGGCCCGTCGGCTCGTACTGCCACGTCAGGCCCGACGGGGAGACCGTGTACGTCTTCGCCCGCACGGACGCCTCCCCGGGCAGTTACCACTTCCGGCGGTGGGAGAACCGCACCACGTGGTCACCGTGGGAGAAGGTCGACCTCGACTTCGACACCGACATGATCGTGCCGATCGTGTGGAACGGCCATCTGTACGTGTTCTGGGCCTCGCTGACCGAACAGCAGGTCAAGGACAAGTTCAAGATCGGGGAGGGCGCGGAGATGCCGCCCGACCCGATGACGTACTGGAAGGTCCAGCTCAACTGGGGCCGGTACGCGGACGGCGGCTGGGAGGCCAAGAAGATCGCCGACGGCGCGCTGGAGACCGACATCAAGATGGGGATCCCGGCAGCCGCCAACATCTACAAGTACGTCCTGTTGCCGGAGATCGACGGCCCGTCCGGGGACCTGCTGCTCTGGCTGGTCTACAGCGACACGGGATACAACCCGAACCCCACCCACCACATCTCGGGGAACTTCCGCTTCAGTCTGCGCCGCAACAGCGTCTACATCGACCCCATGGCGCTGCGCCCCAGGGAGACGTACACCGGACCCCCGCCGGCGATCGACACCCTCTTCGCCGATGTGCACTACAACGAGCGCGTCGAGGACGAGATCCTCCCCGGGACCGCTTGGAGCCACATGTCGGTCTTCGACCCGCTGTCGGACCCGCTCGACCCGAGGCAGATCTACCTCTTCCAGGCGACGCCCGGGCGCCATCTCTACCGGCTGTACGAGTCGTACCAGTTCCGCGACCCCGTCCAGCGCTACCTGAAGTACTTCACCGACGGGACGCGCACCTATCTGATGGAGGGGCGGGACGTGCCGGGGGACCTCGCGGCCGGGCCCGGCGAGACGGCCGACGACGGGACGCTTGGTGCGTGCGCCTTCGCCGCCGAGATGGCCACGGTGGTCAAGTTCCGGTTCCTGCCCTTCTACCACCCGCACACCAACGCGTTCCTCTACGAATACGCCCGCTCCGGCCTCGCGGGCGTCTACGAGCGGAATCTCCAGCTGCACCCGGAGCGGTGGACCGGCCCCTTCGACTTCGCCTCGCCGGACATGTACAAGCCGTATACGGAGGACAAGGACCGCATCATCCGGCCCTACCCGGGCGAGCCCGTGGAGTTCGCGCTGGGCGACGCCTACGCCGAGTACAACTGGGAACTGTTCTTCCATGTGCCTCTGCTCATCGCCGAGCGGCTCTCCGCCAACCAGCGCTTCGACGAGGCGCTGAAGTGGTTCCACCGCATCTTCGATCCCACGAACCGGGACTCCGAGGCCGAGCGGCCGCAGCGCTTCTGGATCACCAAGCCGTTCTTCGAGGCGGGCGCGGACACCTACTACCAGCAGCGCATCGAGCGGATCCTGGAGAAGACCGCGCTCGGCGACGACGAGACTCTCAAGGCGGTCAGGAACTGGCTGCGCAACCCCTTCCAGCCGGACGCCGTAGCCCGCACCCGGACCACCGCCTATCAGAAGGCCGTGGTGATGAAGTACCTGGACAACCTGATCGCGTGGGCCGACCAGCTGTTCCGCCAGAACACCCTGGAGACGATCAACCAGGCCACCCAGCTGTACGTCCTCGCCGCCGAGCTGCTCGGCCGGCGTCCGCAGGAGATCACCCGAGGTGTCCCCGCGCCGCAGAGCTACCGCGAACTCCTCAACGCCGACCGGCCGGTGCGGGACGCGGTCGTCGCCGTGGAGAACGTGCTCGTCGGCGCCGTCGGCGGCGACGCGTCCGCAAACCTGCTGCCCGGAGTGAACCTGAACTGGCTGTACTACTTCTGCCTGCCCCGCAACGACAAACTCGTCGGCTACTGGGACACCGTGGCCGACCGGCTGTTCAAGATCCGCAATTCGCTGGACATCGAGGGCGTACGCCGCGACGTGGCCCTGTTCGGTCCGCCGATCGACCCCTCGCTGCTGGTCCGGGCCACCGCCGCGGGCGTCGATCTGGGCCAGGTACTCGGCGATATCGGCGCACCCCTGCCGCACTACCGCTTCACCGGCATGGTCGCGAAGGCGAAGGAACTCGCCGGCGCGGTGGCCGGATTCGGGGCCAGAGTGCTGGACGCTCTGGAGAAGCGGGACGTCGAGGCGCTCGCCCGGCTGCGCGCCGGACACGAGGTCACCTTGCTCGACGCGGCCCGCGAAGTGCGCCGGCAGCAGGTGACAGAGGCCGCCGAGGCGTACAGCGCGGCGCAGCGCTCCAAGGCGGTCGCCGAGCACCGCGAGGAGTACTACGCGAGCCGCGAGTTCATGAACGCGTCCGAGACCTCGCACGCAGACCTGTCGGGCGAGGCCAAGACGCTCCAGTACATCGCGGCGGGCTTCCAGGGGGCGGCCGCGATCACCAGCCTCTTCCCGGAGGCCAAGGTGGGTTCCCCGTTCACCGTGGGACTCCAGTTCGGTGGCAACAACCTCACCAGTGCCCTCAACAGCCTGGCCGGCTCGCTCGGCAGCCTGATCGGTGCCCTGACGACGCAGGGCGGCGCGGCGCAGACCCTGGGCGGCTACCAGCGCCGGGCCGAGGAGTGGACCTTCCAGGCCGGGCAGGCACGCCTGGACAGCGCCCAGCTGGACAAGCAGATCGCCGCGGCCGAGATCCGGCAGGCCATCGCCGAGCGGGAGCTGGCCAACCACGACAGACAGCGGGAACAGGCCCGAGAGGTCGCGAGCTTCCTCGCGGGCAAGTTCTCCAGCACGGAGCTCTACGACTGGATGGCCGGACAACTGTCCACCGTGTACTTCCAGGCGTACCAGCTCGCCTACGACGTGGCCAAGCGCGCCGAGCGCTCTTGGCGGCACGAACTCGCCGTCGCCGACTCGGACTTCATCACCTTCGGCTACTGGGACAGCCTGCACAAGGGGCTGCTGGCCGGGGAGCGGCTGGCGGGCGACCTGAACCGCATGGACGCGGCCTACCTCGACGCGAACGCCCGGGAGTTCGAGCTGACCAAACGGGTCTCCCTCGCCCAACTCGATGCCAACGCGCTGCTGCGGCTGAAGGAGACCGGACGCTGCTACGTCTCGCTGCCCGAGGCGGTCTTCGACCTGGACGGACCGGGCCACTACCAGCGGCGGATCAAGACCGTCGCCCTGACCGTGCCGTGCGTCGCGGGACCGTACACCTCGGTCAACCTGACGGCCCGGCTGCTGCACAGCAGCGTCCGGGCCGACCCGCGGATCACCGAGGGGGAGGCGTACGGCCGGGACAAGGCGGCCGACCCGCGGTTCCGTGACTACAGCGGCCCCGTCCAGTCCATCGTGACCAGCACCGGCCACGACGACAGCGGCCTGTTCGAGACCAACCTGAACGATGAGCGGTATCTGCCCTTCGAGGGGGAGGGGGCCATCAGTGAGTGGCAGCTCGAACTGCCCACGACTTACCGGCAGTTCGATTACGCCTCCATCACCGACGTGGTGTTCCACATCCGCTACACCGCGCGCGACGGCGGGCCGACGCTCGCCGCCGCGGCCGAGAACGACCTGCGCGACGCACTGGCCCGATGGGTGCACGCGGGCGGCGGCAAGGGCCTGATCCGCGCCTTCAGCGCGCGACGGGAGTACGCGGACCGCTGGAGCAGGTTCCTCGCCCCCGCCGGGACCGAGCCCGCCGCGCTGGAGTTCGGCATCACCAAGGACCGCTTCCCCTACCTCTTCCGGGACTTCGGCATCGACGTCGGCGCCGCCCAGGTGGTGCTGGTGCTGTCGAGGGAGACCGCGCCGGACGCCGACACCCCGTATCTGCGGTCGTTCCGCGACCCGCTGCCGCTCCGGGTCACCACCTCGGCGGGCGGCCGGGCCGACGCCGCCCTCACCGCGGACCCGGCCCTCGACGGCCAGCCGCACGCCCGGCTCACCGGGGTGACGCTGCGGGCGCGCGACGACGCCACGGTGACCGTCACCGTGTCCCGCGACGCCATCCGGGCGCTGCCCGAGCAGCTGCGCACCGGAGACCGGCTCAACCCCCAGGCGGTGACCGACCTGCTCCTGGTGTGCCCCTACCGCCTCGTCGAAGCCCCGCCCACCCCCGAATGACATGAGGAGACCACGCGTGAACACCCACCGTTCCCTGGCCGCGGGGCGCGTCCCGGCCCCCGAGACGGCTGCCGATGCCGTCGTGGCCACCGGCAGCTGGACCGCGGCCGGCCCGCTGCCCGCCCCCGGCTACTGGGCCGGCACGGACGCCGGGGCCGCCACCTTGAACGACGGGACGGTCCTGATCGCCGGCGGCGACGACGTGCGCCGCAACGCACAGGACACCACCGCCCTGTTCGACCCGGCCACCAAGAAGTGGACACCCGCGGCCAAGCTCTCGGTGAGCCGCCGCCTGCACACCCTGACCAAGCTGAGCGACGGACGAGTCCTGGCCGTCGGAGGGCTGAGCGGCCCGTACGGAGGTGTGTCGCAGTCCGGAGTCACCTCCGCCGAGATCTACGACCCGGCCTCCCGCGGCTGGACCGCCACCGGCGCGCTCCACGAGGGGAGATACGCGCACTCCGCGACGCTGCTCGCCGACGGCAAGGTCCTCGTCGCGGGCGGCCTCACCCCCCGGTCGGCGTCGTCACAGATGGCTTTGGGCTCGGCGGAGATCTACGATCCGGTCGGCCAGGAGTGGACCCGGACCGCCGACCCGATGAACGACGTGCGCTGCGGCCACCCGGCGGTGCTGCTGCGCACCGGCCGCGTCCTGGTCGCCGGGGGCATGTGCCCGATCGGCCGAGGGCTGTACGCGGGGCAGTCCTTCTGCGAGCTCTTCGATCCCGTCACCGGCCGCTGGACCCCCACGGCGGACCTGGCCTCCGTGCGCAAGAGCCACCAGGCGACGCTGCTGCGCGACGGCACCGTTCTGGTCACCGGCGGCGACAGCCCAGGACTCCAGGACGACTGGACCTACAACCCGTACAGCCAGTGGACCGCCGAGCGCTACGACCCGGCCACCGGGGCCTGGACCCCCGTCGAGAGCATGTCCACGGGCCGCAGCCACCACCGGGCGGTCCTGCTGCGCTCCGGACGACTCCTGGTGATCGGCGGCACCGACGACTCGACGTTCGACGTCGGCTACCAGAACGCGGAGGTCTACGACCCGCAGGCCAAGACCTGGACGCCGACGGGCGGGATGGTCGAGGGCCGGTGGGCCTTCACGACGGCCGAACTGCTCGACGGCAGGATCCTGGTGGCGGGCGGTCTCGTGCGGTCCGGATCCGCCGTCCCGGACAGTACCGACGTGCTCACCGACACCTCAGAGCTCTTCACGGCCTGACCGGATACGGAGTCGCAGCGATGACACGACGGACATCCCTCACCGCGGGGGGCTTCGGGGCCACACCGGCCGCGGGCGCGGCCGCCCCGGCGCCGGGCGCCTGGTTCGCCGCCGGAGAACTGCCCACAGCACGCCGCTGGTTCGGCCCCGCCGACGGAGCGGTGCCGCTGGCGGACGGCACGGCTCTGATCGCGGGTGGGGCGCTTGTGGGCGGGGCGCCCACCGACGAGGCCCTTGTGTTCGACCCCGTCGCCACCGTGTGGACCGTCACCGGCCCCCTCGGCACCGCACGCCACAGCCACAGCCTGACCCCCCTGGCCGACGGCCGCGTCCTGGCCGCCGGGGGCACAGGCCCCACCGGGCCGGACGCGGTCGGGCGTCTGGACACGGCGGAACTCTACGACCCCGTCACCCGCACCTGGACCCCGACCACCGGCAAGATGACCACCGCACGGTCGTCGCACGCGGCGACCGTCCTGGCCGACGGGCGGGTCCTGGTGAGCGGCGGGGAGGGCGACCGTGTCCCGCGAGCGAGCGGGCGCGGGCTGTACTCCGCCGAGCTCTTCGACCCCACAACCGGCGAGTGGACCGCCGCCGCGGCGATGACCGACGCACGGATCGCTCACCCGGCCGTACTGCTTCAGGACGGCCGTGTCCTTGCCGTCGGCGGACTGCGCGGCACCGGTCGTACCACCGGCATCGGACAGGGGTTCTGCGAGCTGTACGACCCGGCGGACGACACCTGGACGCCGACGGGCAGCCTCTACACCCCCCGCTGCAACCACCAGGCGACGCTGCTGCACGACGGCACGGTCCTGGTCACCGGCGGCGACGGCCTCACTGTCCGCCACGAGCGCGGCTTCGTACCGTTCGGGCTGTGGCGCACCGAACGCTACGACCCGGCGACCGGCGCCTGGACCGTAGCCCAGAACATGCCGACCGGCCGCACCTGTCACCGCGCCGTCGCTCTGCCCTCCGGCAAGGTGCTCGTACTGGGCGGCACCGACAGCGCCACCCGGGACGCCGGATACGCCGCCGCGACGCTGTTCGACCCCCTCATGCGAACGTGGACCCCCACCGGCGGCATGAGCACGGGCCGCTACTTCTGCGCCGCGACACCGCTGCCGGACGGCTCGGTACTGGCCACGGGCGGCACGGTCCGCGCCGGCAGGGCGAACCCCGCATCGGGCGAGGACCTGGTCACCGCGACGACTGAGGTCTTCTGGATCTGAGTTCCCAAGGGGCGGGGCCAAGCGCGAACCGGCGCACGCCCGTCAGAAGTACGGGAATGGGATCCAGCTTCCGGTGCTCATGGAGTCAGGGACGTTTGCCGTGGACCCGGCCCCCTGGGGAGGGCCGTGGCGGATGTGGGACGAGATCGATCCGGGCGAGGCGGAGGCGCGCGGCGTCTACGCGCCGGTCCACGCCCTGTCCGACAGCACGCCCGGGGCGATTGTCATCGCGCCCGGCGATATCCGCGGAACCCGGCTGATCCCCGAGAAGCGCGGCGGTGCCTGCTGTGGTCTGGACGGGGCCGACGGACCCAACGTGGCCTGCGAGGCGTGCGACCTGCCCGTGGCAACCAGGGTCGACGACTGCTCGCTCTGGCAGGCAGCGCGGCTCAGCCCAGACGCCGTGCGCCGCGTACTCGTCGACGGTGCCCACGTTGCGTCGCTCTCCTGGGCGGAACTGGCAGAGGGAGGGGAGAGCACGCCCCCGTTCGAGCCGATCGCCACATGGGGAGGACGGTTCGGGACGAGCCACTACTGGTCGTGGAGTCCGCAGTGGGAGGCGGCAGCCGGCCAGGCGCTCGCCCACCTGCTAGTAGCCTCCGAAGGGCAGCCGGTAAAGGTCCCCAACGGTCTGACCGCGGACGTGTTCCAACGCGCGCTCGACGCCCTGCTGCCCGCAGGCCTGCCACTGCGGCGCGCCGTCCTGGCTGGACCAGGAGAACCCTCCCCCGACGCGGGCGTCGACATCCTCCTCGTACCGGTCCATCCCCAGACAGGTCGGACCTGGACCCCCGCCGGCCCAGTTGCATCGGCATACCCGGTGCCCCTGCCGCTGGGAGTGTGGCTGTGGCTGGTCTCTCCCCAGCGGTACTTGCCGGTTCCCGCTTCGGGCGGCATACCCCAAGACGTCCTCCGCGACTACCCGCTCCCGCCGCAGCCGTCCGGCGATCGAACGGCGTCAGACTCGCGAGGGCCAACAGGTCGTCCAGCAGCGCGTCGACCCCTCGGTCCCCGCATGGTAAGTCCGCTCCGGGCGCACCCCCCAGTCAGGGGGTGAACCCCCCGATAGACGGGGGAGGCGGAAGAGTTGACATGGAGCCGTTGCCGCCTCTTTGCGGTCTCTTTCTTGAGACGACGTACTGCCGCAACCAAGATCAAGTTCTGGTCCCGGCAGCCGCTTGGACCGGATCTTCGAAAAGGAGACAAGGAGACAACGTGCAGATCAAGGCGGACAGACATACCCGGATCGCCGGCGTCGGCGCGGTCACCGCTCGCGTCCTGGACGGCGCACTCACCGCGGGCCCGACACCGGACGGCTCCTTCCTGCTCCGGGCCGCGTTCCCGGCTCCGGGCCACGGGCTCATGGAGCCGGAGAGGCGGTTGACGACACCGCGGACAGCAACCGCCCCCCAACCTTGAGGAGATCACCGACTTAGGGGTCACCTAAGGTGTGCGGCATGACGCTGCAACTTGTACAGGTGAACTTCAAGGCCCGGGACGACTCGGCGCTCGGTCAGTTCTGGGCGGAGGCGCTCGGCTGGGGTGTTTCCAGCGAAGGGCCTGGCGTCACCAACCTGGAACCCGTGGGTTTCGACTGGCCGGACCCGTCCGCCGTGTGCGTCGATCTCGTCCGCGTCCCGGACCCGGAGACGGTGAAGTACCGCGTGCACCTCGAGCTCGCCACCACCTCCGACGCCCATCAGGCGGAGTTGGTCGCACGGCTGAAAGACCTCGGGGCGACGCCCGTCGGCGTAGGCCAGGGCGACGTGCCGTGGACCGTGATGGCCGACCCGGAAGGCAACGTGTTCAGCGTCCTGGAGCCCCGGGAGCTCTACCGGGACACCGGGCCGATAGCCGCCGTGGTCGTCGACTGCGCCGACCCGCGGGCCATGGTCCGGTTCTGGGGCGAGGCGATCGACTGGACCGTCCACGAGCTGACCGACGACCGCGCCCTGCTGCGCTCCGTCAAGGGCGTCGGGCCGTACCTGGAGTTCCGCCGCACGCCCGACGACGAGGTCGTATGGAACCGCGTCCATCTCGACGTGATGTCCGACCCCGTCGAGGATCAGGCGAAGGAGGTCGCCCGGCTCGAAGGCCTCGGCGCGACACGGGCCGATGTGGGACAGGGTGACGTCTCCTGGGTCGTCCTGGCCGACCCGGCGGGCAACGAGTTCTGCGTCCTCGGCCGGGGCTGACGCCAACTCCGTCCGCGCCCGCAGGTGACGCACCGGGCCCGGCTGTCAGTGGCGGCTGGCAGGCTGAACGGATGGACCGTGATGACGAGCAGCTGCTGCGCCGCCGGGTCTACGGCGCTGACCACGACCAACCGGGCCCGCGGCCGGACCGGGCCTACGCCGAACTGGTCGGCGGGCCACTGGACGGCCTGCTGCTCGACATCACCGGCTGGACAGCGGACGAGGTCCGGACCGGCGTCGCGCTGAGGACCGAGCTCGGGCAGTTCGGCCCCGGCGGCAAGGCCCTGTACGACCCGCGCCCCGGCGAGCGGAATCACTGGGACTGGTCAGGCGACACGCCCTGATCACATCGCCGGACGCGTGGCCTGGCGCAGACCCGCGTCTCCTGCCGACCTCAGACGAGGCAGCTGTGCTGGCCGCACCGCACAAGGGCCTCGCCCCACGGGGGCCGCAGAGCGTGCCGCTGGAGTGGACGCAGTGCACGCCGTCGGCCTGGGCCGCACCGACATCGCCACGGACGTGGTCCTGACGGCGGCGCTCTAACCGCCGTACCGAGCCGCTACCCCCACATGTCCGTCGCCTACGCCTCGGATGGCGCGGAGAATGTCGACGCCGTCAGTCTCAAGGCCGCGCTGCCCCTCATCCGAGGTCCGTCGATGCCCCCGGGCCCGGTGACACCCCCGGTAGCGGGGGAGAGAGCGTGCCCTCGGGTCTGCCCTGCCGTACCTCGTCCGGTTGTCCCGCCGCGCCTAGGCTCGGCGGGGAGCGACCGGAGAGACGGGGCGAGCGTGCGCGAGACACAGAGAGCCGCGGAGCGGCAGACGACGGCGACGGCCGCCGGCGGGCCCGAGGCAGCGCGCCTCACGAACCTGGCCGCGCTTCAGCAGCGCGCGGGAAACGCGGCGGTGACGCGCTGGCTGCAGCGCCAGAAGGGCGACCTGAACGGGTCTTACGCCACGAGGCCTACCGAGCATCCCGAGTGGGGACCGTACGAGGAGCTGACGAATGCCGCGGGCATCCCGCGACCCCAGGCCGACGCCGCCTGGCAACTGCTGCTCGGAGGGGTCGACTCGCAGGGCGCGCTGAACGACGAGGCCATGGCGAAGACGAACGTCCGCCAGGAGCAGCGGGACATCCGTGCGTCGAACACGTGGTACCAGGAGTTCGTCAAGCTCATGACCGAGCATCTGGAGATCAAGACGCCCACCATGGCCCTGTGGTCGGGCGGCATCAGAACCAGCGACTACGCGTACGGGAAAGGCCACACACCGCTGGAGCGGACGCGGATCGGCAGCGTGCTCAACGTCCTGGAACTGCACCCGGACTGGTCGCTGAAGACGCCGATGTGGAACGTCCTGTCCAAGGCCTTCGTGGCCCGCGCGACCGGCCCCGTGCACATCTTCATGCGGGCCTACGGTCCAGAGAGCGTCCTCATCTCGCAGGAGGTCCCCCAGCTGCGGCTGGTCCAACAGCTGAACCCGGCCGTGAAGCTTGTCTGGCACCCGGTGTACACCACTCCCGACGGGCGGATGAGGGAGATCACGAGTGACTACCAACTCGTCGACAACGCCGAGTACGACGGGCGTGACAAATGCGTGAGCGTCCTCATCCAGTACCTCAGGATGTTCCATGTCGAGAACAACGTCGAGGCCACCCGTGCGCACGAGAGCATGGAGCAGTTGATCGTCGCGAACGGTCACAAGGACGGCGTCTGAAGCGGTGGCGCGACGCCGGGGCACCGGAAGATCGCGCAGTTCCTTGAGCGGATCCTGCGGGGACCCGCTCGAACCACCGAGCACCCCGTCTACCGGTGGACATGTCTTACGGTTTCCGGAAGGCGCCCGGAGTTTCCAGGCGTACAGCTACGGAGGTGGGGACGGTGGCCGGGGAAAGCGTTCAGCGCAAGGCGGGCACACGCAGTCCGGACGGGGTGGCGAAGGTGACGATCGCCGAGATCGCGCGGGAGGCCGGGGTGTCCGTGCCGACCGTTTCGCGTGTCGTCAACGGACGTTCGGACGTCTCGCCCGCGACCCGCGCCCGCATCGAGGACCTGTTGCACCGGCACGGATACCGGCGTCGGCCGACCGCGCCGGGGGCCCGGGCGGCCCTGCTCGACCTTGTCTTCAACGACCTGGACAGTCCGTGGGCCGTCGAGATCATCCGGGGTGTGGAGGAGGTCGCGCACGAGGCGGGCGTCGGCACGGTGGTCTCCGCGATCCATGACCGGGCGGGCGCCGCGCGACAGTGGATGACCAATCTGCGGGCACGCGCATCCGACGGAGTGATCCTCGTGACATCGGTGCTCGAACCGGGGCTCCACGACGAACTGCGGCGTCTGGGCGTGCCGTTGGTAGTGATCGACCCGGCCGGAACGCCCGCCACCGAGGTGCCGACCGTCGGTGCCACGAACTGGGCGGGCGGGATGGCGGCGACCGAGCATGTGCTCCAGCTCGGGCACCGGCGCATCGGGTTCATCGAGGGCCCGCCGCGGCTGCTGTGTTCACGGGCCCGGCTCGACGGCTATCGGGCCGCGCTGGACGTGGCCGGGGTCGCCGTCGACGACGCGCTCGTGGTAGCCGGAGACTTCTACCACGAGTCCGGATTCACCGGCACGGGGCGGCTGTTGGACCTCGGTGAACCGCCGACCGCGATCTTCGCCGCGAGCGACCAGATGGCGCTCGGCGCCATCGAGGCGCTGCGCCGTCGCGGCCTGCGGGTGCCGGAGGACATGAGCGTCGTCGGCTTCGACGACCTGCCGGAGGTCCGCTGGTCCTCACCTCCCCTCACGACGGTCCGCCAACCTCTGTCCGACATGGGCAAGCTGGCAGCACGGATGCTGCTCGACCTTGCGCGGAACGTCGCTCTGGCGTCGCCACGGGTGGAACTGGCGACCGAGCTGGTGGTCCGCGCGAGCACCGCACCGCCGCGTCACTTCTAACGGAACAGCACACTTCGGAGGCGTCAACGCCCGAGTACGTCAGGGGCGTTGACGCCTCCGACGTATGCCCGTAACTTCCATGGCCAACTCGCGATAACTCTCGGAACTATTCCGGAAGGTGCGCCATGCCAGCCTTCGACCGAGCCGTCACGTCCGCGTCCGGCGCCGCGTCCTCAGCTTTCTCCCGCCGCCGGTTTCTGGGGTCCGCGTCGGCGGCGGGACTGGGTGTGGCCGGTCTCTCCGCCTGCTCGGACTCCGGGTCCACCACCGACAGCGAGGGCCGGACCGTCGTGGAATGGTGGAACATCCAGACCACGGAGCCGTCGACATCCGTCTGGCCCGAGCGGGCCAAGGCGTTCGAGGCCGAGCATCCCGATACGCGCATCGAGCTCGTCACGATGGAGAACGACGCCTACAAGTCGAAGATGACGGCGCTGACCAGTTCCGGAAAGCTGCCGGACATCTACCACACGTGGGGCGGTGGTGTGCTTCAGCAGCAGATCGACGCCGGTCTTGTCGAGGATCTGACCCCCTCGATCCAGCCCTGGGCGGACACTCTCATGTCGGCTTCGTTGAAGCCGTACCAGATCGACGGCAAGACGTACGCCGTGCCTTTCGAGATCGGGGCGGTGGGCTTCTGGTACAACAAGGCGCTGTTCGCCGGGGCCGGCGTCAAGGCGCCGCCCGCCACCTGGGCGGATTACCTCGACGCGGTCAAGAAGCTGAAGAGCGCCGGTATCACCCCGATCGCCCTGGCGGGCAAGGAGAAGTGGCCCGGCATGTACTACTGGGCCTACCTGTCCCTGCGGATCGCCGGGGTCGGCGGCATGCGGAAAGCCGCTGACGCCGATGACTTCACCGGCGACGACTTCGTCAAGGCGGGTGAGCACCTCAAGGCACTCGTCGCGCTCCAGCCGTTCCAGAAGGGCCACCTCGGTGCCGCGTACTCCACGCCCAACGGCGAGGCGGCCACCATGGGCAACGGCGAGGCGGCGATGGAACTGATGGGCCAGTGGGCGCCCGTCGCGCAGGCCGACGCGGGCAAGGGCATCGGCAAGGACCTCGGATTCTTCCCGTTCCCCGCGGTCGCCGGTGGCAAGGGCGCCGTCACCGACGTCTTCGGCGGCGGAGGTGGCTACGCGGTGCGCAAGGGTGCGGCCAAGGCGGCCGTCGACTTCCTGAAGTTCTTCATGACGGCCGAGTCCGACCGCATCCTGGTGACGAAGGCCTCGATCATGCCCGTCGTCAAGGACGCGATGAGCGCCCTGACCGACCGCAATCTCACACTCGTCTCCGAGGCCGTCGACAAGGCGACCGGCTTCCAGCTCTACCTCGACCAGGCGTACCCGCCCGCCGTCGGCCAGGAGATCAACGACTCGGTGGCCGCCCTGATCGCCGGGTCCAAGTCGCCCGAGCAGGTGACCCGTTCGGTCACCCAGGTCGCGAAGAGCCAGTGACCGACATGACCTCCACGTACGTGAAAGACCCCGCGACCGCCGCTCCACCGCGGCAGCCGGACACCAGGGCGAGCCGACCGTTGGCCCGGCGGGCCGCCGACTGGCTGACCGCCTTCTGCTTCACCCTGCCCGCCCCGCTTCTGTTCGGCGCACTCGTGCTCGCCCCGATCCTGTACGCCCTCTACGTCAGCCTCTTCAACTGGGGCGGATTCGGGGCCCCTTCGGACTACGTCGGCCTCGGCAACTACAGCCGGCTCGTCCACGACCCGGTCTTCCTCGGCGACCTGTGGCGCGGTCTGCTGCTCGTGCTGTTCTCGGTGTGCGTGCAGCTGCCGTTCGCGCTCGGCATGGCCGTGCTGCTCAACCAGAAACTGCGCGGACGGGCCCTGTACCGGATGCTGTTCTTCGCCCCCTACGTCCTGTCCGAGGTCATCACCGGCGTCCTCTTCTCCATGATCTTCGCGCCGGACGACGGGCTCGCCGACAAGGTGCTCGGCTCGGCCGGCCTCGACGGCCTCGGTGGCCTGTGGTTCGCCGACCAGGACCATGTGCTGCCGACCCTGTTCCTCGTCATGACATGGAAGTACTTCGGCTTCCACATGATGCTGTACCTGGCCGGGCTGCAAGGGATCCCCACCGAACTGCACGAGGCGGCCCGCATCGACGGCGCGAGCCCCTGGCAGCGCTTCCGTCACATCACCCTGCCGCTGCTCGGGCCGACGGTCCGCATCAGCGTCTTCCTCTCCGTGATCGGAGCCATCCAGCTCTTCGACCTGGTGTGGGTGGTCACGCAGGGCGGCCCCGACCACCACTCCGAGACCATGGCCGTGACCATGTTCCAGTTCGGCTTCAAGCGCTACGAGATCGGCTACGCCGGTGCGATCAGCATCGCCATGTTCCTCATCAGCCTCGTGTTCGCCCTCATCTACCAGCGCTCCGTGCTGCGCCGCGACACCCAAGGAGCCCTCACCGCCATGCGAGCCTCCCGATGAGCGCGGGCGCACGCGGAAACGCGGGCGCGCGCACAAAGCCGCGCTCCGTGCCGTTGTACGTGATGGTGTGGCTGGTCGGCGTCGTCATGGTCACACCACTGCTGTACGCGCTCGTGTCCGGGTTCAAGTCCACCGACCAGCTCTCCCGCGACACGTTCGGCCTGCCCTCGCCGTGGGTGGCGTCCAACTACACCGACATACTCGCCTCCGGCTCGTTCTGGCGCATGCTGGGCGCCTCCACACTGATCGCCGTCGGCACGACCGTACTGACGGTGGGCGCCGCGGCCCTCGCCGCCTTCGCACTTGCCCGTTTCGCCTTCCGGGGCCGGGAGCTGCTGTTCACTCTCTTCACCGTGGGGCTGATGTTCCCGTTCGCCGTGGCGATCCTGCCGCTGTTCATCCTGCTGCGCACCTTCGGACTGCTCGACAACCCCTGGGGCGTGATCCTGCCGCAGGCCGCGTTCGGACTGCCCATGACCATCGTCATCCTGCGCGGCTTCTTCCGGGAGATCCCCGGCGAACTGGAGGAGGCCGCCACCCTCGACGGCTGCTTGGCGTTCGGCTTCTTCTGGCGCATCCTGCTGCCCATGGCGCGGCCCGCGCTCGGCACCGTCTCCATCCTCGCCGTCGTCAGCAGCTGGAACAACTTCCTGCTCCCGCTGTTGGTGTTCAGTGAGCAGACGTGGTGGACGATCCCCATCGGCGTCCAGCAGTTCCAGGGTCAGTACGGCACCGACATCGCCCGCGTCTTCGCCTATCTCGTCCTCGCCATGGTGCCTGCCCTCGCTTTCTACGCCGTCGCCGAACGGCAGTTGATCGGCGGCATCACCATGGGCGCCACCAAGGGCTGATCCCCAAGGCGTCAACGGCCCACGTTCGCACCGCACATGAGGAGTTCCATGGTCGAGCCATGGCAGGACACCACCCTGCCCGCACACGTCCGGGCGGCGGACCTGCTTGCCCGGATGACCGCCGAGGAGAAGACCGCTCAGCTGGCCGGCGTATGGATCGGCGCCGAGCCCGCCGACAGCGGGGCCTCCGACGTCGCCCCCGGTCAGCACACGTATGCGGCCCGCAGCGCCGCTCTCGGCACCCTGCTGCCCCATGGCCTCGGCCATCTCACCCGCCCCTTCGGCACCGTGCCCGTCGAACCCGCCGAGGGCGTCGCCCGCCTCGCCGAACTGCAGCGCACCATCCGCGCCGGCAATCGTTTCGCCCTGCCCGCGATCGCCCACGAGGAGTGCTTGACCGGGTTCACCGCCTGGCAGGCCACCGTCTTTCCGACCCCGCTGGCCTGGGGTGCCACCTACGACCCGGCGCTGATCACCGAGATGGCGCAGGCCATCGGCAGGTCGATGCGCGCCGTCGGCGTCCACCAGGGGCTCGCTCCGGTCCTGGACGTCGTACGGGATCCGCGCTGGGGCCGGACCGAGGAGGCGATCGGCGAGGATCCGTACCTCGTCGGCGCCATCGGCACCGCCTACGTGCGGGGCCTGGAGTCGGCCGGGATCGTCGCCACGCTCAAGCACTTCGCCGGGTACTCGGCCTCGCGTGCCGCCCGCAACCACGCGCCCGCCTCGCTCGGCCCGAGGGAGCTCGCGGACGTGATCCTGCCGCCGTTCGAGATGGCGGTGCGCGACGGCGGTGCCCGCTCCGTGATGCCCGCCTACAACGACGTCGACGGCCTGCCCGCCCACGCCCACGCCGGATTGCTCACTCAACTCCTCCGAGTGGAATGGCAGTTCACCGGGACCGTGGTCTCGGACTACTACGGCGTCTCACTCCTTGAAGAGGCGCACCGGATCGCCGACGGGGAGGGCCGCGCCGCACAGCTCGCCCTCGCGGCCGGTGTCGACGTGGAACTGCCGGCGGCCCGCTGCTTCAACCCCGCGGACCCGCCGCCCGAGGACCTGCTCGACCGGGCCGCGTTGCGTGTCCTCACGCAGAAGTGCGAACTGGGGCTGCTCGACCCCGACTGGGAGCCCGTCGCGGGCGGAGCGCCCGTCGATCTCAACCCCCCGCACATGCGGGACTTGGCCCGGAAAGTCGCCGAGGAGTCGGTCGTCCTGCTCGCCAACGACTCCCGGGCGCTGCCCCTGAGTGACGGGCTGCGCATCGCCGTCGTCGGGCCGCTCGCCGACGAGCGGGCCGCCATGCTCGGCTGCTACACGTTCCCCCGGCACGTGGGCGTGCACCATCCCGAACTGCCCACAGGCGTCGACGTGTCGACGCTCGCCGAGGCCTTGCGCATCGAGTTCCCGGACGCCGTGTTCGTCGATGATCCGGCAGCGGCCGATGTCTGCCTGGCCGTGGTCGGGGACCGGTCGGGTCTGTTCGGGCGCGGCTCGTCGGGCGAGGGCTGTGATGCCGAGGACCTCCAACTGCCGTACGGGCAGGACGAGGTGCTCGACGAGGCGATGGCGTACGGCCCACCGGTAGTCATCGTCGTACTCAGCGGAAGGCCCTACGCGCTCGGCCGCTGGGCCGAGAAGGCCGCCGCCGTCGTCCAGGCGTTCTTCCCCGGGCAGGAAGGCGGCGGCGCTGTCGCGGGCGTCCTCTCCGGCCGTGTCGACCCCTCCGGGCGCCTGCCCATCGGGGTGCCGCGCGGCCCGGGCGGCCAGCCCGCGCCCTACCTCGCTCCTCCACTCGGCCGGCACGGCTTCCCCAGCACCGTGGACCCGACACCCCTGTACCCGTTCGGGCACGGCCTGTCGTACACCACGTTCAGCTGGGGTCAACCGCTGTGCGACGCCACGGAGTTCCCCACCGGCGGCGAGACCGCGCTCAGGCTGACCGTCCGCAACACCGGTGACCGTCCCGGAACCGAAGTCGTCCAGCTCTACCTGCATGACCCGGTCGGCACCGTCGCCCGCCCCGAGGTCCGGCTCATCGGCTATGCCCGGGTGCCGCTGGAGGCCGGGGCATCGGCCGAGGTACACGCCACGTTCCCCGCCGACCTCGCCGCGTACACCGGCGCCGACGGCCGCCGCGTCGTCGAACCCGGCGCCCTCGAACTGCGCATAGCCGCGTCCAGTGTTCATGTCCACCACACTGTGCCGCTCACCCTGACCGGACCGGTACGCGAGGTCGGGCACGAGCGCCGGATGTGGTGCGAGACGCGTGTCAAGTAGCCAGCACCACCGCACCCAACCGTACGAGGAGAACCATGAATCCACTGAAGCGGCTCGGCCAGCGCCGAGCCTCGGTGTTGTCCCTGGTGGCCGCCGTGGCCCTGGTGGTCACCGGTACCGCCGCCGCCGTGCCCGACACCACGGCTCAGGCGTCCACGCTGGGTGCCCAGGCCGCCCGGTCCGGGCGCTACTTCGGAACCGCCGTGGCCGCCGGAAAGCTGGGGGACGGCACGTACACCGGGATCCTGGGCCGTGAGTTCAACAGTGTCACGCCGGAGAACGAGCTGAAGTGGGACGCCACGGAACCGTCCCGTGGTTCGTTCAACTTCGGCCCCGCCGACCAGATCATCAACGGCGCGACGTCCCACGGTCAGCGTGTGCGCGGCCACACGCTGGTCTGGCACTCCCAACTGCCCGGGTGGGTCAGCTCCATCAGGGACGCGAACACCCTGCGCGGCGTGATGAACGACCACATCACCACCGTGATGAACCGCTACAAAGGCCGGATCCACTCCTGGGACGTGGTCAACGAGGCCTTCGCCGACGGCACCAGCGGCCAGCTCCGCAGCTCGGTCTTCCGGGACGTGCTCGGCGGCGGCTTCATCGAGCAGGCGTTCCGGACCGCCCGGTCCACCGACCCGGCGGCCAAGCTCTGCTACAACGACTACAACATCGAGAACTGGAACGACGCCAAGACCCAGGGCGTCCACCGGATGGTGCGCGACTTCAAGGCGCGGGGCGTACCCATCGACTGCGTGGGCCTCCAGGCCCACTTCGGCGCCGGCGGTCCACCCGCCAGTTTCCAGACGACGCTGTCGAACTTCGCCGCCCTCGGCGTGGACGTCCAGATCACCGAACTGGACATCGCGCAGGCGTCGCCGACCGCGTACGCGAACACGGTCAGGGCCTGCATGAACGTCACGCGCTGCACCGGCATCACCGTCTGGGGAATCCGCGACAGCGACTCCTGGCGCAGCGGGGAGAACCCGCTGCTGTTTGACCGCGACGGCAACAAAAAACCGGCGTACAACGCGGTGCTGACGACGCTGGGTGGCACACCCGCCACCACCCGCGGGGCCCCCGAACGCGTGGAGCACGGCGCGTGACTTCCCCTCGTCCGTGGGGAGCACTTCTCATGGGAGCGCTCCCCACGGGGGGTCGCACTCGAAGGCCGACCAGAACGGGGACGAGTAACAGGTGCAGTCGGGGCCGAAGTACAGGCCGCGAGCCTGCTCGTCGCGCATGAGGTGGAAGCGGAACCACGCGGTGACGGGGCCGTGCAGGCCCGGGATGCCGTAGTGGTCGGCGCCGCGTTGTTCGGCGTAGAACACCGCGGGGCCCCGCACCCGGCTACCGCTGCTGAACACGAGAGGGTAGATCGGCGCGATGGTGTCCACCCGGGGAATCGGCCCCGGCGTCGACCGCCGCTCCGCCGCGGAAGGAGTGGCCGGTGGCACCTACGTTGGCCAGGTCGACCTTGCCCTGGTAGGCGCTGCCGGCCCGGCCGGACGCGGAACTGACGGCGAACGGGCCGGGCGCGGCCCACTGGCCGTTGACCGACGGGCAGGCCGACGTGGTCGCCCCGGCCGCGGTTGTGCCCGTGACGCCGCCCGCCGCCAGCAGGGCCAGGGCTGCGAGCACGGTGCCGATGGCACGGCTCGCGCGATGACGTTTCAGGGTACGGGTAGGGAAGCCATGATTCTCCTCTGCTTGAAGAAGCTCTGCCTGTACGGGAGTTGGACGAGTCCGTGCCTGATCGGTGGGTAACCGGCCTGTCTGCTTCAGCAGGCGGCCGAAACATCGTCGAGGAGTACGGGTGCGGCCGTGCTGTTGATGATGTCTTCGACGGTGGTGTCCGGGGCGGTTTCCACCAGGGCCAGGCCGTTGGGCGTCACGTCGAGGACGCCGAGGCCGGTGATGACGCGGTGGACGCACCGCTCGCCGGTGAGGGGCAGTCCGCACGATTCGAGGATTTTCGGGCTGCCGTCCTTGGCGGTGTGGTCCATGAGGACGATGACGCGGCGGGCGCCGTGGACGAGGTCCATCGCGCCTCCCATGCCCTTGACCATTTTGCCGGGGATCATCCAGTTGGCGAGGTCACCGTGGGCGGAGACCTGCATGGCACCGAGGACCGCGGTGTCGATGTGGCCGCCGCGGATCATGCCGAAGGACAGCGCCGAGTCGAAGAAGGAGGCTCCGGGCAGGACGGTGACGGTCTCCTTGCCGGCGTTGATCAGGTCGGGGTCGACCTCGTCTTCGTACGGGTAGCGGCCGGTGCCCAGAATGCCGTTCTCGGAGTGCAGGACGACGTGCACGCCGGGTGGGAGGTGGCCGGGGATGAGGGTGGGCAGGCCGATGCCGAGGTTGACGTAGGAGCCGTCGGTGAGTTCGGCGGCGGCTCGGGCCGCCATCTGCTCGCGGGTCCAGGTCATCAGGAACGTACCGTCCTCTTCTCGATCGGCTTGTCGGCCGCCTGATCCGGGGTGAGCTGCACGACGCGTTGGACGAAGATGCCAGGTACGTGGATGTGGTCGGGGGCCAGTTCGCCGGGTTCGACCAGCTCCTCGACCTCGGCGATGGTGGTCCGGCCGGCCATGGCCGCGAGCGGGTTGAAGTTGGCGGCGGCCCGGCGGAAGACGAGGTTGCCGTGCCGGTCGCCGCGCCAGGCCCGGACGAGGGCGTAGTCGGTGGTGATGGCCTGCTCCAAGACGTACGTGCGTCCGGCGAAGACCCGGGTTTCCTTGGGCGGAGAGGCGACGGCGACCGTTCCGTCGGGCGCGTGGCGCCAGGGCAGTCCGCCGGCGGCGACCTGCGTGCCGACCCCCGCCGGGGTGTAGAAGGCGGGGACACCCGTACCGCCGGCCCGCAGCCGTTCGGCGAGCGTGCCCTGGGGCACCAGTTCCACCTCCAGTTCCCCGCTCAGGTACTGGCAGGCGAACTCCTTGTTCTCACCGACATAGGAGCCGGTGACGCGGGATATGCGGCCCGAGCCCAGGAGGATCCCCAGGCCGCGCCCGTCCACACCGCAGTTGTTGGAGACCACTTCGAGGTCATCGGCGCCCTGCTCGTGCAGCGCCCGGATGAGTGTGTCGGGGACGCCGCTGAGCCCGAACCCGCCGACGGCCAGAGTCGCTCCGGCAGGGATGTCGGCCACTGCTTGCCCGGCCGAAGGCATCGTCTTGTTCATGGAAGAGAAAAAGGCCCTTCGTGTGCCGACAGTGCCGGGCGCTGCCAAGTACGGCGCCCGGCACGGCTGGTGGACGTGCTCGTCGAACCCGTGCGAGTCAGTCGCCTTCGTGCGCGGTGATGAAGGAACGCATCTTCGCCAGCGCCGTGGTGTTGGAGATGATCGAGAGGTGGCTGGGCGCCATCGGCCCGCTCATGAGGTAGTTCTCGTCGGCGCCGGCCAGTTTCGCGGTGTCGGTCGGTGTGGCGTTGTAGTCCGCGGTCGACCTGATCGTGAGGTAGTCGACCTTGTCGTTGAAGGGCACCTCGGTGGGGCTGTTCAGTGCCTTGAGGAAGGGGGTGCTCGGGGAGGCGAACTGCTGGCAGGACACGTACCACTGACAGCCGTTGTTGGTGGTGCCGTGCTGCGGTCCGGCGAAGCCGATGTACTGGGAGACCTTGTCGGCGCCGTCGAGGTTCTTGATGTAGTACCGGGCGGCCAGGGTGGAGGCGGACCACGTGGCCAGGACGACCTTGTCGGCCCCGGTCTGGCTGCGCACCTGGTCGACCTTGGCCGAGAGCTGCTCGGCGGCCTTGGCCAGGTCCTGCGTCATCGAGCTGCTGTCGGTCCAGGTGAACAGCCGGTTCGCAGGCCAGCCGTTGGTCTGCAGGTTGGACTTCATGGTGTTCATGTTGGCCGGTGAGCCGGTCATGCCCGGAATCATGATCAGGGGGTCGTGTCCGGCAGCGGCGGGGGCGGGGGCCGACTGGGGCGCCGCGCTGGATGCCTGGGAGGCCAGGCCCAGCAGGCTCGTGGTCAGCAGGGCCGCGACCGAGGTGCTGAGCAGCCGCCGTGCACGGGCTGTCCGCCGACTGCCTGTGTGCGGCGATGCCGTCCCGCTGGGCCTCGTGGATGCAAACAGCATATGGGTGCTCCTTACCCGTCGGGTTGCCCGTCGTGTGGTCACCGAGCGCTGACGTGCGGCTCGCGCTCAGCAGGACGCCGACAGGGGTTGTGGGGTGATGTGACACAGAGCACGCTAGAACCGCCTGCCGCAGCGGTCAGATGGGCGCAGCGCACGTCTTTCGCCCCTGGCAGTGTCCACTTCAACCATTACGTCCCGGCCGCACCGGCCGGGATGCGCGCGACCGTTGACGCCCTGCCGCGTGGACCGCGTGGACCTCGTGGGTACACCGGGTAGGTACGCGGCACACATCTGACGCCGTGTGTATGTGCGCTGCTCCCCTCGTAGAGCTCTATGGAGGCGGCATACCGTCAGAGCGACTCGTGCGGGGGCTGCCATCGATGGGCGGGTTGTCCCGGGCGCCGACGCATGCACCACGTTCCGCGGCTTCAGTCTCCGCCTGCTGCGCACCTCGCTCGCCCCGCGTCTCCGGCTCTCAGGTGCCGCGAGGGCGCACGTCACCACATGCATCCGCCCAGCTCCTGGAGGACAGAACAATGACCCGGTTCGGAATCATCGGCGGCGGGCTCATGGGACACGGAATCGCTGTCGCTCTGGCTCAGGCGGGGCACCGTGCCATCGTGTACGACGCGGAACCCGCGGTGCTGGCATCGCTCGATGAGCGCATCGTGCGGGCCCTCGAACGCTGCGACATGCTGCCGGGCGACATCGGGCTGGTCACCGCACGCATCGCAACGGCGAAAACCCTGTCGGACCTGGTGCTGCGCGTGGATGCCGTGATCGAAGCCGTCCCCGAGCGCCTCGATGTCAAGCATCTGGTCCTGGAGGCGCTGGAAGCGAAGATTCCGGCCGTGATGCCGGTGTGGTCGAACACCTCGGTGCTCTCGCTCACCGAAGTGGCCAAAGGCATGCGGCATCCGCGGCGGCTGGTGGGAGTGCACTGGTGGAATCCGCCCTATGTCATTCCGTTGGTCGAGGTCGCCCCGGGCGCGGAGACGGATCACCGGTTCGTGCAGGAGGCGTGCGACTTGCTGAACGGGATGGGCAAGACGACGGTGCGTCTGCACCGTGACGTCCCGGGGTTCATCGGCAACCGGCTGCAGTTCGCGCTGGTACGGGAGGCGCTGCATCTGTTGGAGGAGGGAGTCTGTGACCCGGTGACGATCGACACGGTCATGCGGGCGAGCCTGGGCCTGCGCTGGTCGGCCGTGGGCCCCATGGAGAACGCGGATTTCGTCGGACTGGACCTGACCAGAAGCATCCTCGACAGCCTGGCGCCCCACTTGTCGGCCGAGATCACCTTTCCCGCGCTCGACAAGCTCCTCGGCGCCGGGCATCGAGGCCGCGCCTCCGGAGACGGACTGCTGACCTGGCCGGCCAGTCGGGACGAAGAAGTGGCACAACGCCTGGACAGCGGCATCCGCCGTAACCTCATCGACTTGTAAAGCGCCCACGCCTTCCATGTTCACTACGGCGCTTCAGCCGCGACGCGGCGCCATACTTGCCGGGCGCCAAGAGTCACGGCTCGACGGAGGATCGATGGCACACACGAACGGCATGTCTTTCCTGGAACTGCTGCTCAATGACGCCGACATCGACGCCTTCGACGAGGTGCTGACACAGGCCCGCGCCATGGGGGAGCCGGCCGACCGGCTCGACGCGCTGGAGGAGGAGCGAACGATCGCGCTGCGTCTGCGGGAAAGGCTGCTGCGCCACCGCCGCAACGAGGCGGAGCTCCAACTGCTCAACGACACCGCGAACGACCTGGCCTCCCTGCGGGACCTGGACCCCATCCTGCAGGCGATCGCCGACCGGGCACGGCGGCTGCTGGACTGCGACCTCGCCTACATCAGCCTCAGCGACCGCGGGCGCGGCGACAGCTACATCAAAGCGGCCGCGGGCAACATCTCCGGCCTGCTGCGCGAACTGCGGCTGCCCGTCGGGACCGGCGTAGGCGGGATCGTCGCGCGGACCGGGGAACCCTACGCCGTCGCCGCCTACCTCCCCGACACATCCTTCACCCACACCACCGAGATCGACAGAACCGTCGCCGCGGAACGGATCGAGTCCCTGCTGGGGGTACCGGTCAAACTCAACCAAGAGGTGATCGGCGTCCTGCTTGCCGCGCACCGCAGCCGGCAGGAGTTCAGCAGCCGTGACATCGGTGTGCTGATGATGCTCGGCTCGCACGCGGCCGTGGCCATCGAGAACAGCCGCCTGCTGAGCGCCGCCCAGCAGGCCATATCGGAGCTGCGGGTCGCCAACGACACGATCAGCTCCCACATGGCGGACCTGGAGCGCACCGCGGAGGTCCACGAACGCCTCACCCGCCTGGTCATCCAGGGCAACGGCGTCGACGAAGTCGTACAGGCGACCGCGACCGCGGTCGCCGGCACGGTGGTCGTCCTCGACGAGGAGGGCACCATCGTGGCCCGGTCCTGCGGTCAGGACACGGTGCCGACCGACGAACTCGGCCGGCTCAGCGCGGACGCCTGGCAGGCGGGGCACACCGTGATCCGCGCGACGAGGTGCGCCGTTCCTCTGATCACCGAGTCCGAGCCCCTGGGCACCATCGTCCTGAGCGCCACCGCGCAGGTCGACGCCACCGACCGGCGCATCCTGGAGAGGGCCGCGCTCGTGGCCTCCCTGGTGCTCGTCACCCGCAGACGCATGGCGGAGGCCGAGGCCCGCGTACGCGGAGAACTGCTGGGGGACCTGCTCGCCGCGCACAGCAAGGACTACGACCTCCTGCGGCACCGGGCCGCTCTGCTGGGCGTCGACCTCGCCGCCTGCCGCACCGTGGTGGTGGCCCGGGTCGATGACGAGCCACGCGAGCGGGTCTACGCCGCCGCCGCGGCCATCGCCCGGCGCTCCCACGGCCTTGCGACCTTCCGGCGCGACACCGTCATCCTGCTGCTGCCAGGAGACGACCCCCAGGCCCTGGCGCGCCGCGCCGTCGACGAACTCGCGCGGACCTCACGCCATCCCCTCACCGCCGGGACCGCGCAGGCCGCGGACATCACCCACATCGGCGCCGCCTTCCGCGAGGCCGACAACTGTCTGCACGCCCTGGTCGCCCTCGGCAGAACCGGCGAGATCGCCGACACCCGCGGACTCGGATTCGTCGGAGCGCTCTTCAGCGGCGAGCCGGCCACCGCCTCCTTCATCGAATCCGTCATCGGCCCGGTCATCGCATACGACCGCACCCACCACTCCGATCTGGTCCACACACTCGACACGTACTGCCGCACCGGCCAGCACGCTCGCAACACGGCGCACCTGCTGCACCTGCACGTGAACACCGTCTCCCAACGCCTGGGCCGGATGAGCCGGCTCCTCGGTGCCACCTGGCGCGACCCGGAACGGCTCCTGGAGATCCAGGTCGCCCTGCGGCTGCTGAAAGTCAGCAAGCCCTAGACGCCCACCCGGTCGACCGGCACACCTCACAGGCGGCCCATGTGTGCGTCCAGCCCATACCGCCCTCGGCGGCACGCTTCGTAATCTTTGCGTCTCGCGACACGAGGTATGAGCGACGAAGTGCTGAAGCGACGGAGCGACGGAGACGCCATGAAGAAGACCATCGCCGGAACAGGGCTCGTCTGCGCTCTGGTCAGCAGCACGCTCCTGCCCCCGGCACACGCCGCCCGGACACCGACCGACTGCGGCAGCCTGCGCGGCCTGAAGATACCCGCCTCAGTGATCGGGCTGCCCACCACGGGCGGCGAGGTGAGCGCGGCGAACGCCATCGCGCCGACCGGCAGCGGAACTTCGGCGACCGGCAGCGGAACTTCGGCGACCGGCGCGTACTGCCGTGTCGAGGCCGTCATCCACCCCGTGGACCCGCGGGCTCCCGACATCAAACTGCGCGTCGCCCTGCCCCAGCAGTGGAACGCGAAGACGATGATGTTCGGCGGCGGAGGCTACGACGGCACCATCCCCGATGTCACGGGCGACGTCCCCTTCGGCCCGGCCGACCCACCACGCCCGCTCGGCCGCGGCTACGCCACCTACGCCGGCGACTCGGGCCATCAGGCGGCCCCGGACTTCAAACCGACCACCTCCCTCGACGGCTCCTTCGGCGTCAACGACGAAGCAGTGCGCAACTTCTCCGGCGACGCACTGAAGAAGACCCACGACGCCGCCCACCACATCATCCGTACGCACTACCAGGGCGCCGCCCCCGCCCACAGCTACTTCGCCGGCGGCTCCAGCGGCGGACGCGAAGCACTCGCCGTCGCCCAGCGATGGCCCACCGACTTCGACGGCGTCATCGCCGCCTACCCCGCCTGGAACGCCGCCGCCCTCAACCTCTTCTTCGGCTACGAAGCCCAACTCCTCTCCCGCCCGGGGGCCTTCCTCGACCCGGCCGAACAGAACCTGCTGTACCGCAGCGTCATCAAGTCCTGCGACGGTGACGACGGCCTGAGCGACGGCGTGATCTCCAACGAACCAGGCTGCCGCTTCCAGCCCCGCACCCTGCGCTGCCCGGACGGTCAGGACACCGCGGACACCTGCCTGTCGGACCACCAGATCGACGCCGTGAAGGCCCTCTCCTCGCCACTGCGATGGAAGTACCGCCTCGCCGGCGGGGAAACCGGCTACCCAGGGTTCCCCTTCCTCTCCGGCGCCGACATGACCACCCCACTGCTGGGCATGGGCACCCGCGCCCCGGGCCACCCGATGCCGAAGGACAGCGGCTACGGCGTCCAGTTCTGGGACCAGTGGGTGCGGTACTTCATCACCCGCGACCCGGCACACAACTCGCTGGCCGTGGACCCCCGCCGCCCCGGCGCCTGGGAGCAGCGCATCAGCCGCCTCTCCGCCCTGCAGGACGTCAACGACCCCGACCTGCGCCGCTTCGCCGAGGCAGGCGGAAAGCTGCTCCTCCTGCACGGCACCGCCGACGAACTTGTCAGCCATCGCTCCACCATCGAGTACTTCCAGCGCGTCCAGAAACGCATGGGCCGGCACGCCACCGACGCCTTCGCCCGGCTCTACCTCATCCCCGGCGCCAACCACGTCAACATCGACGCGTCCTTCGCGGCGAGCTACGACTCACTGAGCGCCCTGGAAAGCTGGACGGAAGAAGGCAAGGCGCCCTCACGGCCGGTCGTCACCGACACCAGCCCCACAGGCAACGCCCGCACCCGGCCGCTGTGCGCCTACCCCTCCTGGCCGAAATACCGCGGCCACGGCACCCCCGCCTCCGCACACAGCTTCACCTGCCACAGCGACCGACCACGGACCTGACCCGGCAGGCGCACCCCGATACGTCTGCGGCGAGGACATCCCCGCAGGATCAGTGTCCGCCCCGCACATAACGGAGAGCGGCCGACGGTCCCACTCTGGTGCAAGACCGCACACAACTTCAGCCACCGTCCCGAAAGTGGTGCTTCGCATGCCGTCCCCACCCTCCGTACAACTCCCGGCGCCCAGCAACCTCAAGAAGATCGTGGCGGCCAGCCTCATAGGCACCACCATCGAGTGGTACGACTTCTTCCTCTACGGCGCAGCCGCCGCACTCGTATTCAACAAACTCTTCTTCCCCGACTCCGATCCCCTGGTCGGCACGCTCCTGTCGTTCGTGACCTACGCCGTCGGCTTCGCCGCCCGCCCCATCGGCGCCCTCGTCTTCGGCCACTTCGGCGACCGGCTGGGCCGCAAGAAACTCCTGGTGTACAGCCTGCTGATGATGGGTGGCGCAACCTTCCTGATCGGCCTGCTCCCCACCCACGCCACCGTCGGCTCGGCCGCCCCGGTCCTGCTCACCGTGCTGCGCCTGGTCCAGGGATTCGCCCTGGGCGGCGAATGGGGCGGCGCGGTGCTGCTGGTGGCGGAGCACGGAGACGCCGGACGGCGAGGCTTCTGGGCGTCGTGGCCGCAGACCGGAGCGCCGGCAGGGCAGTTGCTGGCCACAGGCGTCCTGGCCACGCTGACGGCAACACTGTCGGACGCGGCGTTCGACTCCTGGGGATGGCGGGTGCCGTTCCTGCTCTCCGGCGCCCTGGTAGTCGTCGGTCTGTGGATCCGGCTCTCCGTCGATGAGTCGCCCGTGTTCAAAGCCGCCCTCGCAGCAGCCGAACGCCGCAAGGCCGAACGGACCACCCGCGAGAAGCCGCCGATACTCGCCGTCCTGCGCCACCACTGGCGCGATGTCCTCATCGCCATGGGCACCCGCATGGCGGAGAACATCTCCTACTACGTCGTCACCGCGTTCATCCTCGTGTACGCGACCGAGCATGCCGACACGAGCAAACAGACCGCACTCAATGCCGTCCTGATCGCCTCCGCCGTCCACTTCGTGACCATCCCCCTGTGGGGCGCCCTCTCCGACAAGATCGGACGACGCCCCGTCTACCTCATGGGCGCCCTCGGCATGGGCATATGGATCTACCCGTTCTTCACCCTGGTCGACCGGCAGTCCTTCACGGCAATGATCACAGCCGTCACCGTGGCCCTACTCTTCCACGGAGCGATGTACGCCCCACAAGCAGCCTTCTTCTCCGAGATGTTCGCCACCCGCATGCGCTACTCCGGAGCGTCGATCGGCGCCCAGTTCTCCTCCGTGGCCGCCGGCGCCCCGGCCCCCCTCATCGCCACCGCCCTGCTCGCCGAGTACGACAGCGCCGCGCCCATCGCCCTCTACGTCATGGCCGCCGTCCTGCTCACCGTGATCGCCCTCGGCTGCGCCAACGAGACCCGTCACCGAGACCTCTCGGACCCGGAAACCTACGAAACCGAGCCGGCATCGACCAGTGACCAGCCGGTTCGTACGGCTTGAAAACCCTGCGGGCGGCTGGCCGCCGTACAGGTGGAAACCGTCGCAGGCCGTGCCCTTCAGAAGCCGCCCGCCCCAGCCGCCCCGCCCGCTCGGGTGTCCGGGGGGGGGCCAGGGTGCTCGACAGCCGGCGGGCCCAACTCAGTCGCGGCGGGGAGGGCGGCCCGGTCCCCGCAGGGCCTGTGGCCCGTCCGTGGCCCACGACTTCCGCCAGCGTTGCCCCGACCTGACACTGACCCTTGGATTCTGCGCGATCGCCGAACTCGGCTCGCCGCTGGCGAACCGCTCGGCCGCCGCCTTCCGGATGCCTTCACGGAACTTCCGCCGCTCGTCCGTCAGGCCGCCCCCTGCGCATACCTCGCCAACAGGTCGGGCTGGTGCGTGGCCTGTTGGGGGACTGGGGTAGTCCTCGGCGCCGCGCGCCGCGGCGCAGGGCGGCGGCCGTGGCGCGGCCGAGGCCCAGGTCGATGCGGCGGGGGGGCGAGGGCGTCCAGCATGTCGAACTGTTCGGCGACGACCAGTGGCGGGTGGGTTGGGCAGCATGATTCCGCCCGCGCCGAGCCTCAGTCTGTTGGTCTCCGCGGTGAGCCGGGACAGCAGGACGGGCGGGCTGGAGGTGGAGACGCCGGGCATGGCGTGGTGCTCGTTCATCCAGTAGCGGGTGAAGCCGCGTCGGCCGGCGAGCCGGGCGAGTTCGATGCCGCCGGCCGCGCCCCTGCGGCGGTCTGGCCGGTGCCGGTCATGGCGGAGTCCAGTACGGACAGGGCGGCGGGGGCCGGGCCATGGCGGCGGGTGCCGCGGATGGGGTCGGTCATGCTCGTGCGGTCCTTCGGTTTCAAGGTGTGCGGCGTGCGGGGCGGCGGGGGGCGCCGTACGCCGGCCGACAGTTGCGGCGGGCCTCTGTCGGCCGGCGTACGGCGGTGTCTGGCGTACGGCCCTGTCCGGCGCCCGGCCGTGTCCGGCGTACGGCTGTGCCCGACGCCCGGCCCTGTCCGGCGTACGGGCCCGACGTACGTGGGGTCAGCCGCGGACCCCGAAGTCGACGCGGTCGGCAAGACCGGCGGCGACAAAGGCGGCGGTGAGCTCGTCGCGGCAGGGACCTCTCTTAACGAAATGGCCGACACGCTGGGTCCCGGCCACCGCTATGTGACAGCGGACGTCACGGGCCCCGAAACCTCCCAGCGCCTCGCCACTGAGGCCCTGCGCCACTACGGACGTCTCGACGTGTGGGTCAACAACGCCGGGATTTTTCCCACGGGCCCGCTGCACCAACACCCGCGCCACCTGGTGGACCACACCATCGCCGTCTGCCACAGCAGCCAGGCAGCACTCCGTCGCCAGGCCCGCCGCCGGCGTTCCACCGACCGCTCGCTCACTCGCATCTCCTTCGCGATCGCCGCGTTCTTTCCACCCCGCGGGAACTGCTCGCCGGCCACGAACCGGATCCCTCCAGGCCACGGCCGGTTACGAGGCGCCTCGGTCGGAGGTCGGCCAGACATAGGGCAGGTCGTCGGGGACGCCCGGGAAGAGCGTGGAGTAGAACTCCGGGTCCTTGCGCGCCAGGGCCGACTGATGGCTGCGGTGGAAGGCCGGGTCGCCCAGCCAAGGCGGCAGCTCGCCATTATCGGCGAGCTGCTCCTGGGCGCGTACGGTGACGCCGGGGCGGTGTCGGGTGAAGTCGGTGACGAGCGTGGCGGCACAAGAGTCGGGGCGCCCCTGCGCCACCCACACCGCGCACACGTCGAGGCCGTAGCGGACCAAGGCCTCCTCGTAACCGGCCCACATGCGTACCGCGGGGTGGTGGCGCCAGCCGTAGCCGGGCACGGTCAGGCCGCGCAGCACCTGAAGGGCTTCGACCCGCTGCTTGCCCAGGCGGGCCCGGTCAAGGACCGCGGCGGAGCGCGTGAATTCGGGGTACGGGAGAAAGGTCTGCACGCTGCATGCCTACCGCTGCGGGGGCGTTCTCATACGGGCGATACGGGCGATACGGGCGATACGGGCGATACGGGCGATACGGAGATACAGGCGATACGGAGATACGGGCCGTCTTCAGGTTCATTCTGCGACGCCCTTCAGGGCCGTGGACTTGTGGGTCAGGTCGTGGGTCAGGTCATGCGCCGACGATGGTTGAACTCGTGGGCGATGGCGTCCAGGCCGGCCTGGCTGAACGTGCGGATGTTCGCGCCCTTGGGGAGGTACTGCCGAGGCGACCGGCTGGTGTTCTCGTTGATGCCGCGCTGCCACGGGCTGCGCGGCTTGCAGAGGCAGATCGGCATCCCGGTCCCGGCGGTGACGGCCTGGCGCTCGGCCATCTTCCCGCCTTGGTCCCAGGGGAGCGCCCGCCGCAGCTGGGGCGGGATACCGGGGAGACCGCGGGTGAGGTGCGGAGTGACCTGCTCGGCCTTGGTGCCGTCCGGCAGGCAACGATGGCTGTAGCGGGACAACCCTGACGCTGTCACCGCTCCCACCGGGTCCTGGACCAGGCGCCACCCGGACCCCATGCCGACTGCCCAACTCCCCTGGGGTACAGTAGATCTCGAAACGGCCGCCGCTTCGCACGGCAGCCGGTGACGCGTCGGTGGTCCAAGGAAAGACGCCCCGCTTCCTGCGGGGAAATGCAGGTGCAAGGCCTGCCCGGCGCTCGACCAGGGCCCGTACACGCACAACGTGTACGGGCCCTCTCGCGTTCACGGCCGCTCGCTGAAAATCTGGCTCGTCATCGCTGCCCACACTCAGCTCCGCCTCGCGCGGCCGCTGGCGGTCGACCAGCGCAAGCCGGAGAAGACCACACGCCGCCCCGGAACGGCGCTCACTCCGACCCGGGGCCGACGGGAGTTCGGGAACATGCGCCCCTGTTTGGGGAACAGGTAAAGCGACGCGTCGTCACCGATCGGAGACCCATGCCGCACACCGGAGAACACGAAGAAGAAGACAGCCCTGCCGCGCACCTGCCTCTGCTGCGCACCTGCGTCGACCGGTTGCTCTCGACGGCGGCCGCGCTGTCGGACGGGGACGTACGGGCGCCTTCCCTGTTGCCCGGCTGGACCCGCGCCCATGTCCTGACGCACCTGGCCCGCAGCGCCGACTCGCGCACCCGGCTGCTCACCTCCGCCCGCACGGGCACCGACCTGCCGCAGTACGCCGACGACGATCAGCGGGAGCGGGAGATCGAGGAGGGCGCCGGACGGTCCGCCGGCGCCCTCCTCTATGACATGGACACCGCGCTACGTCGCTTCCTCTCCGCAGCTGACGACCATCCCCAGAACGCCTGGGATGTGCCGGTGCGCTGGCTCGGGGCCGGTCTGCGGCCGGTGCGCGGGGCGGTCGGCAGCATGCTGCGCGAGGTGGAGGTGCACCACACCGACCTGGCCACCGGTCACCGTCCGGCCCACTGGCCCGCCCTCTTCGTCGCCCGTGAACTGGAGACGACCACCGCGAAGCTGCGTGCCGAGCCCAACACCCCGCCCATGGCGCTACGCGCCGACGAGGACCAGGTCCTACGGGTGATCGGCGACGGTCCGGGGCCGCGTGTGAACGGCCCGGCGGCGGAGCTGCTGGGCTGGCTCACCGGGCGGACCGACGGGCACACGCTGACCGTTGAGCCGCAAGGCCCCCTGCCGGTCCTGCCGGCTTGGCGAAGCTGACCGTAAAGGTCGTTCGACACGTCTCCGCAGGTGTGCTCCCGGCGCCGGGCCGATCTATCGGCCGTCGGCGGCACCCCGGTTACGCCCGCGCCACGCTGCTCTAAGCAATGACATGAAGTCAACTGCTGATAGCAGTGGGCTTCGCAGGGGCCGCTTAGCGCTCCGCCTTCTCCCACGGTTTGACCCCGAGCTTTCCGGTGGTTCCGAGGTCGAGGTTCGGAGTCACCGTCACCGGGTCGGCACCGGCCTTCGCCCGGACCCGCACGTAGGGCACGTTCACCGGTGTGCCGAACTCGGTGGTATTGCGCCAAACCAGGCTGGCGGTCGCCGACTCGCCGGGCCTGAGCGTGACGGGACGGGGCTCCTTGTCGGTCCCGGCGCCGGTGGTGATCTCGCGGCTGCCGTCGAGGATCTCGACGCCGTCGACGGGCTTGAGGCCGTCGTCCAGGAGCTCCAGCAGCGGGTAGCCCTCGACGGTGTAGTCGCGCGTGCCGCAGTTGTCGAGACGCAGGCCCACGACGCGCAGTCCCATGGCCGCGTCGCCCTTGTCGGCGCTGACCCGGATCCCGGGGGCGGGACACGTGCCTGGTTCGGCCGGCGCCTCGCTCGCGGGGACCTTGGCCACTTCGAGCACCTTGGCCTGCGTCACCCGCGGCGCGGCGGGCGGCAGTTCCCCGGCCTGGACCGTGCCTCGTACGGTCTTCCCGGGGCCGACGTCGCGCACGGTCGCGGTTTGGTTGGTCACGGCTCCGCCGTCACCACTCATGAAGGTGAAGATGACCGAGTAGGTCAGGGGCTGGGCGCCCTTGTTGGTGACCTCATAGGCGGCAATGACCCCCGAGTCCGTGGCGAGGCTGTCGGCGGAGACTGAGTGGCCGCGGGTGGGTGAGGGGGAAGCCGACGGGAGGGTCAGCGAGGTGATCCGTACGCCGTCCTTGCCCGGATCGTCGACCTGCGTACGGGATGGCGGTTCGGCGGCGTCGGCGTCGGCACTCCCGGCGCCGGCGCGGTCCGTCCCGCAGGCCGTGAGCAGCAGAGCGGTCGCGGCGAGAGCCAGCAGGAAGGGGGCGGTGCGGGCGAGAACCGGATGGAGGGGGGCGGGTCTGGACATCCGGTCATCTGATCAGGGGGTGAAGCCTGCGCATGTGATGGAGGCCATAGTTCCGGCCACAGGGGTGTCACAAGTTCGGCGGCGGGGTGGTTGGGAGTGTCTGGCTCCCCTGACATCGCGGACACGAGCTAAGCGGATCCTGTGAGGTCCATTGCTGATCCCGTGCCGCTCCTGCTGACCACGAAGCCGCCCGGGATGTCGGGAGAGGCACGCCGCATCGAGGTACGCCGGGACGGGCGAGGAGCGGGGCAGGGCCCGACCTGGCGTCGGCGTGTTCTTTCTCATAGGCGGGGACGACGGTGTGACGAGAGGCAGGTGGGCACCGTCTGGGAAGGCATGAACGACATGACCGATGAAGACATCGTCCGTGCGGTGCGTTGCATCGTCGCCATGGAGGCTTCCCGTGACGTGCTGGCCGCCCGGGTGACAGCGCTACGCACCGCCACGGCCGCCGAAGACCTGGCCGAGCGCGACCGCTGCGGCAACGCCATGGCCGACGCCGACACCCGGATTTTGCTGGAGTCCATCGAGGTACTCGACCGGCTCGGTATGGCGGCCGCGGCCATGGCCTGCTCCCATGTCGCCCAGGAAGAGGGCATCCTGCCGCCTGAGCCAGTCGGTGGGGCATGACAGGGTCGTGCCCCATGATTGATGACTTCGCGAAAGGTCATCTGTACAGCGATCTGAGAGTGACTCGCGCGGCGATGCGCTGGAAGATGAAGCTCGACGGGCTTGGCGAGTACGTTGTCCGTCGCCCGCTCACTGCGACGGGGAGCAACCTTCTCGGCCTGGTCAAGCACTTGTCGATCTGGGAGTCCAGGTGCTTCGGCTAGGTTTTCGGCCGACCGTTCCCGAACCTCTGCCCCGGTGGGACAACGTCGAAGAGCGCGGCGCCGACCCGTGGGAGACCGAGCACGAGACGCGCGCGGAGATCACCGACCGCTACCGTCGCGTATGGGAGCACCCCGACGCGACGGTCACCGCCCTCGCCATCGACCCCTGGACTTCGCCGGAGTCGCTCAGGCCGTCTCCGAGCAGGATGGCGCACTGCTTCATGCGGAGACGATCGTCGGAGAACCATCCTCTCCAGGGCTCATCCAGGCGATGCCAGGCAGCCGGCTGACCGCTCTCAGACTTCAGCTGCGTCCGTTGGTCGACGACTGTCAGATAGGAAATGCCTGCGGTGGCGGACCAGGTGGGGTGATACGAGCGCACTGTGGCGGCCGCCGGGGTCGCAATCAGTTCTGCCCGCACTCCGGTCTCCTCGAACAGTTCTCGGCGAGCCGCCTCGCGTGGCGTTTCGCCGGGATCGACTTTGCCACCCGGCGCCACCCATCCACGCCATCGGTGATTCACCAGCAGAACATGGGTCAAGGCGCGGTCGAAAACCCACACCTCGGCTGCGAGGGGCCCCTCGATGCTCGCTTCAGGTCGGCGCATCCACTCCAACGCTCCGTCATAGACAGCGAGGGCTTGCCGCGCATCGAGCATCGCAGCTTCAAGAGCCTGTACCTCTATTTGATGTCTTCTCACCTGCCGGAGAGTAGGACGCACCACTGACAACCAAGCGCTTCACGCCGGTCACCGTGGTTTCGCGTCCGATCAGGCGGTGAACCATGAGCGTGATCATCGTCCAGGTCGGGTGGGCCTCGCTGTGGGAGATGAGCCGCTCGTAGTCGTCCGAGGCGAGGTGGATTTCGTCGTCCGCGGCATCGGGGTCGGTGAAGGCGAGGACGAGGGCGCGGTGGGCCTGGCTGGTGGCCCGTTCACCGGCGACCCCATGCTGCTCAGCCAGGTCGCGTGCCTGGGCGTAGGCGGTGGCCGCGTGGTGCCGGTGATCGTGGCGCGCTCCACGACGACGCGGGTGTCCGCCTTCGTTCACGCCTCGCCGAGCTTCGCCAGCCGCGACTTGCGGGCGCGCGACGACCGCGGCGCGGCGTCCTCGTTCTGCTTCAGGCGGCCGGACATGCGCGTTGTGGAAGCGCCGGCACCGGAGCTGCCGCGCCCCGCGTGCGCCGGCACCGGAGCCGCCGCGTCCCGCGTGATCCTTCACCAGGGCCTGGGTGCGCCGGGAGAGGACGTCATCGGCGACGCGGGGCGGGGAAAGGCGGCGACCGTGTCGCGGTCGGCCATGCGGCGCCAGCTGTCGGCGGCGTTCGAGTGCGCGGAGGACGCGAGCGGGGAGCCGGAGGCCAGGGCCGTGGTCAGATTTGCGACGATGGCCGGTCTGTATCTCTTGGGTATCACTCTGTTTCCTCTTTTGTCGTCTGATCGCCCGACCGCGGCACGGAATCCACGCACAACTCCGTGCCATCACTGTGCCGTTCGTCCCACGCGGGGCCCGGAGGCCGCCGGACCAGGGCGCCAGGGCTCCGGCGGCCCCGCCCCACCTACCTCTAGGGTGTGCGGCAAAGCGCAGCAGAGGAGGCATACGGGGTGGGTGGGCGCAGGATGGCCGCAGGTGGGAGACCCGGGGGGCGGCGGGCGGCACCGGGGGGCCGCCGCGCGGCGACCGGTCGGCGCAGGAAGTCCGGGGAGCGGCGCAGGGCACGGTCGGACGGCGGCATACCCGGCGCCCTCGCCTGGACGCGCAGGCGACTGCGGCGGCTGCGTCCCGCGTACCCTCGGCCGGGCCGTAGCGGATGGCGGCGGTGGGCACCTTCGTGGCGCCAGTGGGTGGGCACCTTCTTGTACATGTTCATCGGCTTGACCGGCTTCGTCGCGATCGCGTACGCCGCCACGGACATACCGGACGACCTCAACTCGTTCGCCACGCAACAGGACAACGTGTACTACTGGTCCGACGGCACCGTCATGGCCCGCACCGGATGGGTCATCCGGCAGGAGATACCGCTGGAAAAGGTGCCGCAGAAAGTCCGTGGGGCCGTCCTCGCGGCCGAGAACGCGAGCTTCTACTCGGATTCCGGGGTCTCGCCGACCGGCTTCCTGCGGGCCGCGACCGCCGCGGTCACCGGAGGGGAGACCCAGGGCGGGTCGACCATCACCCAGCAGTACGTCAAGAACGTCTACCTCAGCCAGGACCGCACCCTGTCCCGGAAGTTCACCGAAGCCCTGCTCGCCGTGAAGCTGGACAACCACACGAGCAAGGACAAGATCTTCCAGGACTACCTCAACACCAGCTGGTTCGGGCGCGGCACCTACGGCATCCAGCGCGCCTCGCACGCGTACTACGGCAAAGACGTCTCACGGCTCAACGCCAGCGAAGGCGCCTTCCTGGCCTCTCTCCTCAAGGGCGCCGGACTGTACGACCCGGCCCTCGGCAAGGAGAACCGCGAGCGGGCCGTCGAACGGTGGAACTGGATCCTGGACCGCATGGTCGAGACCGGCCATCTCACGCAGGCCGAGCGCGCCACGTACAAGAAGTTCCCGGAGCCCACGAAGCCGGGGTCCGGCGGAACCATCCCCGGCGCGCAGACCGGCTATCTGGTGGAGCTGGCCAAGCGGCACGCGATCAAGGCCGGGCACATCAAAACCGCCGACTACGACCTCGGGGGCTACCAGATCCGCACGACCTTCGACCGGGACCGCACGAAGGCGCTGACCGCCGCGGTCCGGAAGGTCGACAAGGGCTTCGACGCCAAGCGGCGGCCCGACACGGACAAGTACGCCAGGATCGGCGCGGCGAGCGTCGGCCGGGACGGCCGGCTGCTCGCCGTGTACGGCGGCCACGACTTCTTGAAGCAGGGATTCAACCAGTCGAACGCGACGACCATTCCGGCCGGTTCGGCGTTCACCCCCTTCGTCTACGCCGCCGCGCTCGAGGACGGCGTGCAGCGCACCCGAGACGGGGGCCGCACACCTGTCTCGCCGGCCAGCGTCTACGACGGCGACGACCGGATCGCCGTACGGACGCCGGAGGGGCCGTACTGGGACCGCAGCGGCAAGGTGGTGAAGGGCCGCAACGAAGGCGGCCGGGACTGGGGCAAGGTGCCCCTGCGGCAGGCCGTCGCCGACTCCGTCAACACGCCCATGCTCCAACTCGGCCTCGACGTCGGCCTCGACCGGGTGGAGAGGTACGCCCTGCGGGCGGGGCTGCTCGAATCGAGCCTCGGGGAGCGGATCCCCACCTTCGCGCTCGGGGAGAACTCGACGCCCAGCGCCATCCGGATGGCCGGCGCGTACCAGACCTTCGCCGCCGACGGCATGCACACCGACCCCTACTCGGTGCGCTCGGTCACCCGGGCCGGGGACGCGGTGCCGCTCGTCAAGCCGAAGCCCGCCCGGGCGGTGTCGAAGGAGACCGCCCAGGCGGTCACGGACGCCCTGCGGGCCACCATGACCGACGGGTCGGCCGAGGCGGCGGGCGGGGCGCACGCCGGTGCTGTGGGCAAGACCGGGACGACCACCGCGAACACGGCGGCCTGGTTCGTGGGAGGCACCGAGGACGAGACCACGGCCGTGGTCGTCTACCGCATGTCGCTGAAGGACCTGGTGCCACTGCCGTTGAAGGGGCTGGGCGGCGACGCCCCCGGAACACTCGGCAGCGAGCGGGCGGTGGCCCTGTGGGCCGACTACATCAAGGCGGTGAAGTAAAGGCGGTGCGGTAGGCGCCGGGGCAGTGAAGCAGGAGGCAGTGACGCAGGAGGCAGTGACGCAGGAGGGGCCGCCGCGCGCCCGGGCAAGGCGCGGCGGCGGCCCGGCCCGCGCTACTTGACGAGCGACTTCCAGTCCGGCGCCTGCGCGGGGTCGAGCAGGCGCAGCCGGGCCAGGACCTTCGGGTCCTGGACGTCGAGCCAGTCCGCCAACTCCCGGAACGACACGCAGCGGACGCCCTTGCGCGGGCACACGTCCCGCATCACGTCCTCGACGGCGTTCATGTAGATGCCGCCGTTCCAGTCCTCGAAGTGGTTGCCGATGAACATCGGCGCCCGGCTGCCGTTGTAGACGCGGTTGAAGCCGTTCATGTACGACTTCCGGACCTGCGCCTCCCACGCCGCGAACTTCTCCGGGTCGCCCTGGGTGCTGTCCCCGGACTGGTGGTAGAGGAAGTTGAAGTCCATGGAGAGGACTTGCACCTCTTTGCCCTCCATGGGCAGGAGTTGCAGGGGAAAGTTCCATATGTCGTCGACCTTGGACGGCCATATCTGGAAGTCCCCCGAGGAACTCGCGTCGTAGCGCCAGCCGAACGGCTTGATCGCGGCCAAGAGGTTCTTCTGCCCCTCCAGGCAGGGCGCGCGGCCACCGACCACTTCCCGGTCCGGGTCGAAGGGCAGGGGCGCCTCTCGGCCGAAGCCGGTATTGGTCTTCCACTTCTTCATGAACGAATACGTCTGCTCGATCTCGCTCTTCCACTCCGCCGGGCTCCAGTCCCCGCCTCCCTTGGGGCCGCAGAAGTGCCCGTTGAAGTGCGAACCGATCTCGTTGCCGTCCTTCCAGGCGCCGCGCAGCTGCTCCAGCGTGGTCTGTATGTGCGGGACGGTGGGGTACGAGATAGCGGCCGACCCCGGGTTGTGCTGCGGCGGGCGGTAGAGCGACTTCTTGCTCTCCGGCAGGAGGTAGATGCCGGTGAGGAAGAAGGTCATGTGGGCCTTGCTCTCCCGTGCCACTTGGCGGAAGTGGGAGAAGCGGTGGTCGTCGCCCTCCAGCGCGCCGTCCCAGGAGAAGACGACGAACTGCGGCGGCTTCTCACCGGGCTTCAGCTTCTTGGGCTTGAGCTGCCCGCGCTGCGGCCCGGTGTACGAGGTGGAGCCGTCACCCAGCACCCGGACCTTGCCGTCCCACTTCTCCTCGCCCTTCTTCGCGCGCTTCGCGGAACGCGCCTTCTCCGCAGCGTTGCCCGAAAATGTGGACGTGGTGTGCCGGGCGTCGCTCCGGCTCCCGGCGGAGTCCCCGAGGGTGAGAACGCCCGTGGTGGCCACCACCCCGCCCAGGCCGAGCACAGCCGCGACTACGGCCATGCGCTTGCGCTTCCGCGCCTTCTCGCGCGTCTTGCGGGCAGCGCGGGACTCAGCCCGGGCGGGTCCGGTGCCGTCGGATTCGATCACTGCGGTCCTACCCCGTGTTCATCGCAGCAGGGCCGCGCGTGAATTGTTTGTATGAATATAGGACCGACGGGGTCGTCTTCAGTACCCCGTATCGCTCACACTGCCGCTACGGGGCCGTCCATTGCCCCGAGGGGCGCGCCTGTGGCGAAGGCGCCCACCAACAGGAGCACGCCGCTGGGCGGGCCGGCGGTGGCCCGGTCGCGGACGACATCGGCGTATGGCTGGGAGCCGAAGCCGCGGACCACCCGGACCGGGATGCCCGTGTCGGCGAGCCAGCCGGTCAGGAGCCTCCTCTCCTCCCTGTCGGCCCGGGCGACGAACGCGCCCCCGGCGGCTGCTCCTGCACCGAACGCCGTCGGCGGCCCCTCCCTGCCGGACCCGTGCCGCCGCACGTGCGACGGCAGCACCCTCACGCGACCCCGTCGGTCACCACAGCTGGTCGATGGGGCCTTTTCCGTCGAGTGGTCGGCTGAGTGACATCGTTGGATCCCTGCGCTGTGGCGGGGCCATGAGGTATTCCCAGGGCGGTGGTCTCAATCCGCTGAACGCGGCGGATCGATCTACCGGCCTCGTATTCAGGGACATCGTCGAGGTGAACATCGGGGCCTCACCTGGCGGGACTGCCGTGACCTTCTCCCACGCGGAATCAACACCCCGCTGTTCACCACCGATCCGCCTTCAGCCTTCCGATCGGCGCCTGGAGATCACCCTCAGGGCGCCAGTGGCCACTGGGCACCCATGGCCTGGCCGGCCGAGCATGGGGCTCCGCCGACCGTCAGACCGGTGTGTGCCCGTTCCGGAAGTGCGTTGACGTGCACCTGTAGGGTTCCCTATGGGGAGAACGATCACGTAGGGGAGCGATGGACACGTCGGGCGTGCAGGAACAGGTGCACGAGCAAATCCGGGTCCGGCTGGCGGCGGCAGTGGGCGCCGATGCCGCCGACCTCGGTCGCATCGCCGAGGAGGCCGCCCTCCAGTTGCACGACAGCGGACAGGAACCGGACTTCGAGGTCCGGTCTGCGGACTTCGCGACCGATCCGTACTTCGTCTGCGCCGACCGCTACTGGCGGCGGTGCTTCGCCGTCAGTCCGTCCTCGGACACCGCCCTGGCCTGCGCACGCTGGATCGCCGTACACACCACGGCCGGATGCCGCTCCGCCGTTCGCGAACAGTGGACCCTTGGCAACGGCTTCATCAACCGGTCCCACATAGAGACCCGCGAACAGCTTGACGCAGCGGCCCGAGGCATCGCCGGCGTCCCTGGGGCCGCCGATTTGGCCCTGACTCTGCTGCTCTATCACGCGGGAAAACTCCGCGCGAACCTCGCCTTCGACGACCTGAACACCGTCCTCACCACCTCTGCCCTCGCCATTACAGCCAGCCCCCATCGCGACGAGCCCGTGGTCCTGGCCCTGCGCTCATTCGCGGCGTTCGGCAGCCGCGCCCTGACCACCGAACACGCCCGCGACCTCCTCAACCGGGCATGGACGGCCCGGCACCACTCGCGGCATGTGGTGGACGTGTGCCTGAACGGTCTTGCGTTCTCCGTGCCCTTCGACGGCCAAGGCGAACTCCTGCGCCGGCTCGCACGGGAGGCCGTGGACACCCACCCCGACAACCACATGTTCCGCTTCCGCCTCGCCACCGCCCACCACCTGTGCGCCGACCACGACGAGGCCCTGTCACACGTCGACGCCGCCCTGGCCCTGCTCGCCCACCATGGGGCCTTCAGCCGCGAACTGCTTCTGGAGCAATACCTCGTCAAGCGGGACGCCATCCAGGAAGCCCGGCTACGGGCGGCACGCGACGCAGAACACGAGGCCCGTTGGCGGCGCCAGGACGCCGCCAACGCTGACCTCGAGCGCGCCATGCACCGCTCCTCCGTACGGGCCGTCGAACTCGTCGCCGTGTTCACTTCGGCGATCGCCTTCGCGGTCGGCTCCCTCCAGGTCACCCTCAGCGGCACCCTGCAGTTGCGCGAGCGGCTGTGGCTGCTGATCGCCCTGGGCACGGGCCTGACCGTCTTCGCCCTGCTCATTGTCGGTGGCACCTGGCTGATCACCCGCAGCCGCTCCCGTCGCTGACCGCCCCCCACCACACGCTTGGATCTGGCCGGGCTCGGCCGCCCCGGGCCAGGCAGTACTGCACGCAGGTCCCGCCGCTGCCCGATCTGGACCTCCTTGTCGTCCTTGAGCGAGTCACCGTCCGAATCAGGGTTCTTGGGGTCCATCGCACCCATGGGAACCCCGTTGCCCTGGACGAGGTTCCCGGCCCGCGTCTCCTCGTCGGCGTCGCTGATCCCGTCCTTGTCGGTGTCCTTCGACGTGTCCGGTTCCTGGGCCGAACCCTTGCGGGCGGTGCGGTCCCGCACTTCGCCGAATTCCCGGCCGGCCTGAAGCCCGGCCCCGCCCGCCAGCTTGGGGTCGACGTGGAAGGAGATCTCCGCTTCGTCGAAACCGCCGTCGACCGCGAACTCGTACTCGTTGCGTCACGTCGAACGTGGACTCCACGAGCGCGCCCAGCTCGACCCGGTGAAGAAGGCCACGGACCGCGACTGCCTGTCCGACGTCTTCGAACTGGCGGCCGACAGCAACCCGTTGAAGCGGGCCAGCGATGGCGACGGAGTTCGCCGGTCGAGCGGAGAAGCCAGCACCACATCATGGACATGCCGCCCAGTCGTCAGGCGGGACGCCTCATCGGGGACGGCCGGGGAAGCTTCGGACCGGCCGCCGACGGTGAACCGTTCAACCCAGCGCGGGACGCCGGCCAACGCCTGGGACCGCATAGACGCCGACGCCTACGGCGACCAGCCCCCGGAGCGCCGGTCGCCAGATCCCGATAAGGCCGCACCCTCGACGGCGGGATCAGCGGCTTCGTGATCGGGAGCTGAATCGTTCCGGAGGGGTTGTGGGACCATGAACGGCTGTGGCGGTCGCCGAGTGGGTGTCCGCCGCGGTCATCGTGGGTGGGGCCCGGTCCCTGCACGTCAGCGGCCTTGACTATCGTCGATGTCATGGCCTCAAGCGATCAGCTGCTCGACCTAATCCAGCGCACGCCGGACATCCACGGGTTGCTGCGGGCGTCCTTCGAGTTCGACGTCGAGCGGAAGGAGCGCGGGGTCGGCCTGAGGCTTGCCTCGGGCGCGCCATTGGAGCCGATCGCAGGGGATTTCACCGGCGGGGCGTACTTCCCGTGCACCGAGGAAGGCGGCCGCCGACCGGTGGTGTTCGCGACCTCCGAAGGAGAGGGCGGGCTGATCGCCGACGATCTGGCGGACGCGCTGGAGATCATCGTCGGGTTGCAGTGGCGGGACTGCCTGAGCTTCTCCGGCGGCGGCGACCTGAAGGTCATGCTGGCTTCCGCCCAGCATCTTGAGAGGTATCTGGCCAGGGACAATCCAGAGATCGCCGAAGAGCGCGCTCGGGTGGCTGCTGCCCTGTCACTGCGGGTCCTTCCTGTTCCCGACCTTGTCATCCGCCTGGAGGAGGCCACGTCAAGGACCGAACCTCACTACGTGGTGGTCACTGACGACGGGGACGTCTACGACCCGCTGTTCGGCGAGTACTTGGAACCGCGGCACGGTGGCTGGCGCTGAGTCGGACGGATTCCCGATGATGTGGCTCCTGATGGCCTGTGGGAACCCATAGCTGCGCTTCTCCCCACGCGGCCTGCCCGGCGCCATCGGCAGCCCGAGCGGCTGCCGGTATCGGACCGCGTGGCACTGGTCGGCGTCTGGCTCCGCCCGCACGGGATACTGCTCACCGAGCTGAGAGTCAACGGTGCCCCTGGACTGGATGATTGCGCGGTCGACGGCTCTCACGTCACGGCGCTGAACGAAGGATCATGTGAGCCCCCTGCATGTCGATCGCGCACGTCCAGGCTCCAACCTGATGAGGCCGGCTCGGCGCTCGTAGTGGGTGCGGAGTCGTTCGGGCCTGCTGCGAGGCCGTCCACGCAGCCCCCGGATTCGGGGTATCGCGTCCAATAGCGGGGTCAGCTGCGTGACGTCGTGCCGGTCCGCGATCACGTGGTGCTGAAGCCAGGCGAAGGTGCGCTCGACCACCCAGCGTGTCCTACCGAGCCCGGAGCCGTGCGCCGTGCCGCGACGCGCGATCTGCGGCGTGATCCCCGGTACTCCTCGCTGGGCCGATTGGTTCTGCGGCGGGCGATGAAGGCCTGGTGATGGGAGATTACGTCCTCCGGACAGATCGCTCATGGTGGAGTCGGGTATGGGAACTCTCGGAATGCCTTGCCGTCGGACGACGGGACAGCAGCCCAGAACCCGTCCGATAGTGTCGGCGTCCCGCCGCTTGCTGAACCTCCACTTCGGGGGAATGCTGGAACGCAGACGGGCGGCCACGCCGGTCGGCGATCACGGTGGACTTCGCCAGCGGGTGATGAGGATCTTGATCTTGGCGCAGGCCGGACGAGCTGTTCGGCAGCGGCCGGCTCGGGGCAGCGGGCGAGGGCGCCGGCGAACTGCTGCCGATTCTCGTTCCGAAGACGGTCGGGGTGTCGCATCGTCCAGCCGGTGACGCACCGTTCGCCGGGAGGACGGCGTCTATCAAAACACGTTCAACTCCGGTGTGTGAACCGGGATCTGTCAGCGAGAAAGTCAGAAGCCCTCCCGGCGGCGCTCCGTGCAGACCCAGGCGGCCCCGGCACTCCGGTGCTGACGCGAAAGTCGCCGAACCGGGCGCGCGGGGGGCCTGCCGCGGCTCAGGTGCCCGGTTTGCGGCCGTAGACGAAGACGTCATCGCCCTTGCGCAGCATGTTCCAGTACTTCACGGCGTCCTTCTTCGTCATGTTGACGCAGCCGTGGGAGCCCGGCGGGGCCCAGACGCTGATGCCGACCGAGTGGAAGGCCTGGCCGCCGTCGAAGAACTGGCTGTACGGCATCGGTACGTCGTACAGACTCGAGACGTGGTCGATGTCCCGCCAGTACACCTTCTTCAGGCCCGTGCGGGTCTCATGGCCGTTGCGACCGGTGCGTACCGGGACCGGACCGTACTTGAGGTTCTTGCCGTCCTGGATCCAGCTGAGCTGGAGCGTCAGGTCGACACAGGCGATGCGCCCCTTGTCGGTCGGGCACTTGCCCGCCTTGTTGGGGTCGTTGCCCACTGCCTTCTGCTTGTTCATGAGATTCATGACGCCCCAGGTGACGCTGCCCGCGTACCCGGCGTTCGGGGTGATCTTGTGCTTGGTCTGGAAGGCCTTGATGGCCTTGCAGTCGGCCGCCGACTGCTTGCCGTCCACCGGTCGGCCGAGGAACCTCTCGACCTGCTCCTGGTACGGCCCGGTCTGCGTCGAGCACGACGCGGCCTGCGCGCTGCCGGCGCCGAGCGCCACCGTGAACGGGGCCACCAGCATGGTGATCCCCAGGGCCATGGCTCCTCGTCTGCGTATGTTGTCCCCCACTGCTGCCAGCTCCTCGTTCGTCATTCGTCCGCGGGTCGGATTCCACCTGCTAGACAACGCGGACCCCGGGTTCGTTGCAGGACGAATTGACACAGACGTGTAACAGGGGGCGATTTGCCGCTGGACCGGCCGTTCGGGACGGGGCCCGACCATGCGGACGCAAGGTCTTCGAGCGCGTAGTCGCTGACCCCGGTGCCCTCGCTGAGATGCCCATCGTGCGAGCTTCAGCGGCCGACGGAATCGATCTCTCCCTGACGAGGCGTTCACTATCCGTGCCGGCCAGTGCCACACCGGCGGACACAGCGCCTGCGGCAACGGCGAGCAGGCCACCAGCCCCGCGACCGACTGCTGTTCAGGCCCGCGGATCGAGGTCAGTTCGCGTGGACCCCCCACCACTTCTGGAAGTTCATCCCGTTGCAGTCGAATGCCCGCAGTCCGTACGCGAAGCTGTCGTCCATGCAGCGGCGGGTCGCGTTGTTCTGCCCGTCGAAGTAGAAGACCTCCGCACGGGCCTGCGCGGGCGTGGCGACGGACAGCGCAGCGATTGCGGCGGTCGCGGCGACGACGGCCCATCGCCGTACAGCGGGTATCTGCATGACCCCTCCAGATGGATGAGGAAACGACGACCGAGGGATTGTCCCCGGACGACAGGCGCGTGCGGGCCGGTCTTTGGCCGGGGCCGCGTCAGTGTTCCGCACCATAGGCGCGCGGCCTCGAATCGCGGTTACCTCCCAGTGCGCAGATGCTTACCGGTCCGTGCCGCCCGCCGGTATTCACCCGGCGCCACTCCGAACATCACCCGGAACGCCCTGCTGAACCCCTGCGGATGGCCCATGCCCCAGCGCGCGCCGATCGCAGCCACCGCCAGCGCGTCCAGACGCGGGTCGGTCAGGTCCTCCCGGCAGCGCTCCAGCCGCCTGCGCCGGATCACCGCCGCCACCGTCTCTCCGTCCTGCTGCCGGAACAGCGCGTGCAAAGCGCGCAGTGACAGATGATGAAATCCCGCGACCGCGGCCGGCCCGAGCCGTGGATCGGCAAGGTTCACGTCGATGAAGCTGAGGATCCGTGCCCGCATGACGTCCTGCCGGGTCTGTGCCCTCGCCCTGACATCGTCTCCGCCGATCGGCCCCGGATGCTGACTCCGCCCGGCGTGCTCACCCTCGGCTAAGGCGTGGACCGGTCAAGCAGATTTCACTGAAGTGGCTGTTCATCGGCCTGGTCCAGCAACGCCCGTGCGACGTTGGCGTACCGGATCCGGTCTTCTCGTCCAGGCCGAAGATCTCGGCGAGGTGGAGGGCGTCAGGGCCATGGGAGAGGGCTTCTGCGAACGCCGCAGTGATGCGGCAAATGACTCGGCTCATTCGGATACACGGGATCCTGACAGAGTGACCAAGGAGACCAGGCGCACCGGACCGACCATAGCCGGGCGCGCCGCTCTGACCGCACTTGCTGCCGCTCTCATCCTCATCGCCCTCGGCCTGATCGTCACCATCGCCGGACGGCGAGCAGTCAGGGCTGACCCTGTACGGCCTTCGTCCGGCGGCTGAAGACGGCCGGCTGACCGACGCGGAAATCACTCACGCAGCCGGAGGGGAATGGATCGTAAAACGTGACGTGGACGCAGCCCGCATCGTGGTCGGCTATGAGCCGGGCCCCGCGTGCTACCGGTTTGAAGTGTCCCTGCCGCTAGGTCCGAACGCCTCTGTGAAGCGTGATCGCCTCCAGCACTGCCCTGCCTTCGCGCTCGCCGTCGAACTGGAAGAACACATGGAACGCGCTCGCTGATCGCGGGGGAGTGCCGGGCTCTCCGGTCGCGGCTCGGCCGACGGCGTCGTAGACCTGGTGACATGAGTGAGGCGAAGACGTCGTGGCACCCGGGCGAGATCGTGCCGGCCAGTGGGATCTACGAATGTGACTGCGGTGGCGAGCACCACTGGAGCACGGACGTGAAGGGACACCGCTTCCCGCCGTTGCCGTCAGGTTGCTCGGGCGAGTTCTGGACCCTGCAGAATCGGGCCCATCCCGAGGACTACACCGGGTGAGGCGAGGTAGGGGCCCCGTCCAGCCCATGCTCGCCCAGGCACCCGGAAGGAGTGCCGGGACCGGGCCCGCTGTCCGGGGTTCTGTTGCGTTACCGTCTGCGGCGCCAGAGTGAACGTGCACGATGGCCGGAACCCTGATAGGGCGCGTATCAAGTCGTGATCATGTAGTACGCGTGAGCCCTGCGATCCAGATCATCGAGGCACGGAGGTGCGGTCCGGCTTGGTAGCTTTCCGGGGACTTGCCGTATCGGGTGGCGGCGCCGACTAGGCCTCCAGTTTGTCGACCAGGGTGCTCGACGGGGCGGCGCACGAGGGATCTCGGAGATCGTGGCACCACTCGCGGACGTGATGGCCGAACTGCCGCCAACGGGCCCGGAGGAGGGGTGTGTTCGGGGAGCCGGTGGCGGTCGGGGCACAGGCGTCGGCGTTCGCGCGGCTGCTCGCGGCGACGGGGCGCAGGAGGTCCTGGACCGCGCGCTGGCCGCCATCGGCCAGAACCAAGCCGATACCACGGGCACATCAAGCCATTGACCCTGCGCTGGGTACGGTTGCCGTCGAGCGCCTGGCGCCGGCGAGGATCTCTTCGAACGCGGCGCGGCGCTCCACCCCGAGGGGACGGATGTCGCGGGCGAAGTGGGCCAGGGCCGGAAAGCGTTCGGGGTCGGCGCCCAGAACCGTCACGCGGAACAGCTCCATGCCCTGTTCGTACTCCTCGGGGGTGACGGTGCTGACCCCGGCCTCGGAGGCGATCAACGCGGCGATGAGGACCGCGATTCGGTGGTAGCGCGCCGGGATCTGCTCCGTCGGGCAACCCCGCCACGCGCAGGGCCTGCAGCACCTCTTCCATGACCAGCCGGGAACCGGTGCCGCTTGATGGGTACCGCCCCCAGACCGCGGCGAGCTGGGGCTGCCGCCCGAAGGCCTCTCTCACATGCAGAGCCAGGGACATGATGCGCTGCTTCCAGTCGTCCTCGGGGCGGTAGCCGTCCATCGCGGTCAGCAGAATCCGGTCGGCGACCGCGCGCAGCAGTTGCCGCCATGGCCCCAGAAGGTGCCCGGACGGGACCCTCCACCAAGTGCAGGCCGAGGCCGTAGTCGATCGTCTTTCTCTCTTGCGAGATGACCGGGACGGCGGGAGGCGGCCTTGGAGCCGACGATTCAGCCCTTCGCCGCGACGTCGAGTTTCGGGGCGTACGCCTGGGGGTGGATGGCGAGTTCGTGGGTGGAGTACTAGTCGAACCGTTTGATGTGCTCGGTCAGGTATGGCGAGGGGTGCCCACGGTGGACTCATCGCGTCGGTCATGTGCGCACCGCCGACCACGCCGAGCGGATCGAAGCCAACCGTTGCCGGTGAGATGTCACCCCTTGGCCACCATCAGCAGGCATCTGTCACCATGCTGCTCCACGGCGTTACCCAGCGGGGGTCGCGCCGAGCATGTACGTCGCTGGAGTACCGGATCGAACGGCAACCGTTCCGGGGCGGCGCCCCTGGAACGTAAAGCGAGGACTCCATGCCGCAACGCGCAGCGACCGTCGTCGGCGGCGGGATCGGCGGTCTGGCGACGGCCATCGCCCTGCACCGGCGGGGGTGGCACGTCGAAGTCCTGGAAAAAGCGCCGGAATTCACCGAGATCGGCGCCGGCATCTCCCTGTGGCCGAACGCGCTGCACGCACTCGAAGCACTCGGGCTGGCCGACACCGTACGGCTACTCGGTGCCGAAGAGGCCACCGGCGGCGTACGGGACCGCGAGGGCCGCTGGCTTTCCCGTACGGACAACGCGGAGCTGGCCCGACGCTTCGGCTACCCGATGGTGGTCCTGCACCGGGCGGAGCTGCTGCGGGCGCTTCGGGAGGCCCTGCCCGCCGGGAGCCTGAAGCCGGGCAGCGAGGTGTCGGCAGTGCGTGAAGAGCGCGGCCGCCCGGTCGTCGAGTATCGCGACGGCCAGTCGCGGCCGGACCTCGTGGTCGCCGCCGACGGGCTGCGCAGTACGGTCCGCCGGGCCCTGTGGCCCGCGGCCCCGGCTCCGCGTTACGCCGGTTACACCGCCTGGCGCGCGGTCACCGAGCCCCTCGCCGAGCCGCCCTCCGAGGGCGCGGTGACCTGGGGGCGCGGGGAAAGGATCGGTTTCACGGCGCTGCCGGGCGGCCGTATGTACTGCTTCGCCACCGCCACGCTGCCCGAGGCGGCGGCCTTGGACACCTCCCAGTACGCGGAACTGCTGCGCCGGTTCGGGAACTGGCCCGACCCCGTCCCCACCCTGCTGGCCGCCGTCCCCGCGGACGCGGTACTGCGACACGACCTGTACGACCTGCCACCACTGCCCACCTTCGTACGCGGCCGGGTCGCGCTCCTGGGCGACGCGGCACACGCCATGACGCCCAACCTGGGCCAGGGCGCGTGCCAGGCGCTGGAGGACGCCGTCACCCTGGCCCACTGCCTCGACGCCACCCCCGACACCGGCGCGGCACTACGCTCGTACGACCGCCTGCGCCGCCCCCGGACCCAGGCCATCACGCGCCGCTCCGCGCGTCTTGGCACGGTCGGCCAACTGTCCTGGCCGCCCGCCGCGCTGCTGCGCGACGCGGCCGCCCGGCTGGTCCCCGCGCGGGCCACACTGCGTTCCATGACGCCGGTGTTCGGCTGGAGCCCGCCCGGCGGCCACGGTCCTTCCACGGTTTCGGAGAGCCGCTGATGCCCGACTGGACTTACCAGCCGCTGCGCGGTGCCGCCGCTGCCGTACTCGGTCGGCGCCGCTCCCAGCTGACCGCACTGCGACTGCTGGCCTCCATCGGCTCCCGCCCCGGCGGCGCGCGGCTCATCGCGCGAGGCTTCGGCCACCGCCATCCTCCCGAGCAGCTCGCCGGAAAGGTCGCCGGCGCGCCCGTGGCCGTGCGCCTCGGCATATCCGTCCCGCCCTGGCTCGCCCGTGACGTGATACGCGCCATGCCTCCGCTGGGAGCCGGGTTCGTCGAGGTGGCGCCCGTGTCGGCGGCCGACGTCGAGACCGTGCGCGAGGCAGCCGCCGACCGCTCGATCCCCGTGGTGGTACGCGCCTGTGGCACGGAAGTCGAGGCCGCCCTCGGTGCCCACGTCGACGGGTTCACCGGCGACGACGACCCACAGGTCGTACGTGTCCGCGACCCGTCGATCACCGCGGCGGCGACCGTGCTGGCGGAGCCGGGCGCCGCGGTGCTCGCCCGCCCCGAGGTGCTCGTCGCGGCCGGACCGGGCTGGTTCGCACGCGTCACCGAGGCGGCTACATCCACCACGCCCGCCCCACGGTTGAGCGACGTCGGCCGTAACCCCCGGCGCTGGCCCGCTTGGTGGTGGGGGCTGCTCGTCGGACTCGGCATGACCGGCGCGGGGTTCGGCGCCGCCGTCATCACGCTCGGACCCGTGCTGCTCTGGTACGACCGTGACTACCTCGGTATGACGGTGCACGAACTGCATGCCGCCAACCACCATCTCGTGCACTTCCTCCAACACGACCGCATCACCATGGCGGGCACGATGGTGGCCATCGGCTCGCTCTACACAGGTCTCGCCCTGGGCGGGATCAGACGCGGCCGGCCCTGGGCTCGCGAGGCGTATCTGCTCTCCGGGGCGATCGGCTTCCCCACCCTGCTGTACTTTCTGGCCACCGGGTTCGTGGAACCCCTGCACGCGGCCACCGCCGTCGTGCTGTTCCCGATGTACGTGGCCGCGGTCCGCCGTGCCCCGCACACACCGAGGTGGCGTCCGGTGCCCGAGGGGCCGGAGCCGGAGCGTCGAAGGGCGCTGGTCGGGCAGCTGCTGATGATCGTCACGGGGGCGGGCCTGTTCGCCGGCGGAGCGGTGATTTCCGTGATCGGCCTGACCGGTGTCTTCGTACCGACCGACCTGACCTTCATGGGCATCGGCACCGAGTCGCTGGACGGCGTGAACCCCCGTCTCGTCCCCTTCATCGCGCACGACCGCGCCGGCTTCGGCGGTGCCCTGATGTCGGCCGCGGTGGCCATTGTGCTGCTCAGCGCGTGGGGCTGGCGGCGGGGTGAGGCCTGGGTTTTCTGGACCCTGGCCGCGGCGGCCGCCGCGGGCTTCCTGCCCGCCGTAGTGGTGCACGGCGCGATCCACTACACGGACTTCATCCACCTGGCACCGGTCTACTTCGGCATCGCCCTGACGGGAACGGCTCTCCTGCTGGCACGCCCGTATCTCTGCGCCAAGGTGCGGTGACGCCGATGCCGATGCCGATGCCGACGTTGATGCCGATGCCGACGGAGCCATGCTGAACTGTTTCGGCGAAACCATGCTGCCCCGCTCTCGGCGACCCGGCCCCGACCACGAAATTCGCCATCATCCGAGCGGCCTTCGATGCGTGGCCTGCCTGGCCTGCCTGGCCTGCCTGGCCCGCCTGGCCCGCCTGGCCCGCGTGCCCTGCGTGGCCCGCCTGGCTCAACAAGCTCTGCGACGCTGCCGACGGCACGCAGGCGCGGCGCTCCTTCAGGCAGGGCACCTTCATCCGGACGGACAGGGCACCTTCATCGTCCTCGGAGGCAGAGCCACCGAATCGACGATCAGCAACTTCCACGCCATCCGCTCCCTCCGCTCTGGCCGCCTGTGACGGACACGTACAGGCCAGTCCGCCGGGCCGGCGGCGAGACGATGCCGGCTCCTGCGGTCGTCGTGGCGGCGGGCAGCTGAACCCAGCAGTTCAGCGGGCAGCTTCCCCCGGCAGCACCCTCAGCGCGCAGCCATGCCGGACCGGTCCCCAACCGTCCCCGATTCCGGCCCGCGGCCCGCAGCCCGCGGCCACTGGCCGAGAAGGCGAGGGTACTGCCCTGCACGGCACAGTGGTTGACGATCGGCAACAGAGCCCGCAGAGCCCGCAGAGCCCGCAGAGCCCGCAGAGCCCGCAGAGAGCCCGCAGAGCATCAACGGACCCATGCCAGACGGAGGCTGGGCCGGCGTCGTGCCATCCGGGACACATGCCGCGTCCCGACGCCTGGCGCGCCCGCTTCCCTCTTCTCAGCTGCCCGTATCGTTGTCCCCCATCACCGCCGCGTCCGTCTGAAGGGATCCATCACCGTGACGACGATTCCGCCCACCGCTCCGGTCATCCTCGACCCCACCGGCGCCGACCCGCACGGCGAGCACCGGCAACTGCGTGCGCACGGACCCGCCGTCCGCGTCGACATCCTCGGCGTGAGCGCCTGGTCCGTCACCGACCCCGCCCTCCTCAAGAAGTTACTGACCAGCGCGAGTGTCTCCAAGGACGCCCGCACGCACTGGCCCGACTTCGACAAGGTCATCCAGAGCTGGCCGCTCGCCTTGTGGGTCGCGGTCGAGAACATGTTCACCGCCTACGGCGCCGATCACCGCCGTCTGCGCCGCCTGGTCGCACCCGCCTTCAGTGCACGCCGCATCGCCGCGCTGGCGCAGGTCATCGAGACGACCGTCGCCGGCATCCTCGACACCCTCGCGACTCTCCCGGCTGGGAAAGTCATCGACCTGCGCGAACACCTCGCCTACCCCTTGCCGATCTCCGTCATCAGCCACCTCATGGGCGTCCCCGCCGACCAGCGGACCGCTTTTCGTCACATGGTCGACGGCGTCTTCGACACCACGCTGACCGCCGGGCAGTCCAGTGCGAACACCGGTCGGCTGTATGAGGCACTCGACCAGCTCATCACCACCAAACGCGCGGAACCGGGCGATGACATGACGTCCCTGCTCATCACCGCGCGAGACACGGAAGGGGACGGCAGCCGCCTGTCCGCCCCCGAACTACGCGACACCCTGCTCCTCATGATCAGCGCCGGTTACGAGACGACCGTCAACGTCATCGACCAGGCCGTCACCCACTTGCTCAGCCACCCCGAACAGCTCGACCACATCCGCTCCAGCCGCGCCGACTGGAGCGACGCCGTCGAGGAAACCCTGCGCCACGAACCAGCCGTCAAGCACCTGCCCATGCGCTACGCCGTCAGCGACATCGCACTCCCCGACGGGCAGATCATCACCAAGGGCGAAGCGATCCTCGCCTCCTACGCCGCCGCCAACCGGCACCCCCACTGGCACGGAGAGACCGCGGACACCTTCGACCTCACCCGCGCGGCGAAGGACCACCTTGCCTTCGGCCACGGCATCCACTTCTGCCTCGGAGCCCCTCTGGCCCGAATCGAAGTCGCCACCGCCCTGCGCATGCTGTTCGACCGCTTCCCTGACATCGAACTCGCCGTTCCCGCCGAGGAATTGAAACCTCTCCCCTCACTGATCAGCAACGGCCACCAGACCTTGCCTGTTTGCCTGCGGCCCTCCGACGCCTAAAGGGTGCAGACAAAGCTGGTTGACAGTGGTGCGGGAGCGGGGTGGGAACGGGCCCGGTGGTGGCCGTCCCTGGTGTCTGCCGCTGGCCGAGCGGGTGCTGCTGGTGGCGGTGTACTACCG
>NZ_JBSFTT010000019.1:0-175536 GCF_053591415.1 Streptomyces sp. NPDC003032 | reverse complement strand
CTCTCGGCGGTCGACGTACGCATGGACCTCGGGCGCCGTATGGGCCGCTTCCACTCGACGTACGACCTGCTGGTCACCCCGACGCTGCCGATCACAGTGCGCTTCAGACACGGAAGGTGCCCCGTCCCGTCGAACTCCCCCGGGCGAGCCCCGGCGATCGTGCGGTGGCCCGCTAGCCCACCGAGCTGTACGCCACCACGCCGCGCAGCAGCTGGTCGACCGCCTTGCGGGCGTTCTTCGCGACCGTGCCGCCGCCCTCGCGGGGAGCGGCCGCGGCGATCTGGCCCAGGACGTCGATGACCTGCTTGCACCAGCGCACGAAGTCACCGGCCGGCATCTCCGCCTCGCGGAGCACCTCGTCCAGGCCCTTGCCGTTCGCCCACATGTACGCCGCCCAGGCGAAGCCCAGGTCCGGTTCGCGCTGGCCGACGCCCTCGGTCTGGCTGATCTTGAACTCCTCCTCCAGAGCGTCAAGACGGCCCCAGATCCGCACCATCTCACCGAGCGCCGCCTTCGCGGCGCCGGACGGCAGCTTCGGTGCGAGCGCGTCGTCGGCGACCCGCGACTCGTACACCAACGCCGAGACGCACGCGGCCAGTTCGCCGGGACCGAGCCCCTCCCAGACACCGGCGCGCAGGCACTCGCTGGCCAGCAGGTCCAGCTCGCCGTAGAGGCGGGCGAGGCGCTTGCCGTGCTCGGTGACCTCGCTGCCCCGCAGATAGTCGAGCTCGGTCAGGAGCGCGACGATGCGGTCGAAGGTGCGGGCGATGGTGTTCGTACGCCCCTCGATGCGGCGCTCCAGCTGCGAGGTGTCGCGCCTCAGGCGGTGGTACCGCTCGGCCCAGCGCGCGTGGTCCTCGCGCTCGTCGCAGCCGTGGCAGGGGTGGGCGCGCAGCTCCGTGCGCAGCCGGACGATCTCCTGGTCGTCGGCGGCCGCCGCACGCCCCTTGCGGTGCCGGTCGGGCACGATGTGCCCGGCCTTGGTGCGCAGCGCGGAGGCCAGGTCGCGGCGGGACTGCGGCGAGCGGGCGTTGAACGACTTCGGGACGCGCATCCGCTCCAGGGCCTCGACCGGCACCGGGAAGTCCATCGACGCGAGCCGCTTGACCTGCCGCTCGGCGGTGAGCACCAGCGGCCGCGGACCGTCCACGTGGTCGAACCCGCGGTGGCCGTTGGCCCGCCCGGCGGGCAGCCCGGGGTCGAGGACGAGCGCGAGGCCCGCGTACTTCCCCGTGGGCACGTGGATGACGTCCCCCGGCTTGAGCTTCTCCAGGGAGGCCGCGGCGGCGGCCCTGCGCTGGACGGCGCCTTGCTTGGCCAGCTCGTTCTCTCGGTCCTTGAGCTCGCGGCGCAGGCGCGCGTACTCCTCGAAGTCGCCCAAGTGGCAGGTCATGGAGGCCTTGTAGCCCTCAAGGCCCTCTTCGTTCCTCTGCACCTGCCGGGAGATCCCGACGACCGACTTGTCGGCCTGGAACTGCGCGAAGGACGTCTCCAGAAGCTCGCGCGAGCGGTGCCGCCCGAACTGCTCGACCAGGTTCACCGCCATGTTGTACGACGGCTTGAAGCTGGAGCGCAGGGGGTACGTGCGCGTGCCCGCGAGTCCCGCCAGATGCTCGGGGCTCATGGCGCGCTGCCAGAGCACCACCGCGTGGCCCTCGACGTCGATGCCGCGGCGCCCGGCACGGCCGGTCAACTGGGTGTACTCGCCGGGGGTGATGTCGGCGTGCTGCTCGCCGTTCCACTTGACGAGCTTTTCGAGGACCACGCTGCGCGCGGGCATGTTGATCCCGAGGGCGAGGGTCTCGGTGGCGAAGACGGCCTTGACGAGGCCGCGTACGAACAGCTCCTCGACGACCTCCTTGAAGGTGGGCAGCATGCCCGCGTGGTGCGCCGCGATGCCGCGCTCCAACCCCTCCAGCCATTCGTAGTAACCGAGGACGTGGAGGTCCTCGTTCGGGATCGAGCCCGTGCGCTCCTCGACGATCTCGCGGACCTTCATCCGCGCCTCGTCGTCGTTCAGCCGAAGGCCCGCGTACAGACACTGCTGGACGGCCGACTCGCAGCCCGCGCGACTGAAGATGAACGTGATCGCGGGCAGCAGGCCTTCGGAGTCGAGCCGCTCGATGACCTCGGGGCGGCCCGGCGTCCAGATCCGGGACCGCTGCCGGCGCTCGCGCTCACGGTCGGCCTCGCGGATCATCTTGCCCTTGCGGCGGTCCCGGGGGTTGTACGAACGGCTGGCCTCCATGCGCGCCATGCGCGTGAGGTCGGGGTTGACCGCCTTCTTGTGGCCCTCGCCCTCCTCGAAGAGGTCGTACATCCGGCGCCCGGCGAGCACGTGCTGGAAGAGCGGCACGGGCCGGTGCTCGGAGACGATCACCTCGGTGTCGCCGCGCACCGTGTCGAGCCAGTCGCCGAACTCCTCGGCGTTCGACACCGTGGCCGACAGGGAGATGAGCGTGACCGACTCCTGGAGGTGGATGATCACTTCTTCCCAGACGGCGCCGCGGAAGCGGTCGGAGAGGTAGTGCACCTCGTCCATGACCACATAGCCGAGGTTCAGCAGCGACTGCGAGCCCGAATACAGCATGTTCCGCAGGACTTCGGTGGTCATGACGACCACCGGCGCGTCGGAGTTGACGCTGTTGTCGCCGGTGAGGAGGCCGACCTTGTCCGCGCCGTAGCGCTTGGCGAGGTCGGCGTACTTCTGGTTGGAGAGCGCCTTGATGGGCGTGGTGTAGAAGCACTTCTTGCCCTGGAGGAGGGCGAGGTGCACGGCGAACTCGCCGACGATCGTCTTGCCCGAGCCCGTGGGGGCGGCCACGAGCACGCCCTTGCCCGCCTCCAGCGCCCGGCAGGCCTCGATCTGGAAGGGGTCGAGGCCGAATTCGTACATCTCGCGGAAGGACGCGAGTGCGGTGGCCTGCTCGGCAGCGCGCTCGCGCGCCGCCGCATACCGCTCGGCCGGTGAGAGGTCCTCTGTCATCGTGCTTTCGAGACTACCGGCCACCACCGACAACGGACGATCATTATTGTCAGGCCAGGTCAGGTCACGTCGTCGAAGCCGTTGACACGGTGGTCGGACCGGCCGGTGCCCGCCTGCTCGGGCAGGGCCTTGGGCGCGGTGACGGATTCCATCTCGCCGATGTCCTCGGGCGTGAGGTCGATGTCGGACGCCTCGTCGTCGTCGAGCTCGGCGTCGGGATCCCGACGGGCGCGCCGCTTGTCGTTCAGCATCGAGAAGGCGACCGCGAGGAAGTACAGGACCACGATCGGACCGGCGAGGGCGATCATTCCGACCGGGTCGGTGGTCGGCGTCGCGACCGCGCCGAAGATGAACACGCCCATGACGACACCGCGCCACCAGGTGATCATGCGCTTGCCGGTCACCATGCCGGTGAGGTTGAGCATGATCAGGAGCAGCGGCAGCTCGAAGGCCGCACCGAAGATCAGGACCATCCGGACCGTGAAGTCGAGGATCTTGTCCATCGGCAGGATGTTCGCCGAGCCGTCGGGGGTGATCCCGAGGAGCACGCGCATGCTGATCGGCATGATCACGTACGCGAGCCAGGCACCGCCCGCGAACAGCGGCACGGCGGCGGCAACGAAGGCGTACGTGTACTTGCGCTCGCTCTTGTGCAGCCCGGGGGCGATGAACGCCCACAGCTGGTACAGCCAGACCGGGCTGGCGATGATGACGCCGGCCATGAGGCTCACCTTCACCGTGGTGGTGAAGGGCGACAGGAGGTCGGTGTAGGCGACGACGGCGCACTCGCCGCCCTTGCTCTCCAGACCGCCGTCAGGGCAGCGCGGCACCGGCGAAGCGAGGAATTTCATCAGCTCCTCGCTGTAGAAGGCGGCCACGACCGAGACGATCGTGATCGCCAGCATGCCCTTGGCGAGCCGGTTGCGGAGCTCGCGCAAATGCTCCGCGAGGGGCATCCGCCCCTCGGGGTCCTTCTCCTTCTTGCGGGCAGACTTGAGCAACCCACGTCCTCATCTCGTGCGGCAGGCCGGCCGGCGCCGGCCTTGGATCAGCGCTTCGTCGTGTCGGTCGGCTCGGTGACCGGGCGCGAGCTGGTCACGTCGCCGGGGGCCGCCTGGATCGTGCGCTGCTGGACGGCGGGGTCGCTCGGCGGGTCGGCCGGGGCGGCGTCGTCCGTCTTGCTCTCGGACTTCATGGCCTTGGCCTCGCTCTTGAGGATGCGGGCCGACTTGCCGAGGGAGCGCGCCATGTCCGGCAGCTTCTTGGCTCCGAACAGCAGGACGACGATGACGAGGATGAGGACGATCTCGGTGGGGCCGAGCCTACCCATAGCTGTTTACCTTCTTCACCGAGGCGACAGGAGTCTGGTTGCCAGGCAGACCGGACATACATCCGATCTCCCGCTGTCAGCGATCGTAACCCCCCGGGGTAAACGCTCGGCAATCCCCGCGCATACTCCGAGTGCGGCCCCCGCCTCGATCCGGGCCGCATCCGCAGCGTACCCGCCCCCCTCGGGCAGTTGACAGGTCGCGGAGGCTAGAGAGCCTCTCGCCCCGCACGGGCCACATCGGCCGCGGCCTTCTCCAGGTCCTCGGCCGCCCGGTTGATCTGCCGTGTGGTCTCGGTCACTTGACGTCCGAGGCGCTGTGCCTCCACAAAGACCTTGATCGCCATTACGCCGAGGACGGCGAGGCCCAAGAAGCCCGCCGCGATCGCGAGCATCGCCCAGAACATGCGCCGAGCCTAGACGGTCGAGTGCAGACGCAGCGTCCGCACCCCGCCGCCGGTGAGAAGTTCGACGATGCGCTCGCCCGCGGGCTTGCGCACCGCGGCCCCGCACTCGGGACAGGTGAAGGAGTAGAAGGTCGTGCGGCGGCTGGCGCCGATCGCCAGGCGCAGCGCCCCCGCGGAGAGCTCGAAGCGGGCGCGGCAGTCGGGGCAGGCGGCCGTGAAGAGGACGGGGGCACGCGTCGCCTGCGTCGGCACTCCTGGCAGTCCGGACATCGTCGGTGTGCTCAACGCCCTTGCTCCCGCGTGTCGAGGGCCGGGTCGAGGGCCGGGTCGAGGGCCTGGCCGTGCGGCTTCTCGTACGAATGCTCGTACGACTGGTCGCCGTCCTGATCGCCGTCCTGGTGGTTGTCCTGGTGGTCGTCCTGCTTGTCATAGGCCGCGAGCGCCTCGCGGGCCGCCTGCCGCGCGCTGTCCGCGAGCTGGGCCGGGGAGACGATCCGCCCGTCCCCGCCGAGCCGCAGCGCGAGCCGGCGCAGCGAGGCGGGCTCGGGAGTGCGCAGCGTGATGCGCAGGCCGCCGTCGGGCAGCTCGTCGGCGCTGTCGTGAGGGTAGTACTCGGCGACCCAGCGGCCGCCGGGGCCGACCTCCACGACCACCTCGGGGTCCTCGGCGGCGGGCTGCACGAGCCCTGCGGAGAGGTCGCGCAGCTCCACCTCGGGCGGCGCGGACGGCTCGTCGAGGATCTTGATCTCGGCCACGCGGTCGAGGCGGAAGGTGCGCCGCGCCTCCGAGCGGCGGCACCACGCCTCTACGTAGGTGTGGCCGACGCTGACCAGGCGGATCGGGTCGATCTCGCGCTCGGTGACCTCGTCACGGGCGGGCGAGTAGTAGCGGATCCAGAGCCTGCGGCGCTCGGAGATCGCCCGGTCGACGTCGGCGAAGACGCCGCCCTCGGACTCGAAGGTCACCGAGAGGCGGGAGCTGGAGATCGCCGCCTCGCCGGCCGCGGTCTCCAGCTTCGCGGTGGCGCGCAGCAGCGCGAGGCGGTCGCTCTCCCGCAGGCCGGGCAGGGTGGCCACCGCGCGGGCCGCCACGAGCAGCGCGGTCGCCTCGTCGGCGGCGAGCCGCAGCGGGGCGGCCACGTCGTCCGGGTTGTGCCACCAGATGCGGTCGCCGTCGGTGTCGATGTCGAGCAGGTCGCCGCCGCGGAAGCTGGTCCCGCACAGCGGCAGCACGTCGAGGTCGGAGATCAGCTCGTCCGGGGTGATGCCGAAGGCGCGGGCGACGTCCTCGACGTGGGCGCCGGGGCGCTCGCGCAGATAGGTCACCAGCGACAGCATCCGCCGCGTCTGGTCGATGGCGTTCGAGGCCACTGTCTTCCGTCCCCTCAGCCCTTGGCCACGGCGCGCAGCCGGTCCACGACGTCGGCCCGCAGTTCGGCGGGGTCCAGGACCACAACGTCGGGGCCGAACTCCACCAGCCAGGCGTCGAGCCCGTGGCCGTAGGGAATCTCCAACTCGTCCCAGCCGTCGCCCAGTTCCCGCACCGAGCCGGCCTTGGCCCGCAGCGGGTAGCCGGCCCCCGCGCGCAGCCGGATGCGGGCCGTGCGGTCGGCGCTCTCCCCCGCCCAGCTCGCGACGGTCTCACGCACCGTGACGACGTCCGGGACGTCGGCGGTGTACTTTCCCGCGCGGGCGCGGACCTTGCCGGTGATCCGCGAGAGGCGGAAGACGCGCTCGGCACCCCGGTCGCGGTCCCAGCCCGCGAGGTACCAGTGGCCGCGCCAGCACTCGAGCGCCCAGGGCTCGACGTGGCGCTGCTCGGGCCGCGCGGCGGTGGCCTTGCGGTAGTCGAAGACGACGGGGCGGCGGTCGCGGCAGGCGAGCATCAGCGGTTCGAAGGACGCCTCGTGCGCGGGGATGCGGGGCTCCAGGGCGCTGTGCGACCCGTAGGGGTCGGCGTCCTCGGGCAGGCCGGCGGCGCGCAGCTTCTGCAGGGCGCCGCTGGCGGCTCCGGCGAGGCGGGCCTGCTGCCAGACCTTGGCGGCGAGGCCCAGGGCGGCGGCTTCCTCCGCGTCTATGGTGATGGGCGGCAGACGGTTGCTGTCGCGGCGGGCGAGGTAGCCGACGTCGCCGTCGAGGTTCTCCACGGTCTCGATGACCAGGCCCAGCTCGCGCAGATCGTCCTTGTCGCGCTCGAACATCCGGTTGAAGGAGTCGTCCGATCCCGCCTCCAGATAGGCCTCGATGGACTCGCGCAGCTCCCGCTTGCTGAGCGGCCGCCGGGTCCCGAGCAGGCACAGCGCCAGATTCATCAGCCGCTCGGCCTTGGCAATGGCCATCGACGCCCTTTCTCGGCCGTACACATTGTGCTTCCGACCGATGACCGTACCGCCCCGGGGTGTCGGGGCAAAAGCCGAGGGCCCGTGCCGGACAGGCACGGACCCTCGGCGAAACGATCAGGCCATGGACGTCGTCAGACGGAGACCAGGTCGCAGACGAAGATCAGCGTCTCGCCGGGGGCGATGCGGCCGCCACCGGCGCCACGGTCGCCGTACGCGAGCTTCGCGGGGATGATCAGCTCGCGGCGGCCGCCCACCTTCATGCCCTGCACGCCCTGGTCCCAGCCGGAGATGACCTGGCCGGCGCCCAGCTGGAACTCCAGCGGGTTGCCGCGGTTCCAGCTGGCGTCGAACTCCTCGCCGGTGCTGAAGGCGACGCCCACGTAGTGGACCTTGACGAAGTCGCCCGCCTTGGCGACGGCCCCGTCGCCCTCCCAGATGTCCCTGATCTGCAGCTCGGCCGGCGGCTCGCCACCCGGGAAGTCGACCTCGGGCTTCTCAATGCTCACGAAAATGCTCCTGCTTTGATACGGAAGGTCAGGTGGACAGTCTTACATCCCCGGGGCTCACGCCTTGGCGAGGATGTCCACGCAGAAGACGAGGGTGGAGTCCTTCTTGATGGCGCCGCCCTCCGGCGGCTGGTCGCCGTAGCCCAGCTTCGGCGGGACGACGACGAGGACGCGGCTGCCCACCTTCTTGCCGGTCAGGCCCTGCGCCCAGCCCTTGACGACCTGCGCCAGCTGGAACTGGGCGAGCTGGCCCCGCTTGTACGTGGAGTCGAACTCCTTGCCGTCCGCCCACAGGACGCCCTTGTACTGGCACAGGACGCTGTCGGTCTCCTTGATCTCCTCGCCGTCGCCCTCCAGGACGTACGACGCGACGAGCTTCTTGGGCGCGTCGGTCTTCGGGATGTCGATCGAGGGGGCCTTGCCGTCGGTGTTCGTGCCGACCTTGGGCAGGTCCTTGTTGGACTGCGCGATCTCCTTGCCCTTCGCCGAGCTCTTGGCGTTGAAGGTGCCCACGAGGTCGACGACGAACACGAGCGTGTCGGAGCCCTTGATGCCCGCCTGCTTGTTGCCCTCCTCGCCATATCCCATCTTCGGGGGGATGGCCAGCTCCACGCGGCTGCCGAGCTTCTTGCCGACCAGGGCCTGGTCCCAGCCCGGGATGACCTGGCCGACGCCGATCGGGAAGACCGTGGGGTTGCCCCGGTCGTAGGAGTTGTCGAAGACCTTGGCCGTCGCCCAGATCTGGCCGAGGTAGTCGGCCTGCAGGTAGTCGCCCTTGACGACCTCCTTGCCCTTGCCCTCGATCAGCGTCTTGACCGCGAGGTCGGAGGACGCCTTTCCGGGGCCCTTGGCGACGGTCGGCTTCTGGCCGAACTTGTCGCCCTTCGTGATCTCGGGCAGCGGCCCGGCCACGATCTTCGCCGTCGGCGCGGCCGACGGCGAGTTGGTCGGGCTGTCGCTGGGCTTGGACTTGGCCTTGTCGGCCTTGTCGTCACCACAGCCTGCCAGCGTGAGCAGGCCGGCCGGGACGGCAAGGAGGAGGGAGCGTCGGCGCACGGTGGGGGCCTCGTATCGGTCGATCTTGTGGGTTGGCGTGCGCGCAACTCTACGGCGTGAGAAGGGCGCCGCACGAGGAACGTACGGCGCCCGCGTTGCGTTCCCACAACGCCGCTCACATCACACGGCCCTCACCGGGTCACATCCCGGCGATGAGCTTCTCCACCCGGTCGTCCACCGACCTGAAGGGGTCCTTGCACAACACGGTGCGCTGTGCCTGGTCATTGAGCTTCAGGTGCACCCAGTCGACGGTGAAGTCGCGGCGCTGCTCCTGGGCGCGCCGGATGAAGTCGCCGCGCAGTCGCGCCCGGGTGGTCTGCGGCGGCACCGACTTGCCCTCGAAGATCTTCAAGTCGTCGCAGATCCGGGCGGCTTGGCCCTTCCTCTCCAGGAGGTAGTAGAGGCCGCGACGGCGGTGGATGTCGTGGTACGCGAGGTCTATCTGGGCAACCCGCGGATGCGACATGGTCATGTTGTTCTTGGCGCGGTACCGCTCGATGAGCTTGTACTTCATGACCCAGTCGATCTCGGTGCCGATGCGGTCGAGGTCCTCGGACTCGATCGCGTCCAGCGTGCGGCCCCACAGTTCGAGCACCTGCTCGACGGTGCCGGTGCGGATGCCGCGGCGGTCGACGAAGTCCACCGCCTTCTCGTAGTACTCGCGCTGCACCTCGAGGGCGGAGGCCTCGCGGCCACTGGCCAGGCGCACCTTGCGGCGGCCCGTGATGTCGTGGCTCACCTCGCGGATGGCCCGGATCGGGTTCTCCAGGGTGAGGTCACGCATGACCGTGCCCGCCTCGATCATGCGCAGCACCAGGTCGGTGGCGCCGACCTTGAGGAGCATGGTCGTCTCGGACATGTTCGAGTCGCCGACGATGACGTGGAGCCTGCGGTAGCGCTCGGCGTCCGCGTGCGGCTCGTCGCGGGTGTTGATGATCGGCCGGGAGCGGGTGGTCGCCGACGACACCCCTTCCCAGATGTGCTCGGCGCGCTGGCTCACGCAGTACACCGCGCCGCGCGGTGTCTGCAGCACCTTGCCGGCGCCGCAGAGCAGCTGCCGGGTCACGAGGAACGGGATGAGGATGTCCGCGAGCCGGGAGAACTCTCCGTGGCGGGCCACCAGATAGTTCTCGTGGCAGCCGTAGGAGTTTCCCGCCGAGTCGGTGTTGTTCTTGAAGAGATAGACGTCGCCCGCGATCCCCTCCTCGTGCAGGCGGCGTTCGGCGTCGACGAGCAGGCCTTCCAGAATGCGCTCGCCTGCTTTGTCGTGGGTGACCAGCTCGGTCACGTTGTCACATTCGGGTGTGGCATATTCCGGATGTGACCCCACGTCAAGATAGAGGCGGGCGCCGTTCCGCAGGAATACGTTGCTGCTGCGGCCCCATGACACAACACGGCGGAAGAGGTAGCGCGCCACCTCGTCAGGCGACAGGCGGCGCTGTCCCCTAAACGTGCACGTGACGCCGTACTCGTTCTCCAGCCCGAAAATGCGGCGGTCCATGACTGAACATTACGCCTGATGCCCGGCACTGAAACCGGGTTCGACAGCACCGGTTCGATCATTTTCCGATGAATCCGCAACGACCGCTGTTTCACGGACCGGCACCAGTACCCGCGTCGTGGCCAGCAAAACCACCAGCGCCGCCGCTCCCGCGAGCCCCGGAACGGTGAACCCCCACACCGTGCCGCCCCACTCGACTACGGGCCCCGTGGCGGCAGTTCCCAGCGAGGCCCCGACCGTGAACGTCGTCACCAGCCAGGAGAACGCCTCGGTGACGGTGCCCCGCGGCGCGTGCCGGTCCACGATGATGAACGCACAAGCCAGCGCCGGCGCGAGGAAGACCCCCGCGAGGGCGGTGAGCGCGGTCATGGCGAGCGCGCCGGGCAGCAGCGTCAACGGCACATAACAGACGGCCAGCAGAGCCACCAGAACGCTCAGCCGCCTCTCCGGCACACCACGCCACTGCCGCGCCCCGTACACGGAACCACCGGCCAGCGCGCCGAGTCCGAGCGCCGCCATCATCCAGCCGTACACCGCGTCACCGCCGTGCCCGTCCGCGTACGACACACCGGCGACGGTGATGGAGCCGAGCGCCATGCCGATGAAGAGGAACGCCCCGAGGAGCGCGAGGAGCCCCGGCGAGCGCAGCGCTCCGAGCCAGTGCGCCTCGCGCGGGGCCGAGCGCCACGCGCGCGAGGGCTCGGACATCACCACGGAGAGGGCACCCAGCACGCCGACGGCGTTGACGACGAGCAGCGCCACCTGCTCCGACCAGAGGGCCACGCAGCCCGTGACGAGCAGCGGCCCGACGGTGAACATCACTTCCTGGGCGACGGCGTCCATGGCGTACGCCGCGTGGACCTGCTCCTCCTTGCCGAGCACGCTCGGCCACAGTGCCCGCAGGCCGCCTTCCAGGGGCGGTGTGAACAGACCGGCGGCGCCCACGGTGATGTAGGCGAGGGCCAGCCGGTCGGGCCCGGTGAAGGCGAAGCCCGCCATGGCGAGCGCGGAGAGCAGGGCGGCGGGCAGCTGTACGCGCGGCTGGCCGCGCAGATCGACCAGGCGGCCGAGCAGCGGCTGCCCCACCGCGTTGGCCACGCCGTACACCGCGGCGAGGGCGCCCGCCAGGCTGTAGGTGCCGCCCTCGGCCCGGATGAACAGCACGATCGCGATCGCGGCCGTGGCGTTGGGCAGCCGGCCCACCAGCGTCCCGGCGAGCAGCCGTGTCGCGTACCGCGTCCGGAGGATCTCCGCGTATCCCGCAGCCATGCCCTACCGCCCCTCCCCCACGCCGTGGCGGCCGGGGTTTTACGTATAACGTCCGGCGTCATACGTACCATGAGCGCTGTCCACGGGTCCACCGCGTTCCCGTCCCGCGGGCACGACCAGGGAGGTAACAGTGGCCGGGCCACAGCACGAAGTCGGGGCCCCCCGCCCCACGAGCCGCGACGTCGCGCGCGCAGCCGGCGTCTCACAGGCCACCGTGTCCCTCGTCCTCGGCGACAAATGGCGTGGCCGGGTCGCCGAACCCACCGCCGAGCGCGTACGGACCGCCGCACAGGAGATGGGCTACCGCCCCAATCTCGCCGCCCGCAACCTGCGCCTGGGCCGGACCAGGACGGCGCTGCTCGTCGTCCCCGCCCTCACCAACGAGTTCTTCGCGCACGTCTACAACGGCGCCGCCCGCGTCGCCGCCCGCCACGGCTTCGGCGTCCTCCTCTACCTCCCGCCCGACGGCACCGGCCCCGCCCGCGACCCCTTCGACTCGGCGCGCGCCTCACTGGACGGCGTACTCGCCTCCTCCATGGCCTCCGACACGCTCGCCACCATCCGCGGCGACGACCTGCCCCTGGTCATGCTCGACAGCGACCCCGCCCGCAGCCTGGGCGCCGCCACCGTCAACCTCGACCTCGCCGACGGCATGCGCCAGGTGACGGAGCATCTGCTCGCCCTCGGCCACCGCGACGTCCTCCACCTCGCGGCGGCCGTGGACGCCTGGACCTTCGACGTACGCGCCGACTCCCTCACCGCCGCGCTCCACGGCACTCAGACGGCCGTACGACACGTCGCGGCACCCCTGACCGTCAACGCGGCCCGCACCGCCGCAGAAGCCGCTCTGGCCGCTCCGGGCCCTCGCCCCACAGCGGTCATCTGCGACGACGACTTCCTCGCCGCGGGCGCCTGCAAGGCCGCACGACGCCTCGGGCTGCGCGTCCCCGAAGACCTCTCGGTGACCGGCTTCGACGATCTGACCCTCGCGACCGCGGTCGAACCGGAGCTCACGACCGTGCGCCTGCCCGCCGAGCGCTTCGGCGAGCGCGGCATGGAGTCCCTGGTCGCCGTCGTCGAAGGCCGCACACCCGAGGCCGGCCCGCTCCCCGTCGAACTCGTCGTCCGCGGCTCGACGGGACCCGCCCGCTAGCCCGGGGCGGGCCGGGCCCGGCCCGCCCCGGGCACGCGAACGCCCCGCGTCCCGGCCAGACGACCGGAGCGCGGGGCGCACAGCGCGACGGGACTACCGCGGCGGACTACTCGACGTCACCGCCGGACCGCGGCGCGGGCCCGGCGTCCTCATCCGTGTCGCCGACCGCGTCCGTCGCGCCGCCCTCGTCGAGCAGCCGCGACAGCTGACGTCCCACGATCCGCTTGAACTTCCGCTGCTGCGGCCGCGTCCGGTCGAGCACCGCCACCTCGAGGCGCTCGGCGGGGATCTCCCGCTCGGTGCCGTTGGTGTCACGCGAGAGCGCGCGCACGGCCAGCTTCAGGGCCTCCGCGAGCGTCATGCCGTCGTTGTGGTGCTGATCGAGATACTGGCTGATCTGTTCGGCGTTGCCGCCCACGGCCAGCGAACCATGCTCATCGACGATCGAACCGTCATGCGGAAGGCGGTAGATCTGATCGCCCTCGCGCGTGGCGCCCACCTCGGCGACCACCAGCTCCACCTCGTACGGCTTCTCCGCCGCGCTGGAGAAGATCGTGCCCAGCGTCTGCGCGTACACATTCGCCAGGCCGCGCGCCGTCACGTCGTCGCGGTCGTAGGTATAACCACGGAGATCGGCGTAACGGACACCGCCGATCCGGAGGTTCTCGTACTCGTTGTACTTGCCGGCGGCCGCGAAACCGATGCGGTCATAGATCTCGCTGAACTTGTGCAGGGCACGGGACGGGTTCTCGCCGACGAACACGATGCCGTCGGCATACTGCAGGACGACCAGACTGCGGCCGCGCGCGATGCCCTTGCGGGCGTATTCCGCCCGGTCGGCCATCTGCTGCTGGGGTGATACATAGAACGGCGTCGACACCGGATCCGTCCCTTTCTGTCAAAAAACTTCAGTCAGTAACGAATTCGGAGCGATCAGAGAAGCGCGGCACGCGGGCCGTCCGGCTGTTCCAGCCGCTTCTCCAGGACCGACCGGGCGATCGCGGAGGACTCCTCGTCCGTGAGCCGCCGGAAACCCTCGTCGGAGATGACGGTGACGATGGGGTAGATCCGACGGGCCACGTCCGGACCGCCCGTCGCCGAGTCGTCGTCGGCGGCGTCGTACAGCGCCTGGACCACGAGGGTCGTCGCCTGCTCCTCCGTCAGACCGTCGTGGTACAGCTTCTTCATCGCACCGCGCGCGAAGACCGAACCGGAGCCGGTGGCCGCGAACCCGTGCTCCTCGGAGCGGCCGCCCGTGACGTCGTACGAGAAGATGCGTCCCTTCTCGCGGTCCACGTCATAGCCGGCGAAGAGCGGTACCACGGCGAGGCCCTGCATGGCCATGCCGAGGTTGCCGCGGATCATCGTGGAGAGACGGTTCGCCTTGCCCTCCAGGGAGAGCGTGGCGCCCTCCACCTTCTCGAAGTGCTCCAGCTCGAGCTGGAAGAGCTTCACCATCTCCACGGCGAGGCCCGCCGTGCCGGCGACGCCCACCGCGGAGTACTCGTCCGCGGGAAAGACCTTCTCCATGTCCCGCGACGCGATGACGTTACCCATCGTGGCCCGGCGGTCACCGGCGAGCACGACGCCGCCCGGGAACGTCACGGCCAGGATGGTCGTGCCGTGCGGAGCCTCGAAAGCGCCCTGCGTGGGCGGCATTTGGCGATTGCCGGGCAGGATCTCGGGCTGGTGCGCGGACAGGAAGTCCATGAAGGACGATGATCCAGGCGTCAGGAAGGCAGTCGGTAGACGCCCGGTGCTACGAGTGTTGGCTTCCACGAGGATCCCTCCAGATAGGCGGCAGCCCGACGAACAGCGTCGGGATCGTCTCCCAACTTGCCGATGGCCGAATTGCAGTTGAAGCACAGTACGCCACGGACCTTACCCGTCTCGTGACAGTGATCCACATGGATTGCGGGAGCGTGGGAACACGCTGCCCGCGGCCGCTCTTCCCCGCGCCGCGAGCAACGCTTCACGTCCACACCCTCGAACACACAAACCCCCCGAGGACCTTTGTTTCGAAGGTCAAGTCGACCTACTGCCCACCCTTCTGAACGAAGGACCTCACGAAGTCCTCTGCATTCTCCTCAAGGACATCATCGATCTCGTCCAGGACGGAGTCCACGTCGTCGCTCAGCTTCTCCTGGCGCTCCTTGAGGTCCTCGGAAGCCTGCGCGTCCTGTGTCTGCTCCTCGGTCTCCTCGGTCGAACGCGTCGCCTTCTGCTGTCCGCCGCCGGTGTCCTTGGTCGCCATCTGCCTCACCCCGCTCGGTTAGACGTTGTTGATCAGACCCTACAAGCCGGGTCCGACATCGGTCCCGCGCTTCGTTCAACGTGCGGGACCCACCTCTGTGATTCCCCCGCCGGTGACCTTTCAGCCGCCGGAGAGGACCCGAACCAGATCCTCTGCCGAGCGGCAGCGGTCCAGGAGTTCCTTGACGTGGTTCCTGGTGCCGCGCAGGGGCTCCAGGGTCGGCACTCGTTGCAGAGAGTCACGGCCGGGCAGGTCGAAGATGACCGAGTCCCATGAGGCCGCGGCCACATCGTCCGCGTACTGCTCCAGGCAGCGTCCGCGGAAGTACGCACGGGTGTCCTCCGGCGGCTTGGTGGTGGCCCGCTCCACGTCCGCCTCGTCCAGGAGCCGCTTCATCTTGCCGCGTGCCACCAGGCGGTTGTACAGACCCTTCTCGGCCCGTACGTCGGCGTACTGGAGGTCGACCAGGTGGAGACGCGCGGCGTCCCAGTCGAGACTGTCGCGGCGGCGGTAGCCCTCCATGAGCTCCCGCTTGGCGACCCAGTCGAGCTCTCCCGACAGGCTCATCGGATCGCTCTCCAGGCGGCCGAGCACGTCCTCCCAGCGGGCCAGGATGTCCTTGGTCTGCTCGTCGGCGTCGGAGCCGTAGCGCTCCTCGACGTACTTGCGGGCGAGCTCGAAGTACTCCATCTGCAGCTGGACAGCGGTCAGCGAGCGGCCGCTACGGAGCGTGACGAGGTGCTGGAGCGTCGGGTCGTGGGAGACCTGGTGCAGGGTGCGCACCGGCTGCTCCACGGCGAGGTCCACGGCGATGAAGCCGTCCTCGATCATGGCGAGGACGAGCGAGGTCGTGCCCAGCTTGAGGTAGGTGGAGATCTCCGAGAGGTTGGCGTCGCCGATGATGACGTGCAGCCTGCGGTACTTCTCGGCGTCCGAGTGCGGTTCGTCGCGGGTGTTGATGATGGGCCGCTTGAGGGTCGTCTCCAGGCCCACTTCCACTTCGAAGTAGTCGGCGCGCTGGCTGAGCTGGAAGCCGTGCTCGTGGCCGTCCTGGCCGATGCCGACGCGTCCGGCGCCGGTGACGACCTGGCGGGAGACGAAGAAGGGCGTGAGGTGGCGCACGATGTCCGAGAAAGGGGTCTCCCGCTTCATCAGGTAGTTCTCGTGCGTGCCGTACGAGGCGCCCTTGTTGTCGGTGTTGTTCTTGTACAGGTGGATCGGCTGGGCCCCGGGGAGCTGGGCCGCGCGGTCGGCGGCCTCGGCCATGATGCGCTCGCCGGCCTTGTCCCACAGGACCGCGTCCAGGGGGTTGGTGATCTCCGGTGAGCTGTACTCGGGGTGCGCGTGGTCTACGTAGAGGCGCGCTCCGTTGGTCAGGATGACGTTGGCGAGGCCGATGTCCTCGTCGGTCAGCTGGCTGGAGTCGGCGGCCTCGCGGGCGAGGTCGAAACCCCGCGCGTCCCGCAGCGGGTTCTCCTCCTCGAAGTCCCAGCGGGCGCGTCGCGCCCGGTGCATCGCCGCGGCATAGGCGTTGACGATCTGGGACGAGGTGAGCATGGCATTGGCGTTGGGGTGGCCGGGGACGGAGATGCCGTACTCCGTCTCGATGCCCATTACTCGCCGTACAGTCATGCGGCCCTCCTTGCCCGGCGGCGCTCCCGTTCGGGAACGGCGCTCAAGTACCGCTGGTTCTCCGGTGCGTGTGCGGTGCCCGTCCCCGCACTGCGCGACTCGGCGGTACCGAAGAGCCTAGAACGCCTTTGCGCTGGTGGGGAGATCATTGTCTTCATTGAAAAGCAGACGGCTGCGGGTACCCGTGAAGGACACCCGCAGCCGCCCTGGGTTCTACAGGTATTGACCGGTGTTCGCCACCGTGTCGATGGAGCGTCCGGTGTCCGCGCCCTGCTTTCCGGTGACGAGGGTGCGGATGTACACGATCCGCTCGCCCTTCTTTCCGGAGATGCGGGCCCAGTCGTCCGGGTTGGTGGTGTTGGGCAGGTCCTCGTTCTCCTTGAACTCGTCGACGCAAGCCTGGAGGAGGTGCGAGACCCGGATGCCCTTCTGGTTCGCTTCGAGGAAGGCCTTGATGGCCATCTTCTTGGCGCGGCCCACGATGTTCTCGATCATGGCGCCGGAGTTGAAGTCCTTGAAGTACAGGACTTCCTTGTCGCCGTTGGCGTACGTCACTTCGAGGAAGCGGTTCTCCTCGGACTCCGCGTACATCTGCTCGACGACGGACTGGATCATGCCGTGCACGGTGGCGCGCCGGTCGGCGCTGTGCTCGGTCAGGTCGTCGGCGTGCAGCGGGAGCCGCTCGGTGAGGTACTTGGCGAAGATGTCCTTCGCGGCCTCGGCGTCCGGGCGCTCGATCTTGATCTTGACGTCGAGCCGTCCGGGCCGCAGGATCGCGGGGTCGATCATGTCCTCGCGGTTGGAGGCGCCGATGACGATGACGTTCTCCAGCCCTTCCACGCCGTCGATCTCGGCGAGCAGCTGCGGGACGATGGTGTTCTCCACGTCCGAGCTGACACCGGATCCGCGGGTGCGGAAGAGGGACTCCATCTCGTCGAAGAAGACGATGACGGGGGTACCCTCGCTCGCCTTCTCACGGGCACGCTGGAAGACCAGGCGGATGTGGCGCTCGGTCTCGCCGACGTACTTGTTGAGGAGCTCGGGGCCCTTGATGTTGAGGAAGAAGCTCTTCCCCGTGGGCTGCCCGGTGACCTCCGCGACCTTCTTGGCAAGGGAGTTGGCGACGGCTTTCGCGATCAGCGTCTTGCCGCAGCCGGGAGGCCCGTACAGCAGCACGCCCTTGGGCGGCCGCAGTTCGTGCTCCTTGAAGAGGTCGGGGTAGAGGTACGGGAGTTCGACGGCGTCCCGGATCATTTCGATCTGGCCGCCGAGACCGCCGATCGCCTCGTAGCTGATGTCGGGGACTTCTTCGAGGACGAGTTCCTCGACCTCGCTCTTGGGCACTACCTCGTAGACGTAGCCGGAGCGGGGTTCGAGCAGGAGGGCGTCGCCGGCGCGGATGGTGACGTCCCGGAGGGGCTCGGCGAGCCGCACCACTCGTTCTTCGTCGGTGTGTCCGATCACCAGGGCACGGTCGCCGTCCTCAAGGATCTCCTTGAGGGTGACGATGTCGCCGACGCTCTCGTACTCCATGGCCTCGACCACGTTGAGCGCTTCGTTGAGCATTACTTCCTGGCCGCGCTTGAGCTCTTCGAGCTCCACGCCGGGGCTGACGTTCACCCGGAGCTTGCGGCCCCCGGTGAAGATGTCCGCCGTGCCGTCCTCGTTCGCCACGAGGAAGACTCCGAAGCCGGCCGGTGGCTGCGCGAGCCGGTCGACTTCCTCCTTGAGGGCCACGATCTGGTCGCGGGCCTCGCGGAGCGTGTTGGCGAGCCGTTCGTTCTGCGCGGACACGCCGGCCAGATTGGTCTGCAGCTCGACGATCCGCTCTTCGAGAATCCTCGTATGACGCGGAGAGTCGGCGAGCTTACGTCGCAGGACGGCGATTTCCTGCTCGAGATAGGCAACCTGACCGGCAGGGTCTTCAGACCCTCGTCCCGGCCGGATGCCGCGGTTGTTGTCGTCGTCGTGGGCTGCCACGGTCCTCACCTCCTCCAAGGGGAGCTGGACGCTTCCAGACCCTACCTGGGTGGGTGTCGATTGAAACCCCTAGATCACAAAGACGAGGGGGTGTGTCCGATCTTCACCCTTGCGCTCTCCCTCACGCCAGGTGAATACCCACCCAACAACATCGGAAAGCGGACGGTTGTATCGTCGAAGCGTTCAACACCCGTCAGAGCTGGCCCGACTTACTGCACAGTCGGCCCGCTCGACGCAGCGACCGGCAGGAGAGATGACCGTGCGGCACGACGCCGAGACCGGCAGTGAGGGCCATGATCTGCTGGAGGTCTGGATCGACCAGGACCTCTGCACCGGGGACGGCATCTGCGCGCAGTACGCGCCCGAGGTATTCGAGCTGGACATCGACGGACTGGCCTATGTGAAGAGCGGGGACGACGTGTTGCTCCAGGCGCCGGGGGCCACAACACCCGTGCCGTTGCCGCTGCTCCGGGATGTCACCGACTCCGCGAAGGAGTGTCCGGGCGACTGCATCCACGTACGTCGTGTTTCGGACAAGGTCGAGGTGTACGGCCCCGACGCCGAGTGACCCGGCGCCCGTGGGCGCGTCAGACGCTGCGGGCCCCGGCGGGCGTCGTCCGCTCGAACGTGCCGTCCTTCCATTGCCACTTGGCCGCGTCCTCGCGGTCGGGGCAGCAACGGGGGACGTCGAGTGAGGAGTAGCCGAGCAGGGTCGCGGTGACCGCGCCGTCACGCACGGCGAAGTCGCTCACGTTCAGATGGTCCTTCGGGTCGACGAGGGTGGCCACCACGCGCGGCTTGCCCGCCTCGGGGCGGGTGATCACATAGACCCCGTCGGGCGGGGTGCCCGAGCCGGCCCGGCAGTGCACGACGGCCACGGTCTCGGCCCGGCCGTCGCCGTCGAGGTCGCCGGTGGCCTTCTTCTTCACGACGGACCCCACGGTGCCGCAGTCCAGGGGGAACTCCACGGAGGCCGGGTCCGGCGCGGGGGCCGGTGCTGGTGCGCCCGCGGCGGCTCTCCTGGGTGGCTGCGGCCCTGACTGGGCGGCGGTCGCGGGGTCGGGCTGCAGGAACGCGGAGCCCGCGACGACGGCGGCCAGCGCGGCGGCGGTGGCCAGCCAGTGGACGGGGCGGGCGGTGGTGTGTGCCAGTTCCGGGACGGCGGGGTGCTGCACTAGGAAGTGTCTCCTGCGAGGGCTGTGCCGGTGGGGTGGCCAGCATCGTGCCATAGGTCACAGTGAGGTGGAACACCGGGGTCCGGTGGGTCTCGCGGTTCTTCCGGTACGCGGCTGGTGCCACGTCAACGAAACGGCGCCGCCGCCGAGTTCCCTGGTCGGTCAGGGAACTCGGCGGCGGCGCCTGCTTTTTGGCCGGGGCCCGTCGCGCGGGTCAGCGCGGGGTGCCACCGTCGGCGTTCGGTCCGGTGTAGTCCTCGCCGTAGGCGCCCTTGGCGGGGCGGCGGCGGCGCATGGGGGGCTCCACGCCGTCCGCGAGGCGGCGGGCGGTGAGCAGGAAGCCGGTGTGACCGATCATGCGGTGGTCCGGGCGGACGGCGAGGCCTTCGACGTGCCAGTTGCGGATCATCGATTCCCAGGCGGTCGGCTCGTTGAAGCCGCCGATCTCGCGGATGGACTCGACGGTCCTGGCGAGCTGGGTGGTGGTCGCCACGTAGCAGCAGAGGATGCCGCCGGGGACGAGCGCCTTGGAGACGGCCTCCAGGCACTCCCACGGGGCGAGCATGTCGAGGATGACGCGGTCGACCTCGGTGTCGCTGAGATTGTCCTGAAGGTCGCCGACGGTGAGCTGCCAGGCGGGGTGGGGGCTGCCGAAGTAGCGCTCCACGTTCTGCCGGGCGATGTCGGCGAAGTCCTCGCGGCGCTCGTAGGAGTGCAGCATTCCCTGGTCGCCGATGGCGCGCAGCAGGAAGCTGCTGAGCGAGCCGGAGCCCACCCCCGCCTCGACGACGCGTGCGCCGGGGAAGATGTCGGCGAAGGCCAGGATCTGCCCCGCGTCCTTGGGGTAGACCACGGCGGCGCCGCGGGGCATGGACAGGACGTAGTCGGGGAGCAGGGGGCGCAGCGCCAGGTAGGCGACGTTTCCCGTGGTACGGACAACACTGCCCTCGGGAGCACCGATCAGCTCGTCGTGGGGGAAGGAACCCTTGTGGGTGTGGAAATTCTTCCCCGCTTCGAGCGTGAACGTGTAGTGGCGTCCCTTGGGGTCGGTGAGCTGGACCTGGTCCCCGACCTTGAAGGGCCCGCGACGGCGGGCGGCACCGGTCGGTTCGGACATGTGACCAGACTACCGGCCGCGACGCGAACCTCGGACCACCGCTTCAGGGGTTCGTTCCGGTGGTTGTGCCGCCCTCTGGTGTCGCGCCTTCCCCTGGCGTCGCTCCGGCCGGCGTCTCGCCAGTGGGCTCCTCGGCACGTTGCAGCCTGTGCCTCGGCAGTGACCGCCGGGGCGGTCGGGTCAGAGTGATCTGACGTACCAATTGCTGGAAACAGGCCAGCGAGGCGAAACTCGGCAGTGCGGCGGCCGAGGTGTCGACGATGTTCTTCGGCGCCTGCGCGACACACAGCGCCATCGCGATGGCGGAGAAGATGATGACCATGCACCAGGAATGTGAGGCCCGACGTTGGTGTATTGCCGCCCGGAGGATGGACAGTGACGCCACCAGCCAGGGACCGAACACCAGCAGAGGCCACCAGGAGGCCACACTGCTGGGTGTCCGGGTCATCGCGATGAATCGCAGCGGATCATAAGCGATCATCCCGCCGAAGAAGCTCACCGCGGATGCGATGACGGTCGCCAGGGCCGCGATGAGGTAGCTGACCATGCGAAAAGCACCTGGTCGCTGCCGGTCCCGCACTTTGCGATGGCCCCGGGGGGCCTCCCTCAGCGGGGGCAGGTCGGCCGTGATTTCCACTAAGGCTTCGCGGGGGTCTTTCGGCTCCGGACTGTTAAATGCGTCCGTATTATTTGTGTCCGGAATTACTTGCTGCTGGTCCTCGATGGCGCCCCGAAGGAAGAAGGCCAACTCTTCCGAGGGGTCCCATCCCGGGTCCGGCGGCATGAGGGGAACAGAGAACTCCTCGACGGGAGCGCGATGTCGGCCACCGCTGCTCGGATACCCGCCGGAGTAATCGCCGAAGGGGTCAGTGTAGTGACCTGTTTGCTCGTAGTGCATGACGCAGCTTGATCATTCCACTCGCGAACGGCGGGACCCGGTCTGTAGCAGCAGCCATCGTCTCGCGAGATCGCTCTCCAGGGAACTCATGATGTCCATGAACTCCCGGAGAATGCCCTCGGTCACGTTGAGCGTCACGGAGGAATTCGCCGTCATCAGGCTCCCGTTGGTCGCACCCCGGTGGATCGGTGCGGGAATATAAGTATAGGAACCCAGTCGCACAGTTTTTCTACCGGTCGGGTCTGCCAGGTGCTGGACGGACTGGAGCACCTTCCCCTTCGTGTCCTTCGTCATGCTCCGACTAACGCCGCTTTTCAATGGCGGATGCGCGGCGAATGGGTGACGGGTTAGTCGGACGAGCACTCTTTTCAAATAGGATGTAAGACGTAGATGTCAAACGAACTTTAAAAGGACAGCGATGCTCAGGACCGTGACGGCTGTGCTCAGGACGGTCTGGCCATCGCCTTGACGAAGGCGCGCTCCACGTCGGCGGCGGAGAGCACTCCGTAGATCTCTCCGGAGTCCTCGACGACCAGGTACTCCGTGGCGGGGGTCGCCCGGAGGGTGTCGAGCAGCTCCTCCCCCGCGAGTTCGGCGGAGATCCGCATGCCCTCGGTGATGTCCTGGGCCAGGCCGCTGACCGCGACCCAGGGGCGGCGGTGCTGGGGCACGGAGACGATGGCCGCCTCGCGGACGACCGCCATCGGATCGCCGTCGGGGTCGACGACCACGAGGGCGCGGGCGCCGGCGTCGTTGGCCCGGCGCAGCGCCTCGGAGAGGGGGGTGTCGGATTCGACGGGCACCGCGCGGCGGGTCAGGGTGCGGGCGCGCAGCTCGGGCAGGTGCTCGCGCAGGCGGGCCACGCGGAGGCTGTTCCCGGCGCCGGTCCAGATGATCGCGGCGAGGATCGCGGCGAGCAGGGCGTCGGTGACGGTGTCCATGCCGCCGATGTCCTGGGCCTCGCCGCCGAGGGCGCCGGACTGGTTGAGCAGGGGCAGGCCGATCAGCACGGAGATGGCGAGGGCGCGGCCCACCCAGGCGGCGGCGACGGTTCCGCTCATGGGCTTGCCGGTGATCTTCCAGACGACGGCGCGCAGCATGCGGCCGCCGTCCAGGGGCAGGCCCGGCAGGAGGTTGAAGGCGGCGACGATGAGGTTGGAGATCATCAGGCCGGCGAGGAGGACGCCGGGCACGGTGCCGGGCTCGACGACGCGCATACCGGCGTAGAAGACACCGGCGAGCACGAGTGAGAGCAGGGGGCCGACGAAGGCGAGGACGAACTCCCGGCCCGGGGTCTCGGACTCCTTCTCGATCTCGGAGACTCCGCCGAAGAACTGGAGCTGGATGCGGCGCACCGGCAGCTTGAAGCGGAGGGCCGCGACGGTGTGGGCCAGTTCGTGGACCAGCACGGAGGCGTAGAAGGCGACGGCGAAGAAGAGGGACACGAGGTAGCGGGCGCCGCCGAGTTCGGGCAGGACGCGGTCGAGCTGCCCGCCGAAGACCCAGGTGATGAGGGCGGCGACGAGGAACCAGCTGGGCGCGACGTAGACGGGCACGCCGAAGGGCCTGCCCATGAGCAGTCCACCCCCGGGACCCTTGCGCCCCTTTCCTCTGCCCTTGCCCTCACCCTTCCCCGGAACCGTCGGCTCGCGCCGGCCTCCGGGCCGGGGGGCCTCCCGGGGCGCCTTCGCCAGACGGGCGCCGGGGCGGGGGGGCGCGGGCTGCTGGGGCGGCGCCGACTGCTGAGGCGCGGACCGCTGCGGCGCGGACTCCTGCGGCGCGGGCCGCTCAGGTGCGGGCTCTTGCGGCGCGGGCCGCTCAGACGTGGACTCCTGCGGCGCGGGCCGCTCGGACGCAGACTGCGGCGGCGCGGACCGCTGCGGCGCGGACTCCTGCGGCGCCCGCCGTTCAGGTGCGGACTCTCGCGGCGTCGGCTGCTGGGACGCGGGCTCTCGCGGCGCCGGCCGCTGAGGCGTCGGGTGTTGCGGCGCGGACTCCTGCGGCGCCGGCCGCTCAGACGCGGGCTCCTGCGGCGCGGGCCGCTCGGGCGGGGGCTGCTGTGGCGTCGGCTGCTGGGGTGCGGGGGGTTGGGGGGTGGGAGGAGTGGGGTTGGTCTGCTCCTGCTGGGCGGGCGCCGGGGTGGGCTGTCGGGGCTGTGACGCCTCGTCCGTGGCGCCGGCCGGGCGGTGTGGCGGTGGCTCGGAGGAGTCGGGCCGGTCGCGCGGTCGCAGGTCCTCGGTGCCGTCGGACTGCGGCCTGCCGCTCTCGCCGCTTTCGTCCACGATGTCCCCTCGATCGAAGCGTCTCCCGCCCGCTATGGCGCGATTACCTGCACGATCATGCAGGGCGAGAGGGTCTGCCGTCGATGGTATGCGGCTGTTGTCAGTGGCGGGTCGTAGGGTCTGTTCTCATGGAAACCAGCACCCACGGTGCCGCGGCGGCCGTGCGCCCGGCATCCCTGTCGCCCTCGCGCGCGGGCGACTTCATGCAGTGCCCCTTGCTCTACCGGTTCCGGGTGATCGACAAGCTGCCCGAGAAGCCGAGCGAGGCCGCCACCAGGGGCACGCTGGTCCACGCCGTCCTGGAAAGACTCTTCGACGCGCCCGCGAGCGAGCGCACGGCCCCGCGCGCCAAGTCGCTCATCCCCGGCCAGTGGGACCGGCTGCGCGAGACCAAGCCCGAGCTGACCGAGCTGTTCGCCGACGACCCGGAGGGCGAGCGCATGGCGCGCTGGCTGTCGGACGCGGAGAAGCTCGTCGAGCGCTGGTTCACGCTGGAGGACCCGACCCGCCTGGAGCCCGCCGAGCGCGAGCTGTTCGTACAGGCCGAGCTGGCGTCGGGCCTGAAGCTGCGCGGCATCATCGACCGCGTCGACGTCACCCCTTCGGGAGACGTCCGCATCGTCGACTACAAGACGGGCAAGGCCCCCCGCCCGGAGTACGCGGAGGGCGCGCTGTTCCAGATGAAGTTCTACGCCCTGGTGGTTTGGCGGCTGAAGGGCGTCGTCCCGCGCCGCCTCCAGCTCGTCTATCTGGGCAGCGGCGACGTCATCACGTACGACCCGGTCGTGGCGGACCTGGAGCGGGTCGAGCGGAAGCTGCTCGCGCTCTGGGAGGCGATCGAGCTGGCCACGGCGACGGGCGAGTGGCGGCCCCGGCCGACGAAATTGTGCGGTTGGTGCGATCACCAAGCCGTATGTCCGGAATTCGGTGGGACTCCCCCGCCGTATCCGCTTCCTCTCAGGGCGCCCGAGTCCACGCGGAGCGAGCAGGGCAGAATGGGCCCGGGCTAGCTAAGGAGTGTTACGTGGCCATCCGCGTGCTACTGGTCGATGACCAGCCGCTGTTGCGCACCGGGTTCCGGATGATTCTGGAGGCCGAGCAGGACATCGCGGTCGTCGGCGAGGCCGGAGACGGCCTGCAGGCTCTTGATCAGGTGCGGGCGCTGCAGCCCGATGTGGTGCTCATGGACATCCGTATGCCGCGGATGGACGGCGTCGAGGCGACCCGGCAGATCACCGGGCCCGGCCGCGACGGTCCGGCGAAGGTCCTGGTGCTGACCACCTTCGACCTGGACGAGTACGTGGTGGAGGCGCTGCGCGCCGGTGCCAGCGGCTTCCTCCTCAAGGACGCTCCGGCGAACGAACTGGTGCAGGCGATCCGGGTGGTCGCCGCGGGCGAGGCGATGCTCGCGCCGAGCATCACGCGCAGGCTGCTCGACAAGTACTCCGCGCACCTTCCGTCCGGCGACGAGCCGGTGCCGGACACCCTGCACACGCTCACCGAGCGCGAGGTCGAGGTCCTGAAGCTGGTGGCCCGCGGCCTGTCGAACGCGGAGATCGCGGCCGACCTCTTCGTGAGCGAGACGACCGTGAAGACCCATGTCGGCCATGTGCTCACGAAGTTGCGCCTGCGCGACCGGGTACAGGCCGCGGTGTACGCGTACGAGAGCGGCCTCGTCCGTCCAGGTGCGCAGTAGTCCCGAGGGTGTGGGAACGACGACGGTGGCCGTCCCCGAGGGGGCGGCCACCGTCGTCGTTCACCATCACACGCGATCGCCCGCGTCACGCGCGGTCACCTCTGATCAGCCCTTGCTGATCTCCCAGAAGCGGAAGACCGTCGAGGCGTCCAGGCAGGACTCCAGGCCGTAGACGTTGTCGCGGACGACGGCGTACTGCTTGGCCTGCCAGACCGGCAGGACCGGCACCTGCTCGGCCACGATGTCCTGCAGTTCGGCGTACTGCTTGTCGGTCCTGGTGCGGTCGCTCTCGGTCGCCGTGCCAGGGATGATCTTGCCGGTGATGGCGCTGTTCTCGAAGTGGTTGCCGAGGACGTTGCCCTTGCCGAAGAACGGCTGCGTGAAGTTGTCCGGGTCCGGGTAGTCCGGCACCCAGCCCTTGACGTAGACGCCGTACTTGCCGGCCGCGATGTCCTTCTCGTACTGCTCGAACTCGACGGACTTCACATCGGCGTCGAAGAGGCCGGACGCGTTGAGCTGCTTGGCGATGGCGTTCAGCTCCTGGTCCGTGGCCGGGCCGTAGCGCGAGGGCGTCGACCAGAGCGTGAGCTTGACCTTGCCGTCGAGGCCGGCGTCGCGCAGTGCGGAGGCGGCCTTCGCGCGCTGCGGACGGGCGCCGTAGGTGTCGAAGAACGCGGTGTTGTGGCCGCCGATGCCCGCGGGGACGATCGAGTACAGCGGGGTGGCCGTGTCCTTGTAGACCTCTTGGACCAGGGCGTCCCGGTCCAGGAGGTAGGCGATGGCCTTGCGCACGCCGAGCTTGCCCGCCACCGGGTCCTTCATGTTGAAGACCAGGTGCTGCACCTCGGCGCTGGTGCCCTCGACGATGTCGACGTCCTGGCCGGCCTTGGACGTGTCCCGCTCGATGTCCGCGATGTCGGCGGCGGCGAGGCCTCGGTAGGCCAGGTCGACGTCGTTGTCCAGGAGCGCCTTCTTCAGGCCCTTCTGGTCGCCGTGGAAGAACTTGAGGGCCACGCCCTCGTTCTTGACCTTGGCCGTGCCCGTGTAGGAGGAGTTGACGGAGAAGGTCGCCTGCTCCTTGTCGAACGAGTCGAGCTTGTACGGGCCGGAGCCGACGGCCTCGCCGTCCTCGCGCAGCCCGTTCATGTCGTACTCGCGGTGGTCCACGATCGAGCCCGCGCCCGAGGCGATCTTGCTGGGGAAGGTCGCGTCGGGGTACTTGAGCCGGAAGACGACGGTCTCGGCGTCGGGGGTCCGGACGCTGTCCAGCATCGGGAACATGATCGCCGGGCCGGTGTCGTCGTTGATCTTCCGCATGCGGTCGAAGGAGAACTTGACGTCCTTCGACGTGAGGGCGTTGCCGTTGCTGAACTTCAGCCCGTCACGCAGCTCGCACTTGAAGACCTTCGCCTCCGTGTCGGTGAAGCCGCAGCTCTTGGCGGCCTCCGGCTCCGGTTCCGTGCCGCCCTTGGGGAAGCTCAGGAGGGACTGGAAGACGTTGTTGAACAGGAGCCACGACCCGGGGTCGTAGCCGGACGCCGGGTCGGTGGCGAGGATGTCGTCGGACATCCCCATCACGACTGCCTCGCCCGTGTCACCAGCCCCGCCGGACTCCGTTCCGCAGCCGGTCAGCAGGGCGGCGGCGAGCCCTCCCGTGAGGGGAAGGGCCAGCCACTGGTTACGACATTTCACGTACGTGCCTTAGTTGTTGAGGTCGTGCGGTGGAACCTGTGGGGGTGGTGGGGCGGGCGGCGTCAGCCGCTCACGCCGCGGCCGAGCTCCCACAGCTGGAGGTTCGAGGAGGAGTTGAGGGCCCACTCGACGCCTGTGATGTCGTCGCGCGCGGCGATGTACTGCTTGCCCTGCCACAGCGGGAGCACGGGGACGTCCTCGGCGACGATGTCCTGGATCTTGCGGATGCTCTTGGACGCGGCCAGCCGGTCCGCCTCACGACGCGAGGTGGGGATCAGCTGGTCGTTGATGTCCTTGTTGACGTACGGCGATCCGAGGAAGTTGTCCTTGTCGAGGAACGGCGCGAGGAAGTTGTCCGCGTCGGGGAAGTCGGGGAACCAGCCCATGCCGTACACGTCGTACTCGCCGTCGCGCTCGGCCGCGCGGAACGTGCTCCACGGCGTGCCCTTGATCGAGACGTCGAAGAGGCCGGAGTCGTTCAGCTGCTTCTTCAGCAGTTCGAACTCCTTCTTGGTGCCCGGGCCGTAGTGGTCGGTGGTGTAGTGCAGCGTCAGCTTCACCGGCGTGGTGATGTTCGCCTTGCCGAGGAGGGAACGGGCCTTGGACGGGCTCGGGTTGCCGTACTTGTTGAAGAACGAGTTGGCGTGGCCCGTGATGGTGGAGGGCACCAGCGAGAACAGCGGGTCGGCCGTCGAGCCGTAGACCGCGGAGGCGAGCGCGCCGCGGTCGACGACCTGTGCCATGGCCTGGCGCACGGCCTTGCTCTTGACCGTGGCGGCCTCGGTGTTGAAGGCCAGGTAGCGGATCTCCAGACCCTGCATCTCGACCAGGTCGATCTTCTTGTCCGAGGAGCCGTCGAGCTCCTTGACCTGCTCGGGCGACATGGTGCGCGTCATCAGGTCGATGTCGCCGTCCTCGAGCGCCTTGCCCATGGACCCGGTGTCCGCGAAGTTGCGCAGCTCCACCTTGTCGCTCTGGGGCTCGAACTCGCCCTTGTAGTGGGGGTTCTTGGTGAACACCGTCTTGACCAGGCGGTCGTCCTCGACCTCCTGCTCCGCGGTGTACGGGCCGGAGCCGGAGACCTCGAAGCCGTCGCGGAGCTTGTTCTTGCTGTAGTGGTCCTTGCTGATGATGCCGGCGGTGGGCGTGGCCAGCTTGTACGGGAACGTCGCGTCGGGCGTCTTGAGGTGGAAGACGATGCCGCGATCGCCCTGGGTCTCGATCTCCTCGACGTTCGCCACCAGGGCGTCCGAGCCGCTGGGGTCCTTGATCTTGATGTCGCGGACCCGCTCGATGGAGAACTTCACATCGGCGGCCGTCAGCGGCTTGCCGTCGGAGAACGTCAGGCCCTTGCGCAGGGTGCAGGCGTAGCGCTCATTGCCCGTGTCGGTGAAGCCGCACTGCTCGGCGGCCTCGGGCTGCGGGTCGCCGCCGCCGCGGGGCAGGGCCATGAGCGTCTGGACGGTCTGGCGCAGCAGGTTCCAGGACCCGGCGTCGTAGGCGTACGCGGGGTCGAAGGGCGCCGGGACCTCCTTCGAGATGGCGAACGCGTCCGTGGTGCCGACAGTGATCGCGTCGTCGCCGTCGCCGCTGCCCGAACCACCGCACGCGGCGAGTGCGGGGGCGAGCAGACCTATGACAGCCGGCAGCACCAAAGTCTTGCGGTTCATGCTCGACGTTCTCCAGAGCTCTTGGATCCCGTGAATCCCGCAACGCGGGGTGAGGGTTGATGGGGCACGGGGGGTGGGGCGATGTTCTCGCGACGACATTAGTCCGCACCAGTTGAGCGCCGGATGGGGTGGGAGCGGTGCCTCAATCACGCAGTGAAACCGGGCGTGGACACACCGATAACCCGACACCGGAAGGTTTCGTGCACGCTCCCACCAAACGGGACCAAACGCCACGCCACCAGGGACCCCACCAGGGTGTTCTGCACACACCGGCCCCTCTGTCGACCCCCTTTGGAGTGGGAAACGTCACACCCCTGACCGGGCTTGAACCGGAACTGTCAGAGGGGCATGAGGCCTTGCAGGAAAGGAAGGTTGACGTGTTCGAGGGAGGGGACGACGGTGCGTCCCGCCATCGCCGGGATGGGCGCGACCGACGGCACGGCCACCACCCGGCAGCCTGCCGCCTCCGCGGCGGCGACGCCGGTCGCGGTGTCCTCGATGACGGCGCATCTGGTGGGCTCCGCGCCGATCCCCGCGGCCGCCAGGAGGTAGGGGTCGGGGTGGGGCTTGGTGCGGGCCACCTCGTCGCCGGCGACGGTGAGTTCGAAGTGGTGGGCGCCGATCGAGTCGAGGACGCGGTCGATGATGCGCCGGTGCGAGGCGGAGACCAGGGCCATCGGGACCTCGTGCGCCGCGAGTTCGGCCAGCAGCCGCGCGGCGCCCGGCATCAGCGGCAGCGAGCGGCTGATGCGGTCCTCGAAGCCGTCGTTGAGCAGCACGGTCAGCTCGTCGAGGGTGATGTCGGCGCCCGTGGAGTCGATGAGGAAACCCGCGCTGCGCGTCATGGGGCCGCCGACGACGACGTCGCGCCAGGCCTCGTCGAGCGTGTGGCCCAGGCGGGCGAAGACCTCGACCTCGGCGTCCCACCAGAAGCCCTCGGTGTCGACGAGGGTGCCGTCCATGTCGAGGAGCACGGCCTGCAGAGCGGAGCCTTCGGCCGTTCGGGTGCCGAGCGCGGGAACCGTACTGGTCATGCGACCACACCTTCCATGAGGGACGAGAAGGCCGGTTGCCCGCTTTTGACGAGAAGGCAACCGGCCCGCACTGGACCGACCAGTGTACGACTGACCGGGATCAGCGCGCGTTGAAGTACTTCGCCTCGGGGTGGTGGATGACGATCGCGTCCGTGGACTGCTCGGGGTGGAGCTGGAACTCCTCGGAGAGCTGGACGCCGATCCGCTCGGGCCGCAGCAGTTCGGCGATCTTGGCGCGGTCCTCCAGATCGGGGCAGGCACCGTAGCCGAGCGAGAAGCGGGCGCCGCGGTACTTCAGGTCGAACATGTCCTGGACGGCGGCGGGGTCCTCGCCGCCGAAGCCCAGCTCGGCGCGGACGCGGGCGTGCCAATACTCGGCGAGCGCCTCGGCCAACTGGACGGACAGGCCGTGGAGTTCGAGGTAGTCGCGGTAGGAGTCGGCGGCGAAAAGCTCGGCGGTCGCCTCGCCGATCTTCGAGCCTACGGTGACGACCTGGAGGCCGACGACGTCGGTCTCGCCGGACTCCTCGGGGCGGAAGAAGTCCGCGAGGCACAGCCGGCGCCCGCGGCGCTGGCGCGGGAAGGTGAAGCGGGTGCGCTCGGAGCCGTCGTCGTTCAGGATGATCAGGTCGTCGCCCTTGGACACGCACGGGAAGTAGCCGTGCACGACGGCCGCCTCCAGCATGTTCTTGGTGTGCAGCTCGTCCAGCCAGCCACGCAGTCGCGGGCGTCCCTCGGTCTCGACGAGTTCTTCGTACGAGGGTCCGTCACCGGTGCGTGCCTGCTTGAGGCCCCACTGGCCCTTGAAGAGGGCGCCTTCGTCGAGCCAGGAGGCGTACTCCTTGAGCTGGATGCCCTTGACGACGCGGGTGCCCCAGAACGGCGGGGTGGGCACCGGGTTGTCAGTGGCCACGTCCGAGCGGGCGGGCCCCTCCTCGTCGGCCTCCAGGACGGCCGTCGTGGCCTTGGTGGGCACGCGGCGCTGCTTCAGCTCGGGCAGGGTGGCGCCGGGCACGCCTCGCTTGACCGCGATGAGGGCGTCCATCAGGCGCAGGCCCTCGAAGGCGTCGCGGGCGTAGCGGACTTCGCCCTCGTAGATCTCGTGGAGGTCTTGTTCGACGTAGGCGCGGGTCAGGGCGGCGCCGCCGAGGATCACCGGGAAGTCGGCGGCCATCTTGCGCTGGTTGAGCTCCTCCAGGTTCTCCTTCATGATCACGGTGGACTTGACCAGGAGGCCGGACATGCCGATCACGTCGGCCCGGTGTTCCTCTGCGGCGTCCAGGATCGCGGAGACGGGCTGCTTGATGCCGAGGTTGACGACGTTGTAGCCGTTGTTGGACAGGATGATGTCGACGAGGTTCTTGCCGATGTCGTGCACGTCACCGCGGACGGTGGCCAGGACGATGGTGCCCTTGCCCTCGTCGCCCTCGACCTTCTCCATGTGCGGCTCCAGGTAGGCGACCGCCGTCTTCATGACCTCGGCGGACTGGAGCACGAAGGGCAGCTGCATCTGGCCGGAGCCGAACAGTTCGCCGACGACCTTCATGCCCTCCAGGAGGGTGTTGTTGACGATGTCGAGGGCGGGCGTGTCCTGAAGGGCCTCGTCGAGGTCGGCCTCCAGGCCGTTCTTCTCGCCGTCGATGATGCGGCGCTGGAGGCGCTCGTCCAGCGGCAGGGCGAGGAGTTCTTCCGCCTTGCCCGCCTTCAGGGACTTCATGTTGACGCCCTCGAAGAGCTGCATGAGCTTTTGCAGGGGGTCATAGCCCTCGGCGCGGCGGTCATGGATGAGGTCGAGGGCGGTGGTGACCTGTTCGTCGTCGAAGCGGGCGATCGGCAGGATCTTGGAGGCGTGCACGATCGCGGAGTCCAGGCCCGCCTTGACGCACTCGTCCAGGAAGACGGAGTTCAGCAGGACGCGGGCAGCCGGGTTGAGGCCGAAGGAGATGTTGGACAGGCCCAGCGTGGTCTGCACCTGCGGGTGGCGGCGCTTGAGTTCGCGGATGGCCTCGATGGTGTGGACGCCGTCCTTGCGGGACTCCTCCTGACCGGTGCAGATGGTGAAGGTCAGGGTGTCGATGAGGATGTCCGACTCGTGGATGCCCCAGTTGCCGGTCAGATCGTCGATCAGGCGTTCGGCGACGGCGACCTTGTGCTCGGTGGAGCGGGCCTGGCCCTCCTCGTCGATGGTCAGCGCGATCAGCGCCGCCCCGTGCTCCTTGGCCAGCGCGGTCACCTTCGCGAAACGCGACTCGGGGCCGTCACCGTCCTCGTAGTTGACGGAGTTGATCACCGCGCGCCCGCCCAGCTTCTCCAGCCCCGCCCGCAGAACGGGGAGTTCGGTGGAGTCCAGGACGATGGGCAAGGTGGAGGCGGTCGCGAAGCGGCCGGCGAGTTCGGCCATGTCGGCGACGCCGTCACGGCCCACATAGTCGACGCAGAGGTCGAGCATGTGCGCGCCCTCGCGGATCTGGTCGCGGGCCATCTCCACACAGTCGTCCCAGCGGCCCTCCAGCATCGCCTCACGGAACTTCTTCGACCCGTTGGCGTTCGTCCGCTCACCGATCGCCATGTACGCGGTGTCCTGGCGGAACGGCACCGTCTGGTAGAGCGAGGCGGCGCCCGGCTCGGGGTGCGGGTCGCGGGCCGGGGCCCGCACACCGCGCACGCGCTCGACGACCTGGCGCAGATGCTCGGGGGTGGTGCCGCAGCAGCCGCCGACCAGGGACAGGCCGTATTCGCGTACGAAGGCCTCCTGGGCGTCGGCCAGCTCCGGCGCCGTCAGGGGGTAGTGGGCGCCGTCCTTGCCGAGGACGGGCAGACCGGCGTTGGGCATGCAGGAGATCGGGACGCGCGAGTGGCGGGCGAGGTAGCGCAGGTGCTCGCTCATCTCGGCGGGGCCGGTGGCGCAGTTCAGGCCGATCATGTCGATGCCGAGCGGCTCCAGGGCCGTCAGCGCGGCGCCGATCTCGGAGCCCAGCAGCATCGTGCCGGTGGTCTCGACGGTGACGGAGCAGATCACCGGGAGGTTCGCGCCGGTGGCGTCCAGGGCGCGGCGGGCGCCGAGGATGGCGGCCTTGGTCTGCAGCAGGTCCTGGGTGGTCTCCACCAGGAGGGCGTCGGCGCCGCCCGCGATCATGCCCTCGGCGTTGATCTGGTAAGCGTCGCGCAGCACGGTGTACGGGGCGTGGCCCAGGGTCGGCAGCTTGGTGCCGGGGCCCATGGAGCCGAGGACCCAGCGCTGCTGCCCGGTCCTGTCCGTGTACTCGTCGGCGACCTCGCGGGCGATGCGGGCGCCCGCCTCGGAGAGCTCGAAGTTGCGCTCGGGGATGTCGTACTCGTTCAGAGCCGCGAAGTTCGCGCCGAACGTGTTCGTCTCCACGCAGTCGACGCCGACGGCGAAGTACTCCTCGTGCACGGAGCGCACGATGTCGGGACGGGTGACGTTCAGGACTTCGTTGCAGCCCTCGAGGTTCTGGAAGTCCTCCAGGGTCGGGTCCTGCGCCTGGAGCATGGTGCCCATCGCGCCGTCGGCCACGACCACGCGGGTGGCGAGGGCCTCGCGGAGGGCGTCGGCTCGGGCCCTGCTCTCGGACGAAACAGGCGTGGACTGCGAGGACGGGGTCGGCGACGAGGCCATGAAAGAGCTCCCTGGAGTGCGACGGCTGTCGGCTTTGCGCCTTCTGTTGGAGGGCGCACTCGGCCAGGGTAGCCGGGACCGACGTCCCGTTGTGAAGACGTCCACGGGGCGGACGGGGGCGAACGGGCGGCCGAGCCTGGCTCGAACGGGTGCTTGACATGGGGAAGCGGGGCAACACGGGTTGTCCGGGCATTGGCGAGAGGTCGACAACGACCGATAGTGTTCAGCATTGTCGAACGTCGACTGTGTGGTGCGAGGGGACGGAGGTCGGGGCTGCGATGGCACGCAACATCCAGTCGCTCGAAAGGGCCGCGGCGATGCTGCGACTGCTCGCGGGCGGCGAGCGACGGCTCGGTCTCTCGGAGATCGCCTCCGCGCTCGACCTCGCCAAGGGTACGGCCCACGGCATCCTGCGCACCCTCCAGGCGGAGGGCTTCGTCGAGCAGGACCCCGCGTCGGGCCGCTATCAGCTGGGCGCCGAACTGCTGCGCCTCGGCAACAGCTATCTGGACGTGCACGAGCTGCGGGCCCGCGCCCTGGTGTGGACCGACGACCTGGCCCGCTCCAGCGGCGAGAGCGTCCACCTCGGCGTGTTCCACCAGCAGGGCGTCCTGATCGTCCACCACGTCTTCCGGCCCGACGACAGCCGCCAGGTCCTGGAGGTGGGGGCCATGCAGCCGCTGCACTCCACGGCGCTGGGCAAGGTCCTGTCCGCGTACGACCCGGTCGCGCACAACGAAGCCGTCGACGCCGAGCGCAAGACCTTCACCGTGCACACCCTGACCGACCCCGACGACTTCGAGGGCGTCCTCGACCTGACCCGCGCGCGCGGGTACGCGGCCGACGTCGAGGAGACCTGGGAGGGCATCGCCTCCGTGGCGGCCCCCATCCACGACCGGCGCCGCATGCCGGTCGGCGCGGTCGGCGTCACGGGCGCCGTGGAGCGCATCTGCAAGGACGGGGAGCTGCGGCCCGAGCTGATCGCCGCCGTCCGGGACTGCGCGCGCGCCGTCTCGCGGGACCTGGGCGCCGGGCGCTTCTGACCTGCGGCCGCACCCCGCTTTCCCACGGGGCGCGCCCCCGTTCGTGCCGCGGTTCCACCGATAAGGCGAAACGATCAATAACGATCGTGTTTTCAATAACAGAACTCTTGACGAGCGAGTAACCCCGGGGCGAGACTCGCGTCCATCGGTCGGCATTGTCGAACACCTACCGGCATTACGCGCTAGAGTGATGGCAAGGCCAGGGCCGGCAACGACCTCACCTGAGGTCGCGGACCACCGGAGGGACCCGGGGTTCGCCTTCCCCTGGACGAAGGACAAAGGAGTCGCGGGTGTCCAGCTCCGACATCTTCATCGGCGAGACCATCGGTACCGCCGTGCTCATCCTGCTGGGCGGTGGCGTGTGCGCCGCCGTCACGCTCAAGCGCTCGAAGGCCAAGGACGCCGGCTGGCTCGCCATCACCTTCGGGTGGGGCTTCGCCGTACTGACCGGTGCCTACCTCGCGGGCGGCGTCTCCGGCGCCCACCTCAACCCGGCGGTCACGCTCGGCCTCGCGATCGAGGGCGGCACCAAGTGGGGCAACGTTCCGCTCTACCTGGCCTCGCAGCTGCTCGGCGCCATGATCGGCGCCCTCCTGGTGTGGGTCACGTACATGGGCCAGTTCAAGGCCCATCTGACCGACCCCGAGATCCTCGCGGCGCAGCCGATGGAGGAGGGCCTGGTCGACCAGAAGGCCGCCCCCGCGGCCGGCCCGGTGCTCGGCGTCTTCTCGACCGGCCCCGAGATCCGCAACTACGTCCAGAACGTGCTGACGGAGATCATCGCCACGGTCGTCCTGGTCCTCGCCATCCTCACGCAGGGCCTGAACGACGGCGGCAACGGCCTCGGTGTCCTCGGCGCCCTGATCACCGCCCTCGTCGTGGTCGGCATCGGCCTCTCGCTCGGCGGCCCCACGGGCTACGCCATCAACCCGGTCCGTGACCTCGGTCCCCGCATCATCCACGCCGTGCTCCCGCTGCCGAACAAGGGCAGCTCGGACTGGTCGTACGCCTGGGTGCCGATCGTCGGTCCGCTGATCGGCGGCGCCATCGCCGGCGGTCTCTACAACGTCGCCTTCAAGTAGGCGTTCAAGTAGACCCGCGACAGCGACCGATGACCGCCTAAGACGGATGACCGCCCAAGACGCTTGAGAGCCGTCAGCAGAGAATTCTGGAGCACACCGTGACCGACGCACACACCGCAGGCCCCTTCATCGCGGCCATCGACCAGGGCACCACTTCGAGCCGCTGCATCGTCTTCGACAAGGACGGCCGGATCGTCTCCGTCGACCAGAAGGAGCACGAGCAGATCTTCCCGAAGCCGGGCTGGGTCGAGCACGACGCCACCGAGATCTGGACCAACGTCCAGGAGGTCGTCGCCGGAGCCGTCTCCAAGGCCGGCATCACCCGTGACGACATCAAGGCGATCGGCATCACCAACCAGCGTGAGACCACGCTGCTGTGGGACAAGAACACCGGCGAGCCGGTGCACAACGCCATCGTCTGGCAGGACACCCGCACCGACGCGCTCTGCCGGGAGCTCGCCCGCAACGTCGGCAAGGACCGCTTCCGCCGCGAGACCGGCCTCCCGCTGGCCTCCTACTTCGCGGGCCCCAAGGCCCGCTGGCTGCTCGACAACGTCGAGGGCCTGCGCGAGCGCGCCGAGGCGGGCGACATCCTCTTCGGCACCATGGACTCCTGGGTCATCTGGAACCTGACCGGCGGGGTCGACGGCGGCAAGCACGTCACCGACGTCACCAACGCCTCCCGCACCATGCTGATGAACCTGCACAAGATGGAGTGGGACGAGCGCATCTGCGAGTCCATCGGCGTCCCCGCGCAGATGCTCCCCGAGATCCGCTCCTCCGCCGAGGTCTACGGCGAGGTCACCGGCGGCGCCCTCGGCGACCTGCTCGGCGGCATCCCCGTCGCCTCCGCGCTCGGCGACCAGCAGGCGGCCCTGTTCGGCCAGACCTGCTTCGCCGAGGGCGAGGCCAAGTCCACGTACGGCACCGGCACCTTCATGCTGATGAACACCGGTGACAAGGCCATCAACTCCTACTCGGGCCTGCTGACCACGGTCGGCTACCAGATCGGCGAGCAGAAGCCGGTCTACGCCCTGGAGGGTTCCATCGCCGTCACCGGTTCGCTGGTGCAGTGGATGCGCGACCAGATGGGCCTGATCAACTCCGCCGCCGAGATCGAGACGCTCGCGTCGTCGGTCGAGGACAACGGCGGCGCCTACTTCGTACCGGCCTTCTCCGGCCTGTTCGCCCCGTACTGGCGCTCCGACGCCCGCGGTGTGATCGCCGGCCTGACCCGGTACGTCACCAAGGCGCACATCGCGCGCGCCGTCCTGGAGGCCACGGCCTGGCAGACCCGTGAGATCACCGACGCCATGACGAAGGACTCCGGCGTCGAGCTCGCGGCCCTCAAGGTCGACGGCGGCATGACCTCCAACAACCTGCTGATGCAGACCCTCTCGGACTTCCTCGACGCGCCCGTGGTGCGCCCGATGGTGGCCGAGACGACCTGCCTCGGTGCCGCCTACGCCGCCGGTCTCGCCGTCGGCTTCTGGTCCTCGACCGACGAGCTGCGCGCCAACTGGCGCCGGGCCGCCGAGTGGACCCCGAACATGGACGCGGGCACCCGCGACCGTGAGTACAAGAGCTGGCTCAAGGCCGTGGAACGGTCCATGGGCTGGCTCGATGAGAGTGGCGAGGAGTAAGACAATGACCACCCTGCAGAGCGTCCCTGCCCTTGGGACGCATCCGGCCGCCGGTTCCCACCAGAGCCGCGCCGAGACCCGGGAGCAGCTTTCCAAGGCGACGTACGACCTCCTGGTGATCGGCGGCGGAATCCTGGGCATCTCCACCGCCTGGCATGCCGCGCAGTCGGGACTGCGGGTGGCCCTGGTGGACGCCGGTGACTTCGCCGGCGCCACCTCCTCCGCCTCCTCCAAGCTGCTCCACGGCGGTCTGCGCTATCTGCAGACCGGCGCGGTGAAGCTGGTCGCGGAGAACCACTTCGAGCGTCGCGCGGTCTCCCGTCAGGTGGCCCCCCACCTGGCGAACCCGCTCACCTTCTACCTGCCGGTCTACAAGGGCGGCCCGCACGGCGCCGCCAAGCTGGGCGCGGGCGTCTTCGCGTACAGCGCGCTGTCCGCGTTCGGCGACGGCGTCGGCCACCTGCTCTCGCCCTCCAAGGCCGCGCAGGACGTGCCGGAGCTGCGGACCGACAACCTCAAGGCCGTCGCGGTCTACGGCGACGACCAGATGAACGACTCGCGCATGGCCCTGATGACGGTCCGCGCGGCCGTCGAGTCCGGTGCCGCCGTCCTCAACCACGCCGAGGTCACCGGCCTGCGCTTCACCAAGGGCCGGGTCACGGGCGCGGAGCTCAAGGACCGCATGAGCGGCGACGAGTTCGGCGTGAACGCCCGGCTCGTGCTCAACGCCACCGGCCCGTGGGTCGACCACCTGCGCAAGATGGAGAACCCGGGCGCGGCGCCCTCCATCCGCCTCTCCAAGGGCGCGCACCTCGTCCTCAAGCGCACCGCCCCCTGGAAGGCCGCGCTCGCGACGCCGATCGACAAGTACCGCATCACCTTCGCCCTCCCCTGGGAGGACATGCTGCTGCTCGGCACCACCGACGAGGAGTTCGAGGGCGACCCGGCGGACGTGCGCGTCACCGAGTCCGACACCGCCCAGATCCTGGACGAGGCCGCGTTCTCCATCCGCGACCAGCAGCTGTCGCGCGACCTGATCACGTACTCCTTCGCGGGTCTGCGGGTGCTGCCCGGCGGTCCCGGCGACACCTCGAAGGCCAAGCGCGAGACGGTCGTCACCGAGGGCGCGGGCGGCATGCTGTCGGTCGCGGGCGGCAAGTGGACGACCTTCCGCCACATCGGCCGTACGGTGATGAAGAAGCTGGAGTCGCTGCCGGGCCACCCGCTCGGCGAGGACTACGAGCCGGTCTCCGAGCTGCCGAAGAAGCTGCCGCTGCCCGGTATCGCCAACCCGCGCGCCGTCGCCCACCGCCTCCTGGTGGACGGCCCGGCGCCCGGCCCGCGCATGGCCGCCGACACCGCCAAGCACCTGGCGACGCACTACGGTTCGCTCTCCTTCGACATCGCCCGGCTGGCGAACGAGAACCCGGAGCTGGCCGAGCGCGTCCACCCGGACGCCCCGGAGATCTGGGCGCAGGTCGTCTACGCCCGTGACAACGAGTGGGCCGAGACGGCGGACGACGTGCTGCGCCGCCGTACGACGCTGACGATCCGCGGCCTGGCCACGGACGAGGTGCGGGGCAAGGTCGAGGACCTGCTGGGCAAGAAGGCCTGACGATCCATAACCAGTAGGTGAATAGACAGTAGGTAAGGGGCGGCCTCCCTGGAGGCCGCCCCTTACGCGTCCACGCACTGGGACACCCTGTGGCGGGCCGCGGACGGGAGTTACGATCCCGAGAACACCCGCTGACCTGCCCTGGAGTGATCAATGACCCTCCTGACGACCTGGCCGGAGGCCGGGCCCGAGACCGTCGTACGCCGCACTTCCGACCCGGCCGGGATCGCCGCCGCGCTCGCTCCGATAGGCGTGCGCTACGAACAGTGGCCGGTGCGCGAGGACGTGGCGGCCGACGCGGACAGCGACACGGTCTTCGCCGCGTACCGCGCGGAGATCGACAAGCTCAACGCCGAGGAGGGCTTCCGGACCGTCGACGTCGTGGCGCTGCATCCCCCGGCCGCCGGAACCGACCCCGAGTGGCCCGCGAAGGCGGCCGCGGCACGGCAGAAGTTCCTGGCGGAGCACACGCACGACGACGATGACGAAGTGCGCTTCTTCGTCGCGGGCGCCGGGATCTTCTACCTCCACGCGGGCGGTGAGGTGCACGCCGTCTACTGCGAGAAGGGCGACCTGCTCGGCGTACCGCGCGGCACCACGCACTGGTTCGACATGGGCACCTCACCGGCCTTCACGGCGATCCGCTTCTTCCACGAGGAGGACGGCTGGATCGGGAACTTCACGGGCAGCCCGATCGCGGACCGCTTCCCGGACTTCGACGAGATCCACGCGGGGTACGCGGAGTCCGCCGCGTGAGCGTCCGGAGCGTCCAGAGCGTCCGGTTCGATGTGGACGCCGTGGTGCTCGACATCGAGGGCACCACGAGCGCCACCGGATTCGTGGTGGACGTGCTGTACCCGTACGCGCGTGAGCGGTTCGGCGCACTGCTCGCCTCGCGGGGCGGGGAGCCGGAGGTGGCGCGGGCCGTCGCGCGGGTGCGGGCGGAGATCGGCGAGCCCGACGCGGACGCGGACCGGGTCGAGAAGGTCCTCGGCGAGTGGATCGACGAGGACCGCAAGGCCACGCCCCTCAAGACGCTCCAGGGCATCCTGTGGGCGGAGGGCTTCGCGCGCGGCGACCTCGTCTCGCACTTCTACGCCGACGTCATTCCGGTCCTGCGCGGCTGGCACGCGGACGGTGTGCGGCTGTACGTCTACTCGTCGGGCTCGGTGGCCGCGCAGCGGGCGTGGTTCGCGCACTCGCCCGAGGGCGATCTGCTGGGGCTCGTCAGCGGGTTGTACGACACCGAGAACGCGGGGCCCAAGCAGGAGCCGGACTCCTACCGGGCCATCGCCGCGAGCACCGGCGCCGACCCCGGGCGCCTGCTCTTCCTCTCCGACCGGCCCGGTGAGCTGGACGCGGCGCGGGCCGCGGGCTGGCGGACGGCCGGCGTGCGGCGGGCCGGCGAGCCGTACTTCGCCGCCGGGGTCGGGGACCACCCCGAGGCCGCGCTCTTCACCGAGATCACCCTTTCCGCCAGGAGCAGTTCATGACCGAGACCACCGCTGCCGCCGCTCTGGACCTGGAGGAGGCGGGAGCCGTGCTGGCCGCCGAGGCCGCGCGGTTCGCCTCGTTCGGCTGGATGCGGGGCACGTCCGGGAACCTGTCGGTCGTGCTCTCGCGGGAGCCGCTGCGGCTCGCGGTCACCGCCAGCGGGCGGGACAAGGGCGAACTGACCGCCGCGGACGTGGTGCTGACGGACAGAGAGGGCGCGGCGGTCGGCGCGGGCCGCCCGTCGGCGGAGGCGGCGCTGCACGCGCGCGTGGCGCGGCTCACCGGTGCGGGTGCCGTCGTACACGTCCACACGGTCGCTTCGGTGGTCATGGGTCAGCGCTCGCCCGAGGGGATTCCCTTCGAGAGCCTGGAGATGCTGAAGGGCCTCGGGCACCCGACGCACGAGGTCTCGGTGACCCTGCCGGTGATCGCGAACAGCCAGGACATGGCGGTGCTCGGTGACCGCCTCGAAGCGGCGTTGACACCGGGGATGCCGGCGGTGGTCGTGGCCGGGCACGGGATCTACGTGTGGGGGGCGGATCCTCGCGAGGCGCGGCATCGGGCCGAGGTCGTGGAGTGGCTGCTGGAGCTGGCGGCGGCGCGGGGCTGAGCTTCGTCACCGGCTTCGCCGGGATCGCCGGGATCGCCGGGATCACCGGCTTGGCCGGGTTCGTCCTCAAACGCCGGACGGGCCGGAATCACCGGCCCGTCCGCTGAGGGCCCTACCCCAGCCCGCCCAGCGGCAGCTCCCCCGCCGACACCTCTCGTACGCCCCGCTCCGTGACCAGCGCCGTCACCAAGGAGCCCGGGGTCACGTCGAACGCGGGGTTGTGGCCGCGTGAGGCCGCCGGGGCCGTGCGGACACCGGCCCATTCCAGGACCTCGTCCTCGCCGCGCAGTTCGATGTGGATGGCGTCGCCCGAGGCCGTGGCGAGGTCCACCGTCGTGGTGGGCGCCGCCACCATGAACGGGATGCCCGCGTGGGCGCACGCCAGGGCGATGGCGACCGTGCCGACCTTGTTGGCGGTGTCGCCGTTGGCGGCGACGCGGTCCGCCCCGACGATCGCCGCGTCGACCTCGCCCCGCAGGATCGTGCCCGCCGCCGCCCCGTCGGCCTGGACGTAGTGCGGGATGCCCTCCTGGACGAGTTCCCACGCCGTAAGGCGGGCCCCCTGGAGCAGGGGGCGGGTCTCGTCGGCGTACACCGTCTCGATCCGGCCCCTGGCGTGCAGCTCGCGGATGACGCCGAGCGCCGTGCCCCAGCCCGCCGTGGCGAGGGCGCCGGTGTTGCAGTGGGTGAGGACGCGCAGGGGCCGGTCCGTGTCGGGGGCGACGCGCTTGAGAAGCCAGTCCGCGCCATGGGCGCCCATCGCGTGGTTGGCCTCCAGGTCCTCGCGGACGACCGCGTCGGCCTCCGCGAGCACCGCGGCGATGCCCTCGTCGACGCGCGCCGCCACGCGGTCCACGCACACCATCAGGTTCACCGCGGTGGGCCTGGCCGCGCGGACGCGGGCGATCTCGGCGTCCAGGCGGGCGCGGTCCCAGCCGTCACGCCGGCCCTGCGCCATGGCGAGCGCCACTCCGTACGCGCCCGCCGCGCCGATCGCGGGGGCGCCGCGGACGACCAGGCGCACGACGGCGTCGATCAGCTCGTCGACGGTGGTGACGTCGAGCCGTTCCAGGGCGTGCGGGAGCGCCGTCTGGTCGATGAGGGAGACGGACGGGAACGGCGTGCCGTCCTCCGTCGCCGCCGTCCATGTGACGGCGCGCAGTTCCTGGCTGTTCATGGGCTCAACTCCGAGCGGAAAGGGGCGATCGCGGCCATGGGAGGAGGGGTGCCGTCACCGTACCTGACGTGCTCGAACCACATTTCGAGACGTTCGTGCGGCTGTCCGAAACCCGGTGTTACCCTCACCGCCACCCAGGACAGACCGGTCCGCCGCTGTTCCCGCTGAGCGACGCCCCCCGCTCGCACACATACGACTCTCCTGTCACCGTCCGGGCCGCTCCCGGGCACCTCCACGAAGGCGTTCCCCATGTCCTTGCGTACGCGTACGTCCCTGAGGCTCACCGCCGCCACCGTCGGTGCCGTCTGTGCCGCGCTCCTCACCACCGGCTGCAACGCCGCCGCCAAGGGCGGGGGTGCGGGCACGGAGGGCAAGGACGGCGGCAAGGCGTTCACGCTCGTCACGCCCGACCCGGTCGCCCAGAACGAGTTCCTCAAGCTGGCCGTCACCGGTGTGAAGGCGGCGGCGAAGGCGCGGGGCGGCTCGCAGAAGGTCTTCCAGAGCAGCGACAACGACTCACGCCAGCAGAACGTCGCCTCGGCCGTGGACGCGGCGCCCGACGTCGTCGCGCTGGTCGGTTTCGAGTTCGCGGACATCGTGGCGCAGCAGGCCGAGGCGCACCCCGAGCAGCAGTTCCTGCTCGTCGACGCGTGCACCAAGAAGACGTACGAGAACGTCACGTGTGCCGTCTTCCGCGAGCACGAGGCGGTGTATCTGGCGGGCGCCGAGGCCGGTCTGCTCACCAGGAGCAAGAAGGTCGGGGCCGTCGACGTGCTCGACACCCCGCAGTTCCGGCGCTACAGCGAGCCGTTCGCGGCGGGCGCGAAGAAGGTGAGGCCGGAGGTCACCTCGCGGACGCTGTTCGTGGGCGGGCAGTCGCCGTTCAACGACGCGGCGCGCGCCAAGGACCAGGCGGCGACGCTCGGTTCGGGCGGCGCCGACCAGGTGATGGCCGCCGCGGCCGGCGGCAACACGGGTGTCTTCCAGGCCGCGAAGGCCGCGAGCGGCAAGGGGTTCCAGGCGTACGGCGTGGACGCCAACCAGTGCCTGGGCAGCCCCGGCGTCGTCGTCGACAACGTACTGAAGAAGACGGATGTCGCCGTGGAGAAGGGCATCGCGCAGATCCTCGACGGCAAGGGCGGCACCACGGTGTCGTACGGCCTGAAGGAGGGCGGCATGTCGCTGACCGGCCTGGAGCCGGGCGTCGCCGACTCCAAGTGCCTGATCGGCGAGCCCGCCAACAAGGACGTGCTGAAGCGCGTCGAGGAGCTGCGCGACGACATCGTCGCCGGGAAGCTGACCGTCGATGACCCCGCCGCCTGAGCGAGCAGAGGGCGGCGCTCCCGCCGTCGAACTGCGGGGCGTCACCGTCCGGTTCCCCGGGACGCTCGCCAACGACCGCGTGGACCTGACCGTCCGGCGCGGCGAGATCCACGCCCTGATGGGCGAGAACGGCGCGGGCAAGTCCACGCTGATGTCCGTCCTGTACGGGCTGCGGCGGCCGGACGCCGGACGGATCGTGCTCGACGGGCGCGAGGTGTCCTTCGCCGACCCGAGCGAGGCGATCGCCGCGGGGCTCGGGATGGTGCACCAGAGCTTCAAGCTCTTCCCCTCCTTCACGGTCGCCGAGAACGTCGTGTTCGCCGCCGAGCCGCGCCGTTTCGGCCTCACCGACCGGCGGGAGGCGCTGCGGCGGGTGGCGGCGCTCGCCGATGAGCACGGGCTCGCCGTCGACCCGGCGGCGAAGGTCGGCGACCTCCCGGTGGGCGTGCGCCAGCGCGTGGAGATCCTCAAGCTCCTCCACCGGGGTGCCCGTACGCTCATCCTCGACGAGCCCACGGCCGTGCTGACCCCGGCCGAGGCGGACGCGCTCTTCACTGTCCTGCGCTCGCTGGCGGACGAGGGCCGCACCGTCCTGCTGGTCACGCACAAGCTGCGTGAGGTCATGGAGGGCAGCGACGCCGTGACCGTGCTGCGCGACGGGCGGGTGGCGGCGCGCATGCGGACCGCCGACACGAGCGCGGACGGCATCGCGGCGGCCATGACGGGGCGCACGGTGGAACTGGACCGGGTGCGTCCGGCGGGCTCGCCGGGCGACGAGGTCGTCCTGTCGGTCGCCGGCCTGACCGCGGACGGGGTGCGGGACGTCTCGCTCGCGGTCCGTGCCGGGGAGATCGTCGGCGTCGCCGGGGTCGCGGGCAACGGCCAGTCGGAACTGGTCGAAGCCGTCGCCGGGTTGCGGCCGGTCACCTCGGGGCGCGTCACACTCGCCGGCCGTGACATCACGGACGCGACGGTGGCGAGGCGCCGCGGGGCGGGTCTCGCGTACGTCCCCGAGGACCGCTCGGCGGTCGGCACGGCGCCGGCCGCGACGATCGCGGAGAACCTCCTCATGGGGCATCACCGCGGGCACGGCCTGCTCCGCCCGGCCCGGCTGCGCGAGCACGCGCGCGTACTGATCGAACGCTTCGGCATCAAGGCGGCGTCGAGCGCACACGCGGCCGGTTCGCTGTCGGGCGGCAACCTGCAGAAGCTCGTCATCGGCCGCGAACTCGCCCACGACTCCCCCCTTCTGATCGTCGAGCAGCCCACGCGCGGCGTGGACATCGGCGCCGTCCAGACGATCCACGACCAGCTGATCGCCCACCGCGACGCGGGCCACGCGGTCCTGCTGGTCTCCGCGGAACTGAGCGAGATCCGGGGCCTCGCGGACCGGGTCCTCGTGATGTACGAGGGCCGGATCGCCGCGGAGTACCCGCGCGCGGCGGCCGACGACCACACGCTCGGGCTCGCGATGGCGGGCGTCCCGGCGAGTCCCGTCGCCGCCCCGGTGCGGACCGCTCCCCCCGCGGAGCCCCCCGCTCCTGTGAAGGAGGCCCCCTGACATGGCCGTCCAGAGTCCGGCCGAGGCGGGGTCGGCCGGGGCGCGGGTGCTCCGCTCCTCCGCCCTGCACTCCGTCGTGGCCGCCGTGCTCGTCGGAGCGCTCTTCCTCGTCGGGACCGGCGCCGATCCCCTCGGGGCGTACGGGGCCGTCGTCAGCGGCGCGCTCGGGCCCGACGGGATCGGGTCCACGCTGACCACCGGCACGAGCATCCTCGGGCTCGCGGTGGCGCTCGCCATCCCGATGCGGGCGGGGCTGCTGAACCTCGGCGGCGACGGGCAGCTGGTGCTCGGCGGGATCGCCGCCGCGGCCACCGGGCTGTACGTCCCGCTGCCCGCGCCGCTCGCCGTGCTCGCCGCGCTGCTCGCCGGGATGCTGGCGGGCGCCGCCTACGCCGCGCTCGCCGCGGTCTGCCAGAACCGGTTCGGCGTACCGCTGCTGGTGAGCAGCCTGCTGCTCGGCTATCCGGCGATGTCGTTCGCCTCCTATCTCGCGCGCTTCCCGCTCAAGGAGGACGGTTCAAGCCTGCCGCAGACCAGGCGCATGCCGGACGGTGTCGAGCTGCCCGCCTTCGGTTCGTCGACGGTCACGGTGGGGCTCGTGCTCGTCGTGGTCGCCGCCGGGGTGTTCGCCTTCGCGGACGCCCGTACCGCCACCGGCTACGAGATCCGTATGACGGGGCTCAATCCGCGCTTCGCGGCGTACGCGGGGGTCGACAGGCCACGGCTCACGCTGCGTCTGATGGGCCTGTCGGGGGCCGTCGCCGGGCTGGTCGGCGCGGTCGGCGTGCTCAGCTTCCCGTACCGCTTCATCGATGGTTCGCTGACCGCCGCCGGGCACACCTGGACCGGTCTCACCGCGGCGCTCCTGGCCTCGGCGGCGCCTGTGGGGACCGCGGTCGCCGCGCTGTTCTTCGCCGCGCTCGACGTCGGCGGGCTCGCCATGGAGCGGGCCACCGAGGTGCCGCGCGAGCTGACGCAGGTGCTCCAGGCCGTCGTCATCGTCTTCCTGGCCGCACGCCTCCAGTTCACCTGGCGGCGCGCCAAGAGGTCCGTACGCAGCGAACCCGCGAAGTCCGTACGCCCCAAGGGGGATCTGTGATGTCCGTCGACTCCGCGCTGTTCCACTCGGCGCTCCTCGCGCTCACCCCGATCCTGCTCGCCGCGCTCGGCGGCGCGATCTGTGAACGCGCGGGTGTGTTCAACATCGGGCTCGAAGGCATGATGCTGATCGGCTGCTTCGCGGCCGTCGCGGGCAGCTGGTTCACGGGCAGCGCGTGGCTCGGTGTCCTGTTCGGTGCCCTCGCCTCCGCGGCGTACGCGATGATCCTCGCCGTGGGAACCATCAGCCTGCGCGGCGACGCGGTCGTACTCGGCGTCGCCCTGAACCTCCTCGCGGTCGGCCTGACCGGCTTTCTGCTGCGCACCGCCTTCGGCGTCCAGGGCACCTTCTCCGACCCGGACCTCGCGGGCCTCGGCGGCGTCGACCTCGCCTTCCTCGGGCCGGTCCTGTCCGGGCACTCACCGCTCGTGTACGTCTCGTGGGCGGCCGTCGCCGTCGCCGCCGTGTTCCTCGCGCGTCACCCGTGGGGGCTGCGTCTTCGCGGCGTCGGCGAGGCGCCGGACGCGGCGGCGACGCTCGGTGTGAGCCCGGCGAGGTACCAGTACGCGGCCGTGCTCACCAGCGGCCTCCTGTGCGGGCTCGGCGGCGCCCAACTCGCCCTCGGGAACGTCACCTTGTTCTCGGAGAACATGTCGGCGGGGCGCGGCTGGATCGCCGTGGTCGCCGTCATGCTGGGCCGGGCGCTGCCGCTCGGGGTGCTGCTGGCCGCGCTGCTCTTCGGCGTCGCGGAGGCCGTCGGTTTCCGGCTGCAGGGCAACGGCCTGCCGCAGCAGGCGACCGACGCCGCGCCCTACGTGGTGACCCTGGTCGCCCTCTTCCTGTCCACGGCGCGACGCAAGCGGCGAAAGCGCCTCAAGCCCATCGGGTCCCGCGAGCCCCGCGAGCCCTTGGTAGGAGCCTCTTCATGACATCGCTCACCGACGCGCTGCCCGTCACCCGTGTCCCCCGCACCGGGCTGCCCGCCCAGGCGGTCGTGGTCGGCGACCCGGGCCGCGCGGCCGCCGTCGCCGATCTGCTGTCCGACGCGAAGGAGGTGTCGTACCACCGCGAGTACCGCACGTTCACCGGCACTTGGCAGGGCACCGAGGTCGTCGTCGCCTCGCACGGTGTCGGCGCCCCCGGCGCGATCCTGCTCTTCCAGGAGCTGGCCGAGGCCGGTGTCCGCACGATCCTGCGGCTCGGCACGGCGGGCGCGATCCGCCCCGGCGTCCGCGACGGCGACCTGGTCATCGCGGACGCGGCGGTGCGCGACGACGGCGTGACCCAGCAGCTGATCCCGGCCGAGTACCCGGCGTTCTCCGCCCCGGAGGCGGTCATCGCCCTCCAGCGCGCGGCCCGGGAGGCCGGTGCCCCGTACCACCGGGGCGTGGTGTGGACGCGGGCGGCGTTCCAGCCGGGCTTCCTGCCGCTGCCCGGCGAGGCGTACGCGGCCGCCGGGATCGCCGCCATCGAGATGGAGCTCTCCGCGCTGTACGTCTTCGCCTCGACGCACGGTCTCACCGCGGGCGGCGCCCTGGTCGTGGACGGCGCGAACGCCGACGAACTGGTCGACGAGGACTCCCCCTTCTCGACGGGCGGCTACGACCCGCACCGTGACGTGGTCGCCGAGGGGGTCGACCGGGGCGCCCGGATAGCCTTGGACGCGCTGCGCCTGCTGGCGGCCGCGACGGAACAGTGAGCGACCGCGAGACCAAGCAGCACTGAACGACCGTAACCATCAGGGAGAACGGAACTGATGCACCCCAACGACCTGCCGGCCCAGGCCCGCGGCGGCTCCATCGACCTGCTGGTGCACGGCGGTGACGTCCTGACCGTCGACGACGCGGGCACGCTGGTGCCGGACGGCGCCGTGGCCGTCCGCGCCGGACGTGTCGTCGAGGTGGGCCCCGCCGAGCGGCTGCGCGCCGCGTACGAGGCCGCCGAGGAGATCGACGCCCGGGGCTGCCTCGTCCTGCCGGGCCTCATCAACACGCACACCCACCTCGCGATGAACCTGATGCGCGGCATAGCCGACGACGTGACCCTCCAGGGCTTCCTGGCCCGGGTGATCCCGCGCGAGGCCGAGATCCTCTCGCCGGCCACGGTGACGGCCGCGCTGGGCGCCGCGATCGCCGAGTCCGTACGCGGCGGGGTCACCACCGCGCTCGACATGTACTGGTTCCACGAGGCGGCCGATGCCGCGGCCCGGGACGCCGGGTGGCGGCTGCTGAGCGGGCCGACGTTCATGGACGTACCGGGCCCGCCGGACGGCCGCCCCTACGCGGAACGGCTCGGCTGGGCGGCGGCCGACCTGAAGTCCCGCACCCCCGCGCCGGGCACCCGCCCCGTCGTCTTCGCGCACTCCGCGTACACGCTGGACCCCGCGCAGCTGACGGAGATCACCGCGCTCGCCGGGGAGCACGGCGCCCTGCTGCACATCCATGCCGCCGAGAACGCGGGCGAGGTGGCGATGGTCACCGAGCGGTACGGCAAGCGCCCGGTGGAGCTGCTCGACTCGCTCGGCGTGCTCGGCCCCGACACGCTGCTGGCGCACGCCGTCGACCTCACCGACGCGGAGATCGCGACGCTGGCCCGCACGGGCACGGCCGTCGCGCACTGCCCGGTGTCCAACCTCAAGCTGGGCTGCGGCATCGCGCGCGTGCCCGACCTCCTCGAAGCGGGCGTCACGGTGGGCCTCGGCACGGACGGCGCCGTGAGCTCCAACACACTGGACCTGCTGGGCGCGGTGAACATCGCCGCGCTGGTGCACAAGGCGGGCGGCGACCCCACGGCGGTCGGCGCCGAGCAGGCCGTCCGCATGGCGACCATCGAGTCGGCGCGGGCGCTCGGCCTCGGCGACCAGCTGGGCTCCCTGGAGGCGGGCAAGCGCGCCGACCTGATCGTGCTCGACCTTGACCGGCCGCACCTCGCGCCCCGGCACGACCCATGGTCGACGCTCGCGTACGCCGCCGCGGCCGGTGACGTGCGGGACACCGTTGTCGACGGACGCGTTCTGATGCGGGGGCGCGCTCTGCGTACGCTGGACGAACCGGCCGTCCTGCGCGCACTGCGGGACGCGGCGACCGACCCCGAAGTGACGAGCACCGTATGACCTCCGACACGACCCCAGGCACGCCCGCCGACACGACCGCCGACACGGCCTCCGGCTCCGAGCCCACCCGCGGCTTCACCGGCCGCGCCCGCGCCGCCGACCGCGACCCGCGCCTTCCGCCGGGCCAGTACGACGCGCGCGACGGCTGGCCCGTCCTGTCCGCCGAGGTGACCCCGCACCTGGCCGCCGCCGACTGGACGTTTGGCGTCGACGGGCTCGTGGCGGCGCCGCGCACCTGGACCTGGGACGAGGCGCACGCGCTGCCTCCTTCCGAGTACCGCGGCGACATCCACTGTGTGACCAGCTGGTCCAAGTTCGGGGTGCGGTTCGGCGGGGTGAGCCTCGACACGTTCCTGAACGCCGCCCGCCCGCTGCCCGGGGCGACGCACGTCGTCGCGTACTCCCACACCGGCTACACCACCGACCTCCCGCTCGCCGACGTGACGGGCGGCAAGGCGTGGATCGTCTGGGAGTACGGGGACGGCCCGCTGCCCGCCGAGCACGGGGGTCCGGCCCGGCTGATCGTCCCCCACCTCTACTTCTGGAAGAGCGCCAAGTGGATCGCGGGGCTGCGCCTCCTCGACCACGACGAGCCGGGCTTCTGGGAGCGGAACGGCTATCACCACCGGGGCGACCCGTGGGCCGAGGAGCGTTACGCAGGTGACTGAGACCCCGTACAGCGAGGACGGCTTCGTGCCGCCGACGCGGTTCGCCGTGCCCGGCCGGATCGCCGTCAGCAACCGCGCCGCGGCCCTGTGGCAGCGCGCGCTGATCACGGACATCCGGCGGGAGACCCCGGCCGTGTCGACGTTCCGGCTCAAGGTCCCCGACTGGCAGGGGCACCTGCCGGGCCAGCACCTGATGCTGCGGCTCACGGCGGCGGACGGCTATGTCGCCCAGCGGCACTACTCGATCGCCTCCGCGCCCGACGGGAGCGGCGAGATCGAGCTGACCCTCAACCATGTGCCGGGCGGCGAGGTGTCGGGGCATCTGCACACCGTCGCCCGCGTCGGCGACACGGTCGAGGTGCGCGGGCCGCTGTCCGGCTTCTTCGCCTGGCCGGGCGACCGCCCCGCCCTGCTGCTCGGGGCCGGTTCCGGTGTGGTGCCGCTCATGTCGATGGTCCGCCACCACCGCCTCGCGGGGCTCGGTGTGCCGCTGCGCCTGATCGTCTCGGCGCGCACGCCCGAGGACCTGATCTACGCCGACGAGTACGCCGATGAGACCACCGTCGTCCTGACCCGCGCCGAAGGCCGCCTCAGCGCCGCCCACTTGGCGTCCTTCCTCGGCGACGAGGGGCGACCCGAGGGCGGCTGGGAGGCGTACATCTGCGGCTCCAACGGTTTCGCGGAACACGCCTCGCGGCTGCTGGTGGAGGGCGGCCAGCCGGTCGACCGGATCCGGATCGAACGCTTCGGCTGAAAGCCGCGCCGCGCAGGGGACATAATCAGCTCACACATCGGATGTCTGTTGACTGTTAACTGTTGACTGTTGAGGCGAGGTCCCCATGGCTGTCACCGACGAGGCCATCGAGAAGATCAAGGGAATGATCGTCTCGGGCGCGCTGCGCCCCGGCGACCGGCTGCCCAAGGAGAGCGAACTCGCCGCCGACCTCGGCCTGTCCCGCAACTCCCTGCGCGAGGCGGTCCGCGCGCTCTCGCTGATCCGCATCCTCGACGTGCGCCAGGGCGACGGTACGTACGTGACCAGCCTGGACCCGCAACTCCTCCTGGAGGCTCTGAGTTTCGTCGTCGACTTCCACCGCGACGACACGGTCCTGGAGTTCCTCGCGGTACGCCGCATCCTCGAACCGGCGGCCACCGCGATGGCCTGCGCCCACATCACCGAGGACCAACTGGACACGCTGACCCGGCAGTTGGACGACCTGGGGGACGCCCCGTCGGTGGAGGAGCTGGTCGCCTGCGACCTGGAGTTCCACCGCGGCATCGTCCAGTCGTCCGGGAACTCCGTCCTGTGCTCCCTCCTGGACGGCCTGTCCGGGCCCACCACCCGGGCCCGCGTCTGGCGCGGCCTGACCCAGGAGGACGCCGTCAGCCGTACGCTCCACGAGCACCGCGCGATCCTCACGGCGCTGCGCGACCGCGACGCGGAAGCCGCAAGGTCGTGGGCGACGGTGCACGTCGCGAGCGTGGAGCAGTGGCTGCGGTCCACGCTGTGACGCCGCCGGGCCCGTCCGTGTGACGCCGCCCACCCCGCACCCGAACCGGCCGTTTCCCGGCGCCGGGCGTGGGCAGTGATCACGCACTCCCCCACGCAAGGGGGCTGCGGAGGGCCCCCGCCGACGCCGTAAGGTTGGGGCGTACGCAAGGGAACGTCGGAAGGAGGCCTGGGTGATCGAGCTCGAGGGAGTTCCCGAGCTGGTCGACCCGGTCATGGTGGCCGCGTTCGAGGGCTGGAACGACGCCGGTGACGCCGCCTCCGCCGCGGTCGCGCACCTCGACAAGGAGTGGAAGGGCGAGGTGTTCGCGGCGCTGGACGCCGAGGACTACTACGACTTCCAGGTCAACCGCCCGACCGTCTGGCTCGACGACGGGGTCCGCAAGATCACATGGCCGACGACCCGGCTCTCGGTGGTCCGCGTCGGCGGCGACAAGCCGCGTGACCTCGTCCTGGTCCGCGGGATCGAACCGTCGATGCGCTGGCGGTCGTTCTGCAACGAGATCCTCGGCTTCGCGCACGAGCTGGGCGTCGAGCTGGTGGTGATCATGGGGGCGCTGCTCGGCGACACCCCGCACACCCGCCCCGTCCCGGTCAGTGGCGTGACGTCCGACGCCGACCTGGCGCGCACCATGGACCTGGAGGAGACCAAGTACGAGGGTCCGACGGGCATCGTCGGCATCCTCCAGGAGGCGTGTACGCACGCGGGCGTCCCGGCCGTCAGTCTCTGGGCCGCCGTCCCGCACTACGTCTCACAGCCGCCGAACCCGAAGGCCACGCTCGCGCTCCTCAACCGCCTGGAAGACCTGATCGACCTGCGCATCCCGCTGGGCGAGCTGGCCGAGGACGCGCGCGCCTGGCAGCTGGGCGTGGACCAGTTGGCCGCCGAGGACAGCGAGGTCGCCGAGTACGTCCAGTCCCTGGAGGAGGCGCGGGACACCGCCGAGCTGCCGGAGGCGTCGGGCGAGGCCATCGCCCGGGAGTTCGAGCGCTATCTGCGGCGACGTGACGGCGCGGGTCCCACCGGTCCGGGCGGTCCGGCCCAGGCGGGCGGCCACGCGACGGACGGCGGTGAGAGCGGGTCGTATCTGCGCGACACCCCGAGCGACCGCACCCGCCCGCCGAAGCCGAAGCCCACGCGGCAGCCCGGCCAGGGCACCGAAGGCCATGGCGCCGACGGGCCGGTCGACGAGGGCCGGACCGACAGCGACAGCGATATCGACAGTGAGGTCGACAGTGGGGTCGACGGCGAGGGCTCCGACCCGTCGGATTCGGATTCCTCGGACGACTGAGGGCTTTCTCTTCGCCAATGGGGCGGTTCCCGCAAGGGAGCCGCCCCATCGCGGTATCCGTGGCCGAATTGCACGGGTTGCCCGGGGTTCCCGTTTCAACTTCCTCTCAAACACCGTTGCTCAAAACAGGGGTGGACGGTTCGGTCCGCGAGGAGCAGGGTGTGCCCCGAAGGCGCGGCACAGCGCCCGGCACGGCACCCCCGAAGGACCGAAGGGAGCGGTGAAGCGATGACCGACCAGACAGACCCGGCACGAGACCCGGGAGCCGGCGGGCCGGGCCCCGACGGGGCGGGATTCACCTACCGAGGAGCCGAGCAGGAGCTGATCGTCGTGGCCCGGCCCGAGGCCCGGCTGCGCGCCGCCGAGCGCGAGGTCCACTCGGCGTCCGGCTCCGACGTGTCGGCCCTGAACATGTTCCTCTCCGACGAACAGCTCGAACTGGAGCCGCTCTTCGGCAACGAGGAACGACTGCGGGCCGTGGCCCCCACGGGCATCGCCGAGGATGACGTGCCCGACCTCGCCCTCTTCTACCGTGTGCGCGGCGGCGAGGACCGGGCGCAGGAGCTGCGCTCACGGATGGCGGCGCTGCCCGGTATCGACACGGCGTACGTCAAGCCGGGCGCCGTCCCGGCCTCCATCGACCCCTCGCCGACCGGGCCGCCCGACATCGACGAGGCGTCCTCGCGCCGCAAGGAGGGCATGCCGGTCACGCCCGACTTCACCGGCCGCCAGGGGTACTTGAACCCGGCTCCCGAGGGCGTCGACGCCCGCTGGGCCTGGCAGCGGCTCGGCGGCTCCGGCGAGGGCGTCACGGTCATCGACGTGGAGGGCGACTGGCAGCTGCGCCACGAGGACCTCGCCGCCAAGCTCGCGGGCGTCGTCCTCGGCACGCCCCTCCAGGACCTGGCCTGGCGCAACCACGGCACCGCGGTGATCGGTGTGATCGGCGGCGACCGCAACGGCCTCGGCGTCACCGGCATCGCGCCGGACGCCGTGACGGCGGCCGCCTCCTTCCAGCCGCTGGGCACGGCGGCCACCATCCACGCGGCGGCCGAGCGCCTCGACCGCGGCGACATCATCCTGCTCGAACTGCACCGGCCGGGCCCGAGGTTCGACTTCGAGTCGCGCGACGACCAGAAGGGCTACATCGCCCTCGAATGGTGGCCGGACGACTACGCCGCGGTGCGCCACGCCACGGCGAAGGGCGTCATCGTGGTGGGCGCGGCGGGCAACGGCGCCGAGTCCCTGGACGACGCGGTCTACGAGCGCAGGCCGGACGGGTTCCCGTCCTGGTGGCGCAACCCGTTCAACCCCTCCAACCGCACGTCCGGCGCGGTCCTGGTGGGCGCGGGCGCACCGCCGCCCGGCACGCACGGCCGCGACCACGGGCCCGACCGCTCACGGCTCGCGTTCTCCAACTACGGCGCCCGCGTGGACGCGCAGGGCTGGGGCCGCGAGACCACCACGACCGGCGGCTTCTGGGACCGGCCCGGCGATCTGCAGGGCGGCGCCGAGGAGATCGCCTGGTACACCGACACGTTCTCCGGCACGTCCTCCGCGTCGCCGATCGTGGTCGGCGCCCTGGCCGCGCTGCAGGGCATGCTGAAGGCGTCGGGCCAGCGGCCGATGACGCCGGAGCGGGCCCGCGCGGTGCTGCGCTCCACGGGCTCGCCGCAGCAGGACGCGCCGGGCAGGCCCGCGTCGCAGCGGATAGGCAACCGTCCCGACATCAAGGCGGCGGTCACGAACCTGCTGCCGTCGACGGTGGGTTCGGGTATGGCGGAGCGGTACTGGGACGAGCTGCTCCCGTATCCGCCCGAACTTCCGCCGAGGCTCCGGCTGTTCGTCGCCGGGGAGTGGCGCAACCTCGACAACCCGTCTCCCGAGGCGCGCCAGGCGGTGCACGCCGCCTTCGCCGGGGGCCGGCCGGACGTACGCGTCTGGTACACGGACGACGAGGTCGTCGGCCTGGTCGTCACGGGCTGACGGCAATACCAGCACGGGCTGAAGGACACAACGATTGAGGGAAGGTGGCACCGGCATGAGCACCACCCCACAGACGAGTCAGTCGGGTCAGCGGCAACAGGGCCCGAGCACAGCCCCGCCGCAGCAAGGACAGCAGCAGTTCCAGCAGCACTTCGGCCCCCAGCAGGGGCAGCAGGGCATGCAGGGTCAGCAGGGCATGCAGGGTCAGCAGGGCATGCAGGGCACGCAGGGCCAGGGCATGTACGGCGGTGGCCAGGGCACGCAGCAGATGTCGCCGCAGCTGCGCCGGCAGATCCAGCAGCTCGGTCAGCAGCAGCCGTTCCAGCAGCTGCTCCAGCAGTTCGGCCAGGAACAGCAGCGCGTCCCGCAGGAGCAGGCGCCCGAGATCTCCACCCAGGCGCTCGCGTCCAACGTCGCGACGGCGTTCTGGGACGTCGTCCAGCCCCTCCCGGGCCAGGCGTCCACCCTCTATCTGTACGTCGACGACGCCTGGCGGGCGTACATCGACCCCAGTGACCACACCCACGACGAGGTCCAGGAGGCGTTCGCCTTCGGGCAGCAGGTGATCGGCTACTACGACACCGCCAACCCGTCGTACCTGCTGGCCATCGTGGTCGCCAGGTGACCCACGCGCGGGTCGCGCGTCCCGCGTGAGCACACGGCGGCGCCGTGCGGAGACCTCCCCGCCCGGCGCCGCTCCCCGCTCCTACGCGCAAGCGAACCTGGCCGCGGCCCAGTCCGCGTGGTCCCCGCTCTTGGAGCCGTTGGTGTCCGTCACCTTCGGCGAGGTCCACAGCACCTCGCCGTCGGCCACGACGGAGAAGGCCCGTACGTCTTTCCGGCGAGCGTCAGCGTGCGGCCGTCGCCGGCGCCCGACTCGCCGTTGGAGCGGTCGCGTTCCGCGGGCCCGTAGCCGTTGGTGGACTTCAGCCACACCATGTCGCTCGCCCACGTGTCCTTGTCGGGTGCCTCGGGCAGCACGCCGAGCGCGAACCGCTGGTGGGCGGTGCGCTCCTGGCCGGCCGAGCGGTAGCGGGCGGTCGCGGTGAGCGGCTGTTCGCCCGGGTCCGCGGCCTCGGCCGGGGTGACGGCCACCTCGACGCGGCGCGTGGTGCCCGCCGGGATCCGGTCCGCCTTGGTGGCGGCGACGGTCCACCCCTCGGGCGCGTCAACGGTGACGTCGACGCCGGTGGCGTCCTTCGTGCCCGCCGTGACATCGACGGCGACCTTGCCGCGCGTGCCCGCACCGAGCTCCTGGCCGGCGGGGACGCTCACAGTGGCGGCCGCTCCGGGCACGGCGCCGCCGACGGCGCTCGTGTCGTCGAGGGTCAGCTCGAAGGCACGGTCGGTGCGCCGGGCAGGCGTCTTGACCTTCACCACGCCGCCCCGGTCGTCCCGGTCGTAGAACCAGCCGTGCGCGGCCTTCTCGTACGCGCCCTGCGACGCGAGGCGCGGCAGCCCACGCCCGTCCAGCCCGACACGGCTCGGCGCGTCCCCGGTGTGCACGGTGAACGCGTAGGCCCGGCTGCTCTGCTTCCCCCGGAACTCGCCCTTGCTCGCGCCGATCCGCACGCTCACGTCGCCCGCGCCGGAGCGCGGCGCCCGCACGTCGGCGCGCTGCGTGGCGTACGCGCCGTCGCGGTGCCGCCGGGTCACGCCGTCGTCCTCGTACAGCTCGAAGGAGGACTTGCCCTGCGGGTAGATGTCCCAGGCGAGCGGCGAGTCCGCCTTCCGGTCCTCGTACGAACGGATGCCGCCCGGCCACATCGGCACGCTCGCGCCGCCCTTCACGAAGAGGGGCAGCGTGTCGAGGGGCGCGCTGTAGCCGTCGACGGTGGTCGGTCCCTGGTAGGTGCGGCCGCTCCAGTAGTCGGTCCAGGTGCCCTTCGGCAGGTAGATGCCGTCGCGGGTGGTGGTGTCCTTGTGGACGGGCGCGACGAGGAAGTCCTCGCCGGTCAGGAACTCGTACTTGGCGGCGTCGGTCGCGGCCTTCGGGTCGTCCGGGTATTCGAGCGCCAGCGGGCGCACGGCGCCCACGCCGGTCTCCGTCGCCTCATGGGCGTACGAGTACAAGTAGGGCAGCAGCGACTCGTGGAGCTTCAGGTACCTGCGGTTGATGGAGGTGTAGGGCTCGCCGTACCGGAAGGGCTGCTTATCGCTGGCGGCCCAGCCGTCCATCGTCATCGTGACGGGCAGGAACATCTTCCACTGGAGGTCCCGTACGTACGTCTTGGGGCTGCCGCCGAAGATGCCGTCGACGTCACCGGTCGTGTACGCGAGACCGGACATGGTCGACCCGGCGTACGTCGGGATCTGCCAGCGGATGTACTCCCAGCTGCCGCTCTGGTCGCCGGACCACTGCACGCCGCAGCGCTGGGCGCCCGACCAGCTCTCGGGGGCCCAGGTGAAGCCGCGGGCGTCGCTGTTGTCCTCGATGCCCTTGTACGCGTCCTTGCAGCCGTCCAGCGCCTTCTTGTAGCCGTCGCCGACCCAGGCGACGTCGAGCTTGGCGACCCGCTGGCCCGCCTCGACCTGCTCGGCGATCTTGTCGAGGCCGTCCTCGGTCCACAGACCCATCTTCATCTTGCGGTCGGCCAGCCCCTTGGAGGTCTCGGCGAGGTTCTCGTACCCGCAGCCGTAGCCGTCGTTGACGAGCATCCAGCCGTTGGGCATGTCGTGCTCGACGTAGCCGTCGGCGACCTTGAGGGAGTCCAGGGTGCGGCGTTCGCCGCGGTTGGCGTTGTGCAGGTAGCAGTCGGCGTCGCCGATCTCCATGCCGTAGACCGGCGGCAGGAAGGGCTTGCCGGTCAGCTTGGTGTACTGCCCGATGACGTCCTTGGCCGCGTCGGCGCCGCGCCCGGCGAAGTAGTAGGCGTCGAAGCGCTGCTCCTTGGCGGTGGCGGTCACGGGCTCGGCGAAGTCGTACGTATTCGGGGCGTAGGTGTTCCGGAAGACGCCGTACCCCGCCGAGGACAGGTAGAAGGGCACGGAGTTGGGATGCCCCCCGTCGTTCCACTCATAGTCGACGCTGACCTCCACCTTCTTGCCGCGGTGCGAGGTGTTGCCGCGGCCGTTCTGCATCCCGGCGCCGTAGAACTGCTCGTCGGCGCCGCGCGCGAGGCTCTGCGTGGTGCCGTCCTTCGTCCAGGAAAGACCCTTGGACTCGGCCCACAGCCGGGTGCCGTCGGCGCGGTACAGGGCGAAGCGCAGCGGGGACTTGTAGGCGCGCAGCGTCACCTTGGAGGTGCTGAGCTCGTAACGGTCGCTCTTCTCCGCCCACTTGGTGCGCGGCGCCCGGCCCTGCGGCAGGACGATGTCCTTGCCCGTGGGGTCGGTGAACTTCCCGTCGGGGGCGAGTTCGAGCCGGAAGGTCTCCGTGGAGACAAAACTGACGCGGGCCTCGGCGTCGTCCGCGGTCAGCCGGTAGACGGGCCCTTCGGCATCGAAGCCGGTGATGTCGCCGACCGTGGTCGCGGGCTCGTCCGCGGCCTGCGCGGCACCACCACCGGGCACCGCGAACGCCGCGAACAGGCCCAGCAGGGCGGCGGCGACCGCCGTTCTGAAGCGCGTGGGAGATCTCATGGCGGAGGTCTAGCGCGGCGGCGGGCCCCGGGGCCATGGACTTTGCTGGGCCGCTCCTGGATTTCCGGAGCGGCCCATTCGGCGCCAGGTTGAGAAGCCCGTCCGGACAGCAGGATCCAAGCCGTCAGGACGAGGGGTTGAAGCCCGTCCGGCGTTTGAGGACGAGCCCGAAGGGCGATCGACCTAGCGGAAACCCCCTACAAGGCCACGCCGAGCAACGCGTCGACCGCCCGCGACACAACGCCGGGCGCCCCTTCGTCCGTCCCGCCCTCGGCAGCCTGCCGGGCAGCCCAGCGATCGACCGCGGCGAGCGCCGCGGGCGCGTCCAGGTCGTTCGCGAGGGCCTCGCGGATCTCCTCGACGAGCGCCTCGGCGGACGGCCCGTCGGGACGCGACACGGCGGCGCGCCACCGGCCGAGCCGCGCGACGGCCTCCGTGAGGACGGAGTCGGTCCACTCCCAGTCCGCGCGGTAGTGGTGCGCGAGGAGGGCGAGGCGGATGGCCGCGGGGTCGACGCCGTCGCGCCGCAGCTTCGACACGAAGACGAGGTTGCCCTTGGACTTGGACATCTTCGCGCCGTCCAGGGCGACCATCCCGGCGTGGACGTACGCCTTGGCGAAGGGATACTCGCCGGTCAGCGCCTGGGCGTGCGACGCGCCCATCTCGTGGTGCGGGAAGGCGAGATCCGATCCGCCGCCCTGCACGTCGAAGCCCATCCCCAGGTGGTCGAGGGCGATGGCCACGCACTCGATGTGCCAGCCGGGCCGGCCGCGGCCCAGCGAGCCGCCGTCCCAGCTCGGCTCACCCTCGCGGGCCGCCATCCAGAGCATCGGGTCGAGCGGGTTCTTCTTGCCGGGACGCTCGGGGTCGCCGCCGCGCTCGGCGGAGAGCAGCTTCATGGCGGCGGCGTCGAGCCCGGACACCTCCCCGAAGTGGGCGTCGGACTCGACGGAGAAGTAGGTGTCGCCCTCCAGTTCATAGGCGGCGCCCATGTCCCGGAGGCGTTCGACGAGCGGCACGATGCCGGGTATCGCCTCGACGGCTCCGATGTAGTGCTGCGGCGGCAGGAGCCGCAGCGCGGTCATGTCCTCGCGGAACAGAGCGGTCTCGCCCTCGGCGAGCTCGACCCAGTCCTTGCCGTCACGGGTGGCGCGTTCCAGGAGCGGGTCGTCCACGTCGGTCACGTTCTGGACGTAGTGAACCTGCCGCTTGGTGTCGAGCCACACGCGCTGGACGAGGTCGAACGCGTTGTAGGTCGCCGCGTGACCCATGTGGGTGGCGTCGTACGGAGTGATGCCGCAGACGTAGATACGGGCGACGGGACCGGGGTCGAGGGTGACGAGTTCACCGGTCGCGGTGTCGTGGATCCGGAGGTCGCGGCCCTTGCCAGGAAGGGCGGGGACCTCAGAAGCGGGCCAGGCATGCATGCCCTGAGCCTAACCGGACGGGGCGTCCGTATACGAGTGGGGATCATCGAATGGTGGCCGAAGGGGCCCTCTTGCGGTGTCGAACGTCCTGTGCGGGGTCCTACACCGGGGGCCAGGGGATGGGGGGCCACTCGCCGGACGGCTCCGGATGGCGTCCGGTTTCCAGCATGGACTCCACCCGCGCGCGCAGCGCCTCGGTCTCCGCCTCCGTGATGAGCCCGTTGAGCCGTTCGGCGAGGGCGGCGCCCTCCTTGAGCGCGTCCCGCAGGCCCTGGAGGACCTCGACGGCCTCCTCGGTCAGCGGCTCGCCCGCCCAGCCCCACAGCAGCGTCCGCAGCTTGTCCTCGGCGTTGAAGGTGACACCGTGGTCGATGCCGTAGAGGCGTCCGTCGGCGGCCAGCAGATGGCCGCCCTTGCGGTCGCCGTTGTTGATCACCGCGTCGAGCACCGCGAGCCGCCGCAGCCGGGCGTCGTCCGCGTGCACGAGCAGCGCGGTGCGCTCCTCGTCGACCTGGGCGCGTCCGACGGCCTTCCAGCCGTCTCCCGGCTCGTCGCCGTCGACCAGGGCGAGCAGCTCCTCGTCCCCGGAGTGCTCGATCCACAGCTGGCACATGCCCTCGCCGTAGGGCCCGTCCCGCAGCACGGTCGGCGGCACCAGGTCCCAGCCCATGGCCCGCGACACCTCGTACGCGGCGACCTCGCGCTGTGCGAGCGTGCCGTCGGGGAAGTCCCACAGGGGCCGCTCCCCGGCGACCGGTTTGTAGACGCAGGCGGCCTCTTCACCCTCGTACGCGACCGTGCAGTAGAGCACCGCGTTGGAGGCCTCACGGATCTGCCCGCGCACGGTCAGCTCCCCGTGGGTGAGGAGCGTGACGGGGTCGGTGCTCACACTCCCCGCCGGTATCCGTTCTGGCGCGGGCATACGTGTCCTTCCGGGTCGAGCGGGAGGCTGCACAGCGGGCACGGCGGGCGGCCCGCGTTCACGACGTCGAGGGCCCGCTTGGCGAAGGCGCGGGCCTGGGCCCCGCTGAGCCGCACGCGGAGCATCGGCGGGCCGTTCTCCTCGTCCTGCAAAAGCCTTTCCTCAGCTTCGGCGAGGTCGTCCTCGGAGTCGGCGTCCAGCTCGACGAGGGCCTGCGCCTCGACGATCATCCGCTCCTCCTCGCCGTCCCAGGCGAGCGCCATCGTGCCGACGCGGAACTCCTCCTCCACCGGCGAGTCGAGCGGCGCGCTGTCCGTGATCTCCGTCGGGGCGACGGCCGGCACGGCGGCGTTGCCGCCACTGCGGCGCACGACCTCGTCGAGGAGTTCCTCCATGCGCTCGGCGAGCGCGGCCACCTGGGCCTTCTCCAGGGCGACGCTGGTCACCCGGACGCCCGCCGAGGCCTGCAGGAAGAACGTACGCCGTCCGGGCAGCCCGACCGTTCCCGCGACGAAACGCTCCGGGGGGTCGTAGAGGAACACCTGACGGGACACGTCCTGTCTCCATTGGATCGACTGCGAGTACTGGCGACGCGACGGCTTCGACGCGACGACGGCTGGACCACTGAGCGGGACCACCGGTCCCGTGTCAGCCGCTTCACCCTACTGCGGGCGACGATCACGGTGCGCCCGCACCGCCCCCCACCGTGGCGTCGCCGCCCGGCGGCTCCTCGCGAGGGGCGAGCGAGGCGAAGTCACCGGTGTCCCCGAGGCGTACGAGGAAGGGGCGCAGCCGGGTGTAGCGGATGACGGTGACGGAGCAGGGCTCTACGGAGATGCGCTGGAACAGGTCGAGGTGGAGCCCGATGGCCTCCGCGACGAGGGACTTGATGATGTCCCCGTGCGAGCACATCAGGTACACGGCGTCCTCGCCGTGCTCGCGCTCCACGCGCGCGTTCCACTCGCGTACCGCCTCGGCGGCCCGTGTCTGCATGGCCCGCATGGACTCCCCGCCGGGAAACCGGGCGGCGGACGGATGCTGCTGGACGATCTCCATCAGCGGCTCGTCGGCGAGCTCGGCGAGTTTGCGGCCCGACCAGTCGCCGTAGTCGCACTCCCCGATGCGGTCCTCGCCGTGTGCCTGGAGCCCGGGGCGTGCGGCGAGCAGCGGCGCGACCGTCTCCCGGCAGCGTTGCAGCGGGCTCGTGACGACCTCGGCGAGGGGCACGGCGGCCAGCCGGGCGGGCAGCGCGGCGGCCTGTGCGGCGCCGCGCTCGTCGAGGGCCACGCCGGGGGTCCACCCGGCGAGCAGACCCGCTGTGTTGGCGGTGGAGCGTCCGTGCCGGACGAGGATCAACGTGGGCATGCGGTCCAGCCTAAGCGCCGAGGAAGTGCAACCCCCGGGGTGGCTGGGAACAATGCGCAGTGTGATTGTCGACTGTGCCATTTACCGCGAGGGTCGTCGCAGCGAGGGCCCGCAGGATTTCTCCGACGCCTTGGACGAGGCGCGGGCCACCCATGAGGCATTCGTCTGGGTCGGCCTGCACGAGCCGACGGAGGCGGAGTTCGACAAGGTCAGCGAGGAGTTCAGACTGCACCCCCTGGCCGTGGAGGACGCCCTCAAGGCCCATCAGCGGCCCAAGCTGGAGATCTACGACGACTCGCTGTTCATGGTCCTCAAGCCGGTCGTGTACGAGCCCCACAGCGACGCCGTCTCCTCCGGCGAGGTCATGCTCTTCATGGGCGACTCGTTCGTGGTGACCGTCCGCCATGGCGAGGGCGCCCCGCTCGGCGTCGTACGCCACCGTCTGGAAGCCGAGCCCGACGTCCTCAAGCACGGGCCCACGGCGGTCCTGTACTCGATCGCCGACGCCTCCGTGGACCACTATCTGGAGGTCGCCGACGAGTTGCAGGCGGACCTGGAGGTCCTGGAGACGGAGGTCTTCTCGCCGGACGACGGCGGCTCGCGCCACACGGCGTCCCGGATCTACAACTTCAAGCGGCAGATCCTCGAATTCCGCCGGGCCACCGGACCCCTGTCCCTGCCTCTGGCACGCCTCTCCGGAGTGGGCCCCTTCGGGCCCGCGGTGCCCTTCGTGGACGAGACGGCGCAGCCCTTCTTCCGGGACGTCAACGACCACCTGACGCGCGTCAACGAATCGGTGGAGGGCCTGGACCGGCTGGTGTCGGACATCCTGTCCGCGCATCTGGCGCAGATGAGCGTGCGGCAGAACGACGACATGCGGAAGATCTCGGCCTGGGCCGCCATGGCCGCGGTCCCCACGATGATCGCGGGGGTCTACGGCATGAACTTCGACCACATGCCGGAGCTGCACTGGTGGTGGGCCTACCCGGCCGTGATCGCCCTGATGGCCGTCCTTGAAGTGGTCCTGTACCGCATGTTCAAGCAGCGGGGCTGGATGTAGCGAACGGCATCGCCTAGGCGAATTCGGCCGCCGCGGCCGCGGGCCCGCCCAGGGCGTCGCGCCGCTCGGGCAGCCGCAGGGAGGCCATCCGCCGCCAGCCGCCGAGCCGTTCGTACGCGTACATCGCGTCGATGCCCGCGGCGAGCAGCTTCCGCTTGCTGGGGGGCCAGCGGAGGATGCGCCCCATGTGGTCCATCACGGCGAGGCTCACGTCGCGGTGGACGCGGGTCTCGGCGAGCGCGCACTCGCGCAGGGTGCGCTGGATGGCGTGGCCGTACCCGGCGGCCGCGAAGCGCAGCAGTTCCTCATGGCAGTACGCGAGGTGGTTGTCCTCGTCGTTGGAGATCATCCTCACCGCGCGGCCGATGTCCGGGTGATCGGCGAAGTACTTGAGCAGCAGCCGCATCTGCTCGGAGGCGCGCTGCTCGGTGACCCTGCTGTGCGCGAGGTACGTGACGATGTCCTGCACGGTCAGCGGCTCGTCGACCCTCAGCTGCTCGTGTGCGAGGCCGATGCCGTGCTTCTCCAGCAACATCGTGTAGTCGGTCTCGTGCGGTACTTCGACGCGGGTCAGGCCGCGCTTCTTCAGCAACGCGTCGAAGATCCTGCCGTGCTTGTCCTCGTCGGCGCCGTGCCGGGCGATCTTGGGGGCGAGCGCGCGCTCGTCCGCCGGGACGAGCGCGGCGATGCGGCCGTTCTCCCAGCCTCCCTGGGTCTCACCGCTGGCGGCGATGGAGCAGAAGAGCCGGAACGACTCGTCGTTGTCGATGATCTCCTGGAAGACACTCCTGGCCGAAAGCATCACTGGCACCTCCATGCCCCTGTACCCGCTGTACGCGAACCTCCGCTACGCGAACCTCCGCAAAGAAGTAGTCAAGTGCGAGGTTCGCCGCTGAGCAACAGGTGTACAGGTCAGCTGCGCCGAACGAACGACGGCGACGGCGGCCCCGAGGCCGTAACCGTGGGGCCCCGCGGCGCGTTGTGCCCCGTGACGGCCGTGGCGGGGAAGACCCCCCGAGCCCCCACCACGGCCGCGGAAACCCCCTCTTCCCGTTACGCCGGACAGGCGCGTTACGCCGGACAGGCGCGTTACGCCAGACCGGCGCGCTCCAGCGCCTCGGTGCCGGCCCGCAGCGCGGCGATCCGCTCCTCCAGCGTGAAGCCCGCAGGCGACAGCGTGAGCGTGGTCACACCAGCCTCGGCGTAGGCCCGCATCCGGTCGGCGATCCGGTCCACGGAACCGAGCAGCGTCGTCGAGTCGATCAGCTGCCCCGGCACGGCGGCCGCCGCCCCGTCCTTGTCGCCCGCCAGGTACTTGTCCTGGATCTCGGCGGCCTCCTTCTCGTACCCCATGCGCCGCGCGAGCTGGTTGTAGAAGTTCTGCTTGCGGCTGCCCATGCCTCCGACGTACAGCGCGGTGTAGGGCCGGAACATGTCGGCGAGGGTGTCGAGCCGGTCGTCCGCCCCGACCGCGATCGGCACCGTCGGGACGACGTCGAAGCCCTCCATGGTCTTGCCGGCCTTCTCGCGCCCGGCGCGCAAGTGCCGCAGCGCCGTCTCTTCCAGGTGCTCGGCGGCCGGGAAGATCAGCAGGGCGCCGTCGGCGATCTCGCCGGTCTGCTCCAGGTTCTTCGGGCCGATCGCGGCGACGTACAGCGGAATGTGCTCGCGCTGCGGGTGGACGGTCAGCTTGATGGGCTTGCCGGGGCCGCCGGGCAGCGGGAGCGTCCAGTGCTCGCCCTCGTAGGAGAGGCGCTCGCGGGTCATGGCCTTGCGGACGATCTCGACGTACTCGCGCGTGCGGGCCAGCGGCTTGTCGAACTTCACGCCGTACCAGCCCTCGGAGACCTGCGGCCCCGAGACACCGAGACCCAGGCGGAACCGGCCGCCGGAGAGCGAGTCGAGGGTGGCGGCCGTCATCGCGGTCATCGCGGGCTGCCGGGCCGGGATCTGGAAGATCGCGGATCCGATGTCGATGCGTTCGGTCTGCGCGGCGACCCAGGTGAGCACTGTCGCGGCGTCCGAGCCGTACGCCTCGGCGGCCCAGCAGACCGCGTAGCCGAGCCTGTCGGCCTCCTTGGCGACCGCGAGATTGTCCGCGTCCATCCCGGCGCCCCAGTAGCCGAGGTTGATCCCGAGCTGCATGGCCGATCCCCTTACCGCTGTACTCGTGAGTAACGTCCCTGTGCGGGGACTGTAGCGCGCGGCCGCCCGATCCGGCAGGGGCCCGACGGTTCACCTCATGGGTGACCGAGTTCTCCACAGTCGCTGGTTTGTCCACAGGCTCGCCCGCCACCGGAGCCCGGCCAGTAATCTCAGCGCCCATGGAGCAGAGGCATCTCGGCCGGACCGGCCTGCGCGTGTCCCGGATCGGGCTCGGCACCCTCACCTGGGGTCATACCGAGGAGAGCGACGCCGCCGATCTGTTGAAGGTGTTCTGGGAGGCGGGCGGCACACTCGTCGACACCGCCGATGTGTACGGCGACGGGGAGTCCGAGTATCTGCTCGGGCGCCTGATCGAGCGGCTCGTGCCCCGGCACGATCTGGTCATCGCCACCAAGGCCGGCAGCGTGCCCGACCCCGAGCGGCGCTTCAACGGCTCGCGGGGCCATCTCCTCTCCGCACTCGACGCCTCGCTCAACCGCCTCGGCACCGACCACGTGGACCTCTGGCAGGTGCACGCCTTCGATCCCGCGACACCCCTGGACGAGACCCTGCAAGCCCTCGACATCGCGGTCAGCAGCGGCCGGGCCCGCTATGCGGGCGTCTCCAACTTCTGCGGCTGGCAGCTCGCCAAGGCCGCGACCTGGCAGCTGGCGATGCCGGGCGCGCGCGCCCGCATCGCGAGCACACAGATGGAGTACTCCCTGCTGCAGCGCGGCGTCGAGCGGGAAGTGCTGCCCGCGGCCGTCGACCTGGGGGTGGGCCTGCTGCCCTCCTCGCCGCTCGGCCGGGGTGTGCTCACCGGGAAGTACCGCCACGCCACGCCCGCCGACTCGCGCGGCGGCTCCGACCACATGGCGCCCTTCGTCGCGCCGTACCTCGACGACGCGGCGGGCCACATCGTCGCCGCCCTCGCGACGGCCGCCGACGGGCTCGCGGCGACCCCGCTCCAGGTCGCCCTCGCGTGGGTGCGGGACCGCCCCGGGGTGACGGCCCCGATCGTCGGCGCGCGCAACGCGCAGCAGCTCACGGCCGCGTTGTCAGTGGAGACCCTTAGTCTTCCTGACGAGATCTGCCAGGCGCTCGACGACGTGTCGGCGCCGGTGCACCGCTATCCCGATCACGACTGGAGCACGCTGTGAGTACGGAACCCGCCGCCGCGGAGGACCCCGAGGCCGGGGTCGAGGCCGACGCCGACGCCGAGGTCGAGGCCGAGCGGGACTCCGAGGCCGCGACGGAGAGCGACGCCGCATCGGAGGCGGCCGAGGCCGGCGCCGAAGGCACGGTCGAGAGCCCCGCCGTGGCCACGGCCGACGGCACCGTCAAGGCCACCGAGCTGTCCGAGGCCGAGGCGGAGATCGCCGCGCAGCGGGAGTTGCGGGAGCGGATCGAGCAGCGCAAGGCGTCGAAGGAGGGGCCGATCGAGGCGGGGACGAAGCTGAGCGGAACGGCCGCCGACCTGCTGGCGGCCGTGCGCGCCGTGGAGAGCGGCGAGAAGCCCGTCGCCAGCGCCTTCCGGGAGCCGGAGACGGCGCGGCGCAGGCCCGCGCCGTCGCCCGCGCAGGAGCCCGTGCGCCCGCGGCAGCCGGCGGTGGCGGCGCCCGCCGAGGAGACCGTCGACGCGGTCCGCGCCGTGCTCGCCGAAGGAGGTGCCCCCGCCGCGCTCGCCGCGCCGACGGCGGCCGCACTCGGCGAGGGCGCCGAGGGGCAACTGCGCGCCGATCCCTGGCAGCTGCTGCGGGTCACCGGAGTGCGGCCCGAGCAGGCCGACGGCTTCGCCAGGGCGCTGCTCGGCTCCGAGTGCGGGCCCGACGACGAGCGCAGGGGCCGTGCGATCACCGTCTGGCTCCTGGAGCAGGCGGCCGTCGCGGGGCACACGGCGCTGGACGCCGCCGCGCTCACCGCGGCCCTGGGGCAGCGCGCGGTCCCGGATCCGGACGCCGCGGTGCAGGGCGCGCTGGCGGAGGGCGACGCCCTGGTCTTCCAGGACGCCGTCGAAGGGGCCGGGGTGCCGGTCCAGCGCTCGGACGACGAGAGCACAGGGGACGAGGAGGGCGAGGAGGGTGAGTCGGAGCGCCCGGTGCGCGTCTTGATCGGCCTCGAACGGTACGCGATGGCGGAGGAGAGCCTCGCCGACGGGCTCGCCCGGATCATCAACTCCCTGCCCAAGGAAGATGGCGGCTCGGGCCCCCAGGACACCGGCTGGGAGGCCGCCGCGGCTCAGGCGTCCGGATCCGCGGCCGAGCTGATCCGCGCCGTCGCCGGGCACGGCCTCGTGCTGCACTCCGGGGGCGAGGCGGCCCGCGCCGAGCCCGCCGCGCTGGTCACCGCGGCCGCGGCGCTGGGCCTTCGGGTCTGCGCCGCCGCGCACAGCGCCGACGGACGGCGCCGCCTCGCGCGGGCGACCGGCATGGACGAGGCGACCGTGACCGTGGCGGGGCTGCTCTCCGGGGCCCAGGGCCCCGGGCGCGACGCGGACGGCGCCCTCGCGCTCGACCTGCTGGTGGTCCTGGACGCCCCTCAGCTGGACGTGGAGACCGCGGCGATGCTCGTGGAGTCGCTGCCCGACGGTGCCCGGCTGGTGCTCAGCGGCGACCCGGGCGTGCTGTGGTCGGCGGGCCCCGGCCGGGTCTTCGCGGACCTCGTCGCCGCCCGCTGCTGCCCGCAGGTCGTCTCGCGCACGCCGGACCCCGGCCCCCTCGGGGAGCTGACGTCCGGCATCGGCATCGGCGAGCTGAACCAGGTCGAGGCGCCCGGCAAGGAGGTCGTGCTCGTCCCGGTGCGCGACGCCGCCGAGGCGATCCACCGCACGGTGCAGCTCGTCGCGGACTCGGTGCCGAGGGCGATCGGCGTGCCCGCCGAGCAGACGCAGGTCATCACGCCCGGACACGGCGGCGCCGCGGGCACCCGCGCGCTCAACACCGCGCTGAAGGAGCGGCTGAATCCCGGCCCGGGCCGGTTCGGCGGCTTCGACCCCGGCGACCGGATCGCCCATGTCCCGGCGGCAGGCCGCACGACGCTCGGCAGTGTGGTGCGGGCCGACGCGGAGGGGCTGCACCTGGAGTGTGACGGCGCCCCCGTCGTCGTACGCAAGGAGCGGGTGGAGCAGGAGGTGCGGCACGCCTGGGCGCTCACGGCGCACCAGGCGACGGGGCTGCGCTGGCCCGCGGTGGTCGTGGTGCTGCCCGGCGACGCGGCGCAGCTGCTGACGCGGCCGTGGGTCTACACCGCGTTCAGCCGCGGCGAGCGGCATCTGTCGGTCGTGCAGGGCGTCGAGCAGGCGCTGCCCCAGGCGGTGGCGGAGCGCCTCTGGAAGGACCGTACGACGCGCCTGGGGACGCTGCTGCGCCCGCAGGTTCCGTCAGCCACCTCCTGAGCGGCGCCCGCCCGCCTCGGCCATGAGCGGGCGCGCCGCCCCTGAGGGAGCGGCGCGCCCGTCGGCGTGACCGTAGGCCGTCAGCGACCGGCCCCGCGGAGACCGGAGCCGGTCCCGTCGGCCTCGCCGGCCTCGCCGGTCTCGTCAGCCCCACCGCTCACGTCGACCTCCTCGATCTCCTCGATCTCCTCGATCTCCTCGATCTCGTCGAAGGGCACCGCCACATCGGGGTCGATGTCGGGATCGATGTCCGGGTCCGCGTCGAGCCCGTCGAGCCCCTCGTCGTCCAGGTCGTCGTCGAAGACCGCGCTGACGTCGAAGCGGCACACCACCCGGTGCGGGTCGGCCTGGTCGAAGGGGGTCTCCAGCCACTCCCCCGGCTCGGCGGGGGCGTCCGACGCGGTGACCCACAGCGTGGAGTCGCCCTCCTCCAGGCCGAACTCCTTGTGCCGGGAGGCGATCTCGTCCGGTTCGAACTCGCCGAAAAGGACACCGAGCGCGCCGTGCACGGTATCGGCCGGTCCGGCGCCCCCCTGCCCGGTCGCGTCGATGTCGGCGACCCGCTGGGCCTGGGCGAGGAGTCGCTGCGGCTCCGCCACGGCGTAGTCGCGGCGGATCAGCACGCTCAGCGCGTTCGCCTCCTCCGGGCCGCGGTACGGCGGAAGCGCGCCCTCCGTGGCGGGGATCTCGAAGGGCGTGACCTCGTCGTAGCGGTCGTAGAGGAGTTCGTCGTACTCCTCGGCCGCGGCGGCGAGTTCGTTGAACGCTTCATAGACGGCCGGATCGTCCTCGCCCGACCTGCGTTCGACCGCGGCCAGGTGGCGGTCGAGCGCGGTCTTGACCGCCTCGGCGGCGGCACGTACCTCGGCAGCGGTGGGCTGCGCAGCATCAGACATAGTGCAGACGCTATCCGTACCGGGCCCGTGCCCGCACAATAGATGCGATGCCGGAATACGAATTTGTCGACGTGTACGTACCGCGCGGGGTCACCCGCAAGGAAGCCACACGTCTGCTGACGGACCACGCGGAGTACGGACACTGGGAGTTGGACCGACTGAGCCTGCATCCCGACGGAAGCCGCAGAGTGCGGCTGAAACGGCGCATCATCCGCCAGGTGCGGGCCACCTGGTGAGTGGGTGCGGGCCGGATTGAGCCGCGGACGGCGCAGACGCCGAGCCGCGGACGGCGGAAACGCCTCGCCGGAACGCCTCGCCGGGAACGCCACGCCGGGAACAGGAGAACGGAGCGGGTCCCCGCCGCTGCGGGGCCCGCTCCGTTCCGGTGTCCTCGGCTCAGACCGGCTCAGGCGGCCGCCCGCGCCCTCCGGTACAGCACGGTGCCCGCGAGCAGCACGCCCGCGCCGACCGGCAGCGCGAGGCCGACCGGTAGCGAGCTGCCGGTCTCCGCGAGCCGCGAGGTGCCCTCGGGCGGGGCGGCGATCTGCGTGCCCGGGTGGTTCGGCTTGACGTGATCGACCGGGTCGTGGGGCTTCCCGGGCTCTCCCGGCTTGCCCGGGGTCTCCGGCTTACCGGGCTGTTCCGGCTTGCCCGGCTCACCCGGCTCACCCGGATTGCCCGGCTCCTCAGGCTTGCCCGGCTCTTCCGGCTTGCCCGGCTCCTCGGGGTCCGTCGGGGGCTTGTCGCCGCCCGGCGGGGTCACCGAGTCCCCGGAGTCATTGGCGCATTTGTTGCCGGCGGCCGCGTTGCCGAGGCCGCCGACGTTGACGCTGTTGCCGCAGACGTTGACCGGCGCGTGCACCGGCGCCTGGACGTTGTTGCCGGAGCCGACGCCCGGCGAGTCGCTGGCGCGACCCTCGGCCTTGGCCCCGCCGGAGGGCCTGGGTGCACCGCCGCCGCCCCCGTGGGATGAATTGGCGCATTTGTTGCCCGCCGCGGAGTTCAGGGCCCCGACGACGTTCACTGTGTTGCCGCACACGTTGACCGGGGCGTGAACGGGAGCCTGGACGGTATTGCCCGACAGCACACCGGGCGAGTTCGAACTGCCCCCTCGGGCGGTCGAGTCCGCGTGCGCGTAGCCGCCTGACACGGCGAGTACGCCGGTCGCGGCCGCCACAGTGATCAAGCCTTTGCGTGTGACCTGTCGCATAGCTGTTCCCTGCCTATTGCCTTCCGAAGTACGTCCGGACGTGTTCGCCCGGACGTGGAATGCCCGTCGGCCCCGAAGCGCATGGCGTGCACTCCGGGGCCGACGGACTCAGACCCTCAAGGGGTGAGGCACAACGTCACTTGTTGACGCAGTAGTTGCCGAAGGTGGGGTTCAGCAGCCCGACCACGGAGATCGTGTTCCCGCAGGCGTTCACCGGCACGTGCACGGGGACCTGGACAACATTGCCCGAGGCCACACCGGGAGAGTTCACGGCGGCACCCTGAGCACCGGCATCGGCAGTGGCGATACCCGCACCGGCGAGCACGAGACCACCAGTAGCAGCCGCAGCAGCGACGACCTTCTTGATCATTATTCCTCCTTGTTGGCAATGCAGTCCCAGCCGCGGACTGCACCACCTGTAACGAGGAGAAAACTGCGGGGCTACGAACCTATGGTCTCTTTCACTCTTTTCAGTCAAGTACGCACGCCCTGGCGATTATTGGAGGGTCGTTTCAGCATGTAAAGCCGCTGCTGTCAGGAAGCGTCGATGAATCGGTCGAGTACCCGGACCCCGAACTTGAGGCCGTCGACCGGCACCCGCTCGTCGACGCCGTGGAACATGCCCGCGAAGTCCAGCTCCGGCGGCAGCTTCAGCGGCGCGAAGCCGAAGCCGCGGATGCCGAGGTCGTCGAAGGACTTGGCGTCCGTGCCGGCGGAGAGCATGTACGGCACGGCGCGCGCGATCGGGTCCTCGGCCCGCAGGGCGGTCTGCATGGCGTCCACGAGCGCGCCGTCGAACGTCGTCTCCAGGGCCTTGTCCGCGTGCACGTCCTCACGCCTGACGTTCGGGCCGAGGATCCGGTCGAGGTCGGCGAGGAACTCCTCCTCGTGGCCGGGCAGGTAGCGGCCGTCGACGTGCGCGGTGGCCTGTCCGGGGATCACGTTCACCTTGTAGCCGGCGCCGAGCTGTGTCGGGTTGGCGGTGTTCTGCAGGGAGGCGCCGATGAGCTTGGCGATGCCGCCGAGCTTGGCGAGCGTCTCGTCCATGTTCTCCGGGTCGAGCTCGGTGCCGAGGGCGTCGCCGAGCTCGTCGAGGAAGTGCCGCAGCGTCTTGGTGACGCGCACCGGGAACTTGTGCCGCCCCAGACGCCCGACCGCCTCGCTCAGCTCGGTGATCGCGTTGTCCTTGTGGATCATCGATCCGTGGCCGGCGGTGCCGTCCACGGTCAGCTTCATCCAGTGCATGCCCTTCTGGGCCGTCTCGACGAGGTAGAGCCGCAGATTCTCGTTGACGGTGAAGGAGAAGCCGCCGACCTCGCTGATCGCCTCCGTGCACCCCTCGAAGAGGTCCGGGTGGTTGTCCACGAGGTACCGCGCTCCGTACGTGCCGCCCGCCTCCTCGTCCGCGAGGAAGGCGAGGACGATGTCACGCGGGGGCTTGCGGCCGGTGCGCAGCCTGTCCCGGACGACCGCGAGGGTCATCGCGTCCATGTCCTTCATGTCGACGGCGCCCCGCCCCCACACGCAGCCGTCCGCGACCTCCCCGGAGAACGGGTGGTGCGTCCAGTCCGCGGCGTTGGCCGGTACGACGTCGGTGTGGCCGTGGATGAGGAGCGCGGGCCGCGACGGGTCCTCGCCCTCGATCCTGGCGACCGTGGAGGCCCTGCCTGGGTGCGACTCGAAGATCTTGGGTTCGAGACCGACCTCGGCGAGCTTCTCGGCGACGTACTCGGCGGCCTTGCGCTCCCCCGGGCCCGAGTGGTCGCCGTAGTTGCTCGTATCGATCTGGATCAGTTCGCGGCAGAGGTCGACGACCTCGTCCTCACCGGTGACGGCCTTGCCCGTGCTGGACCCGCTCACGCTGGGCTCCTCCCGCATTCGCAGCTGGTGGTCCCCCACATCCTCTCTCTCCGTGGCCCCGCGCCCAAGGCCGGGCAGGTGCCGTCATCAGCAGTTCACAGCCCCGGCGGGGGTGATCGAGCGCCCCCGGAAGCCTGGTAATGTTCTCTGTGTCGCCGCGGGGAACACCCCGCGAAGACAGACACCTGGTCCGGGTGGCGGAATGGCAGACGCGCTAGCTTGAGGTGCTAGTGCCCTTTATCGGGCGTGGGGGTTCAAGTCCCCCCTCGGACACCGGCAAGACCCCACTTCGCGTGGGGTTTTTTGCTTTTCCGGGCTGTGGCGTGACCAACCACGTGACCAACAGCCCAGAGACTTCCCAGGTTGGTGTAGCCCGGCGAGTGGTGCCGGACGTTCGCGGAGACCTCCACGGGGTTCTCCCCGGCCTCCAGATCGTTCGTGACCTTGCTGTGCCTCCAGTCGTGGATGCGGAAGTCGTCTGGCAGGTGCAGACGGTTCCGGAGAGTGCGCCACCGCGCCGAGACCTTCTCGGGGTCCTGCGGTCCGCCTGCCTCGCCCCGGTAGAGCTTGAAGCCGTCGCGGGCGAACACGAGGTCATGATCAGTCCACGCGGAGCCGAGGCGCCCCCGCTCCGCGTCCTGGCGCTCCTTCTGCCACTTGAGGACGTTCATCACGGACTGATCCACGTAGATCATGGCGTTGGCGTCACCGTCTTTGGTCAGCTTCCGCAGCCGGTAGGTGTTGCCTTCCTCAACTACGACCCAGCCCAGTTCGATGGAGCACTCCGCCCAGTTGACGAGGGACCACTTCATGCCCAGGGCTTCGCTGCGCCGCACTCCGGTCGCGGCGTAGACGGTCCACAGTGGGGCGTCCCGCAGACAGTAAGGCACTGCCGGACGTGGTGGTGACCGTCATGCAGAGGAACGGGAAGCGCAGCCGGAACCGGTCCCCGATTCGGGGCCGGCCAGAGCGCAGCGGAATGGAGCCACGGTTCTACGGATGGACGCCTACCGTCCAGCGCCCAAGCAGGCCCCGGAGTCCGCGCCCGAACCGAAGCGCCCGGAACCGCTCGGCGACTCCAACCCCTTCCGAGCGCTCCTTTAACCAACCAATGAAGCGAGCCCCCGCCCATCTTTGGCCGGGGCTCTTTTGTTGCTTTGGCCCTACTCGGCCCGTTCGACCAAGGCGACCGATGTGCACAGGCGCCGGAACCGGGTATGCCCTGTCCGGCCGGTGTGGCTCATGCACTCCACATCCACTGTCGCGCCGTCCGCCGCAGGCTTGGCCTCCCAGGCACACGTCAGGCACTTCGCCTCGAACGTCACCTCTGTGTCCGCCTGCTGAGTGATCCGGTGCTTCGTATACCGCAGGATCGAACGGGGCATCGTGGTGCGCTCCCCTCATCAGGTGTGGACGGTCGGGCAGACAAGGTCCGGTGCGGCACGGTTCGGGGAGCACGTCACCAGAGCTACAGATAGAAACGCGGGCCTCTCCAGGTAGAAGCCGTGGGACACGTCTCCACCCCAACTCAGCCGATCGGCAGCGCAGTGAACCAGTAGCGCCAGCCGCGTACTGTCGCGGTCCGACTCGGAGGCGAACCGGGGCGCGTACTCCGCCAGTCGTTGCCCGAGCCATTCCGCCGCTTCCTTCGGCTCCTCCCAGGTACCGCGCACCAGCTTCGCGGGCTTGATCAGCCAGTGCGCCGTTTCCAGCGGCGGCAGGTCCACGGTCGGGAACTCCGCCTTCACTTCCTTGTACCGCGCGATCAGATCCGGCTTACCGGCCGGAGGAGGATCAGGATGCGGAGGCCGCCTCAGCGCCTCGTCGTCGAACCGTTGCTTGGAGCCGGTCCACAGGTAGCCGTGGTGGTGCAACTGTCGTCCCGTTCAGTGCAGGAAGAAGACGAGCGCCCACCGGCCCTGCCTCTCGGGGGTGAGCCAGGACCGGGGGCGCCAGGGATGGCCCGTCAGGCGGACAGGCCGAAGCGGGCCGGGTCGATACCGGCCGCGTCCAGTTCGGCGGTGGTGAAGCGCAGCGGGGCCAGGTCGGGGCGCTTGTCGTCGCCCAGCGCCCATGCGTCCGGGCCGATCTTCGCGAGTGTCGCGCACGACTCGCCGTCCGGATGCGTGTTGCCTCCGCACGCCTTGAAGAACGTGGCTCCGTCGAGAGGCAGGCTGTACAGGTCGGTTCCGGGCATGGGTGTGCCTTCCTGTGAGGTCAAAGACGAGACAGACTCAGAGCTGGTACTGATCCGACTTCGACACGAACACGACACCCGGGCCAAGAGCCGTTGCGCTCTCCCGAAAGGTCTCGTGCAGTATCGACCTGGAGTTGTCGCGCATCGCGTTGGTCAGGTTGTCGGCCAGCAAGGCGGCTTCAGACGGGAGCAGGACCATTTCTGTGTCTGCCATATGCCGACCGTTCTTCGTCAGCCACACGGGGACGCGAATGTTCCCATCACCATCCTGGTACGCCGGACGGCTCGGGATAGGGTCCATCCGCCAACCGCTGGGGGCTGTCTGCTGGCTTGGCTCTTTGTCGGTCGGCATGTACGCATCGTTCTCGCGGGCGATGCCCCCGATCCACAAACTTGCATGAGCTTGCACAGCGATTAGCGTGGCCAGTAGCTGTATTGACGATGTCTCTGCTGGTCGACGACGCTCGTGCAAGTCCGAGCAAGCCCCTAGACCAGGGAGCCAGCCATGGCTGCGAAGTTCGTCGGCATCGACCCTGACACTGACCGGGACCACTGCCCCACCGTGTGGGCGGACGAGGAAGCGCAGGAGATCTTGTTGCAGGGGTGGAAGCCGACCCCAGAGACGCAGGCGGAATGCGAGGGCACCAGCCCCGCGAATGGTCCGGTGCCCGACAGCGAGGCCATCGTCAGGATTCCGGCCCGGATGATTCCAATGATCAGGGAGGCATGTGATGCCGTCGAGCGTGCCCAGCTTCGCTGAGCTGCTTGGCCAGTGCGAGCGATCCGCCGTCCACCTGGAGCTGCGGGACTCGTACGCCACAACGGACCGGTTCGAGGCGTGGAAGCGTGGCGAGCGGATCAATTGGGAGGATCGCGAGTCCTGGTGGCACCCCTATGACCAAATGATCGCTGACACAGTGGCCAGAGGCGTAGTGATCCGAAGGGCGCGGGTGGTCTCCGAGCCGGTATCGGAGTACATCCGCTGGGAGCACTACGTCACCCACGCCAACGTCACGGCAGGTGAGCGAGTCCGCTGGCTGCCACGGCGACGGGCCACAACTGTCGCCCTGCCGGGGAACGACTTCTGGCTTTTCGATGACACCGTGCTCCGGGTGCACCACTTCTCGGGCGATGGCGCGGTGGTGGAGGACGAGATCACGGCCGATCCGGAAGCCGTGAAGCTGTGCTCCGCCGCGTTCGAAGCGGTCTGGGAGCGAGCGATCCCGCACCACCAGTACAAGATCTGACGAGGGCCGGCTTCATGACCCAGCATCCCTCTTCACGCGTCCAGAAGGCCCGAGAGAATCTTTCGGGCCGCCTGAGTGAGATCCGGAAGGACGCGGGGATCAGCGGGCGTGAGCTGGCTGTCAGGTGCGGCTGGTCAGAGTCGAAGTCGTCCCGGATCGAGAACGCCAGGACGCCTCCGTCCGACGCCGACATCCGAGCGTGGTGCCGGGCCTGCGCCGCTGAGGAACAAGCACCCGACCTGATCGCGGCCAACAGGCAGTCCGCTGAGGCACATGTGGAGTGGAAGCGGCTCCAGCGAACGGGTCTCCGGAGACTCCAAGAGAGCACCGGCGACCTGTACCAACAAACTAAGGCCTTCCGCGTCTACGTATCCGACGTGATTCCCGGATTCCTTCAGACTCCGGGGTACGCCTCCGCGTTGCTCTCCTCCATTGCGGATTTCCGTGGGACACCGGATGACGTGAGCGACGCCGTGACAGCTCGGATACGGCGTAACGAGGTGTTGAGCAAGGGCGGACGCCGGTTCTCCTTCGTCTTGGAGGAGTCGGTGTTGCGATACCGGTTGTGCGGTGCCGACACCATGGCGGCGCAGCTTGGTCACCTGCTCGGGGTCATGGAACTTCAGAACGTCGCAGTGGGCATCGTTCCGTTCTCGGAACAGCGGGTCATCTGGCCCATGCCGACCTTCACGATCTTCGACGACCAGAGGGTGCACGCTGACACGCTGGATGCCGCCTCCACCCTCACACAGCCGAGTCAGGTCGAGCTGTACGCCCGTGCCTTTGAACGCCTCTCTCAGCAGGCCGCTCGGGGAGCGGCGGCCCGCTCTCTCATTGCGGGCGCGGTGGCGGCCCTGGGCTGACCAGAGATCGCGACACCATGCCACAGACGATCGTGGGTGGATGGGCGAAGGGGCCCTGCCCTGCCCTGGTTGGTCACGTGACCAACGCATGACCAACGCCAGCCGTCAACTCCGCGGCGTGTTGGGCATATCAGTGCAGGTCAACAAAGTAAACTGCTGGTGCCCGAGTGGAGAGTTCAAGTCCTCCCTCGGATACCGGCAAGACCCCAGTTCATCGAACTGGGGCCTTTCGCGTTGGGGGCGCCCGCCGTCGGCCGTTGGGCCCGTCAGCTGTTTCCGGCCTCTTCCCTGAGAGCGATGTTGAGCTTGAGGACGTTGACGCGGGGTTCGCCCATGAAGCCGAGGGTTCGGCCTTCGGTCTGGTCGTCGACCAGTTTCTGGACCCGCGCCACGCTCAGGTGGTTCTTCTTCGCCACGCGGTGGACCTGGAGGTCGGCGTAGGCCGGGGAGATGTGCGGGTCCAGGCCCGAGCCCGAGGAGGTGACCGCCTCGGGGGGCACGTCGGAGGGCTTGACGCGGTGGGTCGCGGTGGAGTTGTCCTTGATGACGGCCGCCTTGGCGTCCTTGATCTGGGCGATCAGGGCCTCGCTGTCGCCGGACAGGTTCGTGGCGCCGGACAGGAGCAGCTTGTATTCGGTGTTGACGCTGTTCTCACCGAGGCCGTTGGAGGGGCGCGGCTGGAACCACCTGAGGTCGGGCCCGGGTGTCTTCCGGCCCTTCTTGGGCGGCAGGTCGTAGCGCTGGCCGATGAGTTCGGAGCCCACGACCTTGCCGTGCGACTCGATCTCGGAGCCGTTGGCCTTGTCATGGAAGAGGGCTTGGGCTGCGCCTGTTACCGCGAGCGGGTAGAGGACGCCGCAGACCACGGTCAGGACGGTCAGGGCGCGCAGGCCCGCGCCGAGCAGCCGGGCGGTGTTCCGTACGGAGTTGTTCATGGGCGCGTCATCCAATGCCGGGGATGAGAGAGATGAGTACGTCGATGATCTTGATGCCGACGAACGGGGCGACGAGCCCCCCGAGGCCGTAGACGCCGAGGTTGCGGCGGAGCATCCGGTCCGCGCTCATCGGCCGGTAGCGCACGCCCTTCAGGGCCAGCGGCACGAGCGCGACGATGATCAGGGCGTTGAAGACGACCGCGGAGAGGATCGCCGACTCGGGCGACGAGAGGTTCATGATGTTGAGCTTGTCGAGGCTCGGGTACGCCACCGCGAACATGGCCGGGATGATCGCGAAGTACTTCGCGACGTCGTTGGCGATCGAGAAGGTCGTCAGCGCGCCCCGGGTGATCAGGAGTTGCTTGCCTATCTCGACTATCTCGATGAGCTTGGTGGGGTTGGAGTCCAGGTCCACCATGTTCCCGGCCTCCTTGGCGGCCGAGGTGCCGGTGTTCATGGCCACGCCCACGTCGGCCTGGGCGAGCGCGGGGGCGTCGTTGGTGCCGTCGCCCGTCATCGCCACCAGCTTGCCGCCGGCCTGCTCGCGCTTGATCAGGGCCATCTTGTCCTCGGGCGTGGCCTCGGCGAGGAAGTCGTCGACGCCCGCCTCGTCCGCGATCGCCTTGGCGGTCAGCGGGTTGTCGCCCGTGATCATGACGGTCTTGATGCCCATGCGGCGCAGCTCGTCGAAGCGCTCGCGCATGCCCTCCTTGACGACGTCCTTGAGGTGGATGACGCCGAGGACCCGGGCGCCCTCGGCGTCTTCGACGGCCACCAGGAGCGGGGTGCCACCGGCCTGGGAGATGCGGTCGTTGAGGGCCTGCGTGTCCGCCGCGACGGCTCCTCCGCACTCCTTGACCCAGGCGATGACCGAGCCGGTCGCGCCCTTGCGGACCTTGCGGCCGTCCAGGTCCACGCCCGACATGCGGGTCTGTGCCGTGAAGGGGATCCAGTCGGCGCCGGTCAGTTCTCCCTGGTGGCGTTCGCGCAGGCCGTACCTCTCCTTCGCGAGTACGACGATGGAGCGGCCCTCGGGCGTCTCGTCGGCCAGCGAGGAGAGCTGGGCGGCGTCGGCCAGCTCCGCCTCGGTGGTGCCGCGTACCGGGACGAACTCGGCGGCCTGGCGGTTGCCGAGCGTGATGGTGCCGGTCTTGTCGAGGAGGAGGGTGGAGACGTCGCCCGCTGCCTCGACGGCGCGGCCCGACATGGCGAGGACGTTGCGCTGCACCAGGCGGTCCATGCCCGCGATGCCGATCGCGGAGAGCAGGGCGCCGATGGTCGTCGGGATCAGGCAGACGAGCAGCGCCGTCAGGACGATGAGGGAGGTCTGGTCGTCGGCTCCCGCGTAGATCGCGAACGGCTTCAAGGTCACTACCGCGAGCAGGAAGACGATGGTGAGGGACGCGAGGAGGATGTTGAGCGCGATCTCGTTCGGCGTCTTCTGGCGTGCCGCGCCCTCGACCAGGTTGATCATGCGGTCGATGAACGTCTCGCCGGGCTTCGTCGTGATCTTGATGGTGATGCGGTCGGAGAGGACCTTCGTACCGCCCGTCACGGCGGACCGGTCGCCGCCCGACTCGCGGATGACCGGCGCCGACTCGCCCGTGATCGCGGACTCGTCCACGCTCGCCACGCCCTCGACGACGTCACCGTCGCCGGGGATGATGTCGCCCGCCTCGCAGACCACCAGGTCGCCGACGCGCAGTTCGGTGCCGGGCACCGACTCCTCGGAGGAGCCGGTCAGGCGGCGGGCCACGGTGTCGGTCTTGGCCTTGCGCAACGTGTCGGCCTGCGCCTTGCCGCGGCCCTCGGCGACCGCCTCGGCGAGGTTGGCGAAGACCGTGGTCAGCCAGAGCCAGGCGGTGATCGCCCAGCCGAACCAGTCCCCCGGGTCCAGAGCCGCGAGCACGGTGGTGACCACCGAGCCGATCAGGACGACGAACATGACCGGTGACTTGACCATGACCCGCGGGTGCAGCTTGCGGAAGGCGTCCGGCAGGGACTTCAGCAGCTGGGCGGGGTCGAAGAGACCCGCGCCGACCTTGCCCTCGCCGGTGGAGCCGTGCCGCTGGGTCGCGTCCTGGCGGGGCGCGTCCTGGCGGGTCGCGTCCTGGCGGGTCGCGTCGTGGTGGGGAGCGGTGACCGGACCGGTGTCCGGTGCGGCCGTCTCCTGCTTCTTGGTGTGTGTGCTCATGACGCCAGCCCCTCGGCAAGCGGTCCCAGCGCGAGCGCGGGGAAGTAGGTGAGACCGGTGATGATCATGATTGCGCCGACCAGCAACCCGGTGAAGAGCGGCTTTTCGGTGCGCAGCGTGCCCGCGGTCCGGGGGACGGGAGTCTGCGCGGCCAGCGAGCCCGCGAGCGCGAGGACGAACACCATCGGCAGGAAGCGGCCGAGCAGCATGGCGAGGCCGATCGTGGTGTTGAACCAGTCGGTGTCCGCGCTGAGGCCGCCGAAGGCCGAGCCGTTGTTGTTGGCGCCGGACGTGAAGGCGTACAGGACCTCGGAGAAGCCGTGCGCCCCGGAGTTGAGCATCGAGTCCTTGGGCGTGGGCAGCGCCATGGACACGGCCGTGAAGCCGAGTACGAGTGCCGGGGTGATGAGGATGTAGCAGGCAGCCAGTTTGATCTCGCGGGTGCCGATCTTCTTGCCCAGGTACTCCGGCGTACGGCCGACCATCAGGCCCGCTATGAACACGGCGATGATCGCCATAACGAGCATGCCGTAGAGACCGGAGCCGACACCGCCGGGCGCGATCTCGCCGAGCTGCATGCCGAGCATCTCGATGCCGCCGCCGAAGCCGGTGTAGGAGGAGTGGAAGGAGTTCACGGCGCCCGTGGAGGTGAGCGTGGTGGCCACCGCGAAGATCGACGAGCCGCCGACCCCGAAGCGGGTCTCCTTGCCCTCCATCGCCCCGCCCGCCAGGTCCAACGCCGGGCCGCCGTGGTGGAACTCGGTCCACATCATCAGCGCGGTGAAGCCGAGCCAGATCGTCGCCATCGTGGCGAGGAGCGCGTAGCCCTGCCTGACCGAGCCGACCATCTTGCCGAAGGTGCGGGTCAGCGCGAAGGGGATGAGGAGGATCAGGAAGATCTCGAAGAGGTTCGAGAAGGGGCCCGGGTTCTCGAAGGGGTGGGCGGAGTTGGCGTTGAAGTAGCCGCCGCCGTTGGTGCCGAGCAGCTTGATGACCTCCTGCGTGGCGATCGCGCCGCCGTTCCACTGCTGGGTCCCTCCCGAGAACTGGCCGACCTCGTGGATGCCGGAGAAGTTCTGGAGGGCCCCGCAGGCGACCAGGACGAGCGCGCCGATGACGGAGATCGGCAGGAGGACGCGGACGACGCCGCGCACCAGGTCGGCCCAGAAGTTGCCCAGCTCCCCGGTGCGGGAGCGGGCGAAGCCGCGTACGAGGGCCACCGCGACGGCGATGCCCACCGCCGCCGAGACGAAGTTCTGCACGGCGAGGCCGGCGGTCTGCACGACGTGGCCCATGGCCTGTTCGCCGGAGTACGACTGCCAGTTGGTGTTCGCCACGAACGAGGCCGCGGTGTTGAACGCCTGGTCCGGGTCGATGGCCTTGAAGCCGAGCGAGCCGGGCAGCGAGCCCTGGAGCCGCTGCAGCAGGTAGAGGAAGACGACGCCGACCGCGGAGAAGGCGAGGACTCCGCGCAGATACGCGGTCCAGCGCATCTCGGTGTCGGGATCGGCGCCGATGGCCTTGTACATCCACTTCTCGACGCGCAGATGCTTCGTCGAGCCGTAGACGCGGGCCATGTGGTCGCCGAGGGGGCGGTATGCCAGGGCGAGCGCCGCTATGAGAGCGAGCAGCTGGAGCACGCCGGCAAGGACGGGGCTCATATCCGTACTCAGAACCTCTCCGGAAAGACGAGGGCGAGGACGAGATAGCCCAGGAGGGCGACGGCCACGATCAGGCCGACGACGTTCTCGGCGGTCACAGCTTCGTCACCCCCTTGGCGACAAGTGCCACCAGCGCGAAGACCGCGATCGTGGTGGCGACGAAGGCCAGATCGGCCATCGTGAGCTCCTGAGGAAGTGGACGGGTGAATTGCTTGGTCCGAGACAAACTCCCTTTCAGCCGTTTCCGGCCGCCGTTGACGCCGTCCATACGGCGTCAACAGGCGTCTTGACGGGTCTCTTACGAAAGTCTGAAAACCGGGGCGGCTACAGGACTGGGTCGGCTATGCGGAGAGCGCGTGACCCGTCGTGGCGTCCACGTGGTCGGGGACCTCCTCGTGGCGGTCCCCGACGGTCGGGGTGCCGGTGGGCTCGAAGAGCAGGATTCGGGCGCCTTTCGGGGCGTACGGCTTGTGTTCGGTGCCGCGCGGGACCGTGAAGACGGAGGCGAGGGCCGCGTCGAGAGCGATGGGTTCGCTGCTCGTGAGTTCCGTGTTCGTGGGTTCCGTGCTCGTGGGTTCCGTGTTCATGAGTCGATCTTGCGGCGTTACGGGCCCCCGCCACGAGTGCTAGAAACCGCATATGACGCAAGGATCCTCGCAACCGCTCGTGGGACAGAGGCCGCACCGGGTCGTGGTCGTCGTCGACGAGGGGACCAATCCCTTCGACGTCGGGGTACCACGGGTTCTTCACCCTCACCGGCGTGCCCGGACTCGACGCCGTGGAGAGCGCGGACACGTTGATCATGCCGGGACGGCCGGACGACACCGTGCCGCGCGCCCCGGCCGTACTCGACTCCATCCGGCGGGCCCACGCCCGCGGCGCCCGGATCCTGAGCCTGTGCACCGGTGCCTTCGGTTTCCGGCCGTGCGGCTCGAACCGGACGTGCTCTTCGTGGACGACGGCGACATCCTCACCGCGGCGGGCAGCGCGGCCGCCCTCGATCTGGCCCTGCACGTCGTGCGCAAGGACTTCGGCGCCGAGGTCACCAACTCCGTGAGCGGGCGGCTCGAGCGGCTCGGTGATCCCCTCACCGTGGCCGGCCTCGCGGCCCGCGCGGGGGTCAGCCCGGCAACGCTGCACCGCCGCTTCCGCGCCCGGCTCGGCACGACCCCGCTGGCATGGCTGACCGGTGAGCGGCGCAGGTTCGGGCCCGGCGGGCCCCCGGCGGCTGGCCGGATCCCGGCTGCCGCCATGGCCCGCACCCCGTGAAGACTGGCCTATCCCACGCACCCGGGCGCCGGCGCCCACCGCGCGCCCCGGCCACCGAGCAGAGGCGGAACGCCATGCCGAACGGAGCGCAGATCCTGATCAACGGCCTCGTGGACGCGGGTGTCCGCGCGTGCTTCGCCAACCCCGGCACCTCCGAGATGCACTTCGTGGCCGCGCTCGACGAGGTCCCGGAGCTGCGGCCCGTGCTGTGCCTCTTCGAAGGCGTGGCCACGGGCGCCGCCGACGGCTACGGGCGGATGACCGGGCGCCCCGCGTGCACGCTGCTGCATCTGGGGCCGGGGCTCGCGGGCGGCCTGCCCAATCTGCACAACGCGCGGCGGGCCGCGACGCCCCTCGTCAACGTCGTCGGTGACCACGCCCTCGGCCACAAGCGGTTCGACGCGCCCCTGGAGTCCGACATCAGGGCGCTCGCGCGCACGGTGTCGGCCTGGACGCGGCGTACGTATCACGCCACCGACATCGCCGACGACGTCACGCGGGCCGTCGCCGCGGCCACCGGGCCGCCCGGGGCCATCGCGACGCTGGTGGTGCCCGCCGACGTGTCCTGGTCCGAGGCGGGGCCGCCGCCCGTGGCCGCGCCCGCCGCCGTCGCGCGGCGGGGCCTCGTGTCGGTGGACGCGGTGACGGGCGCCGCCGAAGCGCTGCGGTCCGGCGCCGGCGTCGCCCTGCTGCTCGGCGGGGAGGCCGCGCGCGGCGCCGGGCTCGTGGCGGCGGGACGCGTGGCCGCGGCGACCGGCGCGAAGCTGCTGTGCGAGACCTTCCCCGCCCGTCTGGAGCGCGGCGCGGGGCGGCCCGTCGTGGAGCGGCTGGCCTACCTCGCGTCCGGCGCGGGGCAGCAATTGGCGGGCGTACGGCACTTGGTGCTCGCCGGGGCGGCCTCGCCGGTCGCCTTCTTCGCCCACCCGGGGGCGAGCGGCGCTCTGGTCCCCGAGGGGTGCGCCGTGCATACGCTCGCGGCGGGCGCGGAGGATGTGACGGCGGCGCTCGAAGGGCTCGCGGAGGTGGTGGGTCCCGGCGCCTCTCCTCTACGGGAAGGCGCCGCCCGGCCCGCGCTGCCCTCCGGTGAGCTGACCGCCGAGTCGGCCGCCGCCGTGATCGGGGCGCTGCTCCCGGAGGGTGCCGTCGTCGTCGACGAGGCCAACACCTCGGGCATCTGGCTGCCGGGCGCGACGGCCGGGGCGCCGCCGCACGACTGGCTGACGCTGACCGGCGGTTCGATGGGGCAGGGTCTGCCGCTCTCGGTGGGCGCGGCGGTGGCCTGTCCCGGCCGGCCCGTGCTGGCGCTGGTGGGGGACGGCGCCGCGATGTACACGCCGCAGGCGCTGTGGACTCAGGCGCGGGAGGGGCTCGACGTCACCACGGTCGTCTTCGACAACCGGGCGTACGCGATTCTCGGCCTGGAGCTGGGTGCGGCGGGCGGGGCGCGGGCCCGGCGGCTCCTCGATCTGTCCGGGCCCGCCCTGGACTTCGTCTCGCTGGCGCGCGGGATGGGCGTCCCGGCGGAACGGGCCACGACGGCCGAGGAGTTCGCGGCGTCGCTCAAGCGTGGCTGGGCGGAGCCGGGGCCGTTCGTCATCGACTGTGCCGTACCGGCGCTGGCATGAAGCGCGCGTAAAGCGCATGAAGCGCGTGAAGCGCATGAATCCAGCCCCTCCGGCGATCGAGGAGCGGGGGCCGGGGCGTCAGCCGTCCCACAGAGCCCCGTGCCGCCGGTGCGCGTCCGTCAGCCCGTTGGTGAAGTACCTCTCGTAGTACTCGGTCTCGACATGGTGGACCTGGAGCCACACCCCCGGCACGTGGATGGCGTCCGTATGCGCCGGGAAGCGGCGGTGCGTCCGCAGGATGTACGTACAGATGTCCCGCGCGCAGTCGACCACCCGCTCCTCGTACTCGCTCGCCTCCGCCAGGTACCGCTGCCCGTAGTCCTCCCGGTAGATGCGGGTGAAGACGTCCTTGTCGGCGTAGACGCCGCCGGCGCCGAACTTGGCGCGCATCACGGAGTCGACCGCCGCCGCCATCGTGCGGTGCGCGGGCGGGCACGCGGCCTCGATCAGCGGCTCGCCCTCGGGAGAGGTGAGGCCCACGGGGTGCGAGCGGACGGCCGCGTACTTCGGGAGCGGGACGTGCCAGCGCCACAGGTCCGGCAGGCGCCAGCGCGGGGTGACGAAGGTGAAGCCGAGCATCTTGCCGTAGGTGCGGGAGAACTTCGGGTCGCCGAGGGCGATCTGCGGGTTGATGGAGGCGTGTATCCAGGCGCCGAGGCCCATCGCCTCGGCGGTGAGCATGAGGTTCTGCAGGAGCAGGTCCGCCTCGATCTGGGTGCGCAGCGGGCCGAGCGCGCCGAGCGGCAGCTTCAGATCGCCGTTCAGGAAGCCGTTGCGGACCCACTTCTTGACGCCCGCCGGACGGTGGAAGTTGCGGTCGTCGACCAGGGTGGGGCGGGCGTCGTCGGGCTGCGTGAGCAGATACATCAGGGCGTTGATGTACTGGTGGGAGAGGTCCACCACCGGGAACAGGACCGTCGTACCGGGAAGGTTGGACAGGAAGCGGTTCGAGTCCAGGTAGGCGGGGAAGTCGCGCAGGTCGTCGGCGACGTCGAGGCGGTGGTCGAGGACGCGGACCTTCGCCTGCCGCGCCCGCTCCACCAGGCTCGTCGCGTCGAGGGGTTCGGAGGGTGCCGGGGGCAGTCTGCGCAGGAAGTACGTCCCGGAGTCGTTGATCAGGAAGAAGTGCGTGCCCTGCGCGTTGTCGGGGCTGCCCGCGGTGCGGCCGGCCATGGTCATGTTGGGCTTGGCCATGATCGGTTTGCCGTCGCGCGGGTCGTCGAAGGGGCGGTCCGGCATGGTCAGGCCGGTGCAGCCCGTCAGCGCGATCAGGACCGCCTCCTCCAGCTCCGTCAGGGGGCGCGGCTCGTGCGGCGAGCGGTAGGTCATCGAGCCCGCCGGCACGGTGGCGCCGCGGCTCACCCGGTGGGTGCGGCGGCGCCAGACCGTTTCCAGGAGGGGCCGGGCGAACAGGTCGGCCAGCCCCTCGTGTCCGTCACCGTTCGCCACGCCCGCCGCCTTCGCCCATCGGCTGCACGTGCCGCCACGGCGCGAACGCGCTCGCGCCGCGCGGCAGCAGGCCCGCGAGTTCGGGGCAGTGCCGCAGCAGGACGGAGTTCATGCCGCCCTTCTGGACCCAGTCGATGCCGAGCGGGGTGTAGATCTCGGGGCGGAAGTCGACGGTCAGGAAGCGGTCGCTCTGGAGCCGCCGGGTGGCCATCAGGATGAAGACGCGGAAGGCCGTGTCGCTGAAGCCGAAGCCGTGCGGCGGGTTCTCGGCGAAGAGGCCGACCACCGTGTCGATCTCGTCGACCGAGCGGTAGACGTCCTTGAGGCGGGCGACGGTCTCGGGGTCCTGCGAGAGGTCCTCGAAGCGGCGTATGCGCTGCTTGTGCAGGCCTTCGCGGAAGTCGTTGTAGCGGGGCACGCCGCGCCTGCGGGTGCGGACCAGGTCGACGACGGACAGGTCGATGATCTCCCCGTCGCGCTCGAACTGCTGGAGTGCGCGCGGGAAGTTGTGGAGCGTGATCGCGCCGGGGTGGGCGATGCCGAAGGAGTAGAGCGTGTCGGCGAGGCCCGTCTTGCGGATGGCGCCCTCGGCGGCGGCGCCCTGGATGTCCCGGAAGCCGAGCGTCTCCAGGCGCTGCCCGAAGTGGTGCTCGCGCATCTCGAAGTCGTCGGGGATCAGCGGGTGCATGCGGTAGACGGTGACGAAGTCCTCCGTGAGGGAGTACGGCGCCGTGTGGTGGTCGGGCAGGGTCTTGGGGATGCCCGTCAGCGAGTGGGATTCGAGCAGCCACAGGCCGAGCTTCTGGAGCCACTTGTCGGGCGCTCCGTCCCAGTTGGTGTGCAGGCCGAGGTCGATGGCCTCGGTGGCGAGGATCGCCGGGGTCCACTCCACGGTGTGGATCTTGGCGATGAGGGCGGAGACGACGAGGCGCGCCGTGTGGTAGACGCTCTCCTGGCTCATCGACGGATAGGTGTGCCGCAGCGCGTCGCAGACCGCGTTGTGCTCGCGGGCGAAGAGGGTGTGCATGGCGCTGAGGCCCGTCCACCAGCTCTCGGCGAAGCCGGTCAGCGGTACGCCGTTCGGGCCGAGCGGCAAGTGGCCGTCGTCCAGGCGGAGTTTGGCGCCGCCGTCCGGCTCGCGCAGGTACTTCGCCGTCTGTTCGTTCTCGCCGTACACCTCGGAGCCGTCCCACCAGTGGGAGGCGGTGTTGGCGAAGAGGATGGGCGGCCGCTCGCCGGGGACTTCGATGCCTTCGTTCTCGGCGAAGCGCATCACGCGCTCGGCGGGCCCGCCGGGCGTGTTCTGCCAGGTGCCGCCGGGTGGCAGCGGCACCTCGACGGCCTTGCCGCCCGGCTTGTGGCGGCGGTGGTTGACCCAGTCGTGGACCTGGAACTGGATCCAGGCGGCGGCCAGGACGTTCAGCGAGGTGGCGGGCAGGAACGTGTCGCGGTACAGGAGCTGCCTGCTGACCGTCACCGGGTTCGGTACGTCGAAGAGGTCGGGCCGGTAGACGGGCTTGAGGTTGCGTCCGAAGGGCGCGCCGACGGCGCCCATGGCGGGGCGCGAGAGGTCGTTGTACGACCCGTCGTAGGACCGGACGGTGCGCAGCCGCTCGTCGGGCGGGGCGGGCACCGCCATGGTCTTGGGCGGCGCCTCGTGCACGTCGGTGTCGATGAGGTTGGAGCGGCGCAGCGCCTTGCGCAGGAAGACGAGGTTGAGCAGGCTCGCGTCCAACGGCAGCTTGTGCCAGGGCACATAGCGGTTCAGCCGCCGGAAGACGGCGTCGACCGGGGCGCCGAGCAGCTTGTTGCGCAGCGGCTCCTCGGTGACGAAGCGCAGCCCGTGGCGGTGTGCCGCGCTCGCCTCGTACGTGGCCTTGCGGGCCCGGTTGAGGTTGCCGAGGGGGCGGAAGTCGTCGGTGGTGAACCACGGGTTGAAGCCGATGGTCTCGACGCGCCGGCCCGCGGCGCGCGCCCCCGCGGTGTCGAGGTCCTGGCTCGGCACGGTGAGCGTGGCGACGGGCAGCGCGGGCGCGACGGACTCCGCCCACTCCACGGAGCCGTCCTCGACGGGCGTGCGCTGCTCGTCGACGTACCTCTGGACGCACAGGTCGAAGGTGATGTCCTGGCGGGCGAGGCGGGTCTCCAGGTCGCGGCGCAGGAACTGCGGGTCGCGGCGCGCCGGGTCGGACTTGGCGGTGGGGCCGCGGCCGGAGGGGCGCAGCAGATAGCGGACCGGGCCCGCGTCGGCCCACAGGATGGCGCTGCGGCTCCAGTACGTCTCGGCCGCGAGGCTGGTGACCGTGCGGCGGGCGGCCGACTTGACGTTGCGGCGCATACGGGCGGCCGTGGACGGGCCGACGGCGAGCGGGAGTTTCACGTACAGCGCGACGGCCTTGCGCGGACGGGTCGTGGCGCCCGCCATGGCCTTGGCGAAGGCCACGAACTCGCGGGCGTCACGGGCGTGCGACACCGGATGGTTGGTGGCGAGCAGATCGTGGCTCTCCTCGGCGGACACCGCCACGCGCACGGCGACGCCCCGCAGGTCGGGTGCCCCGTCGGCCTGCCGGAAGCCGCTGGCGTTGGAGAGCCGCACGGTCGCCGGGTACGCGGCGCCGGGCTGCGCGAAGCCGCCGCGCAGGGCGTCGGGGAGGTCGTCGTAAAAGCGCAGCCGGGCGTTATCCACGCCGAGGGCGGGCTTGGCGTGCAGGGTGCGTTCCAGGTCGCCGGACCGGCTCGCGCGCCGGTTCCTCTCCTGGACCCTCATCAGCTCGTGGGCCAGGCGCTCGAAGATCCGGCGTTCCGCTTCGGGAGTTCCTCCCATGTAGCGCTCGTAAGTCTGCTGGGACTGCTGGTGCTGCTGGTGCTGTCCGGTGTCGGCCATCGGGAGCCTCTTCCATCGCACGGCGTACGGCGTACGGGACTGCGTGAGGGAGGGGGGCAGGCAGACGCTACTGGCGGTGCCGGGCGGCCGCAGCGAGGGTTCCCGCCTATGTGCGCGGCGGTCCAGGGGGCTCGAACAGGCGGCCGGTACAGGACGTTTGGGCCCGTCGGCGGCCTCGCGGCGGCTCCGGCGAGCGGCCGCGCGCCGCCGGAACACACCCCGTGTGAACCTCCGCTTCCCAGCAGTCCCATGCGCACGGGTGCGCGGGTGGCCGGGTCCCGACGGGTGTGTGCGTACGAGGTGTGCGCGTACGCAGTGTGCGCGTACGGGGGTACGCGTCAGCCGTGTGCGTCGGCTGTGCGCGTCGGCTGTGCGCGTCGGCTGTGCGGTGTCCCGGCCTCAGTCGATGAACGTGCCGTCGACGTACACCCACGCCCCGTCGAGCCGCTCGAAGCGGCTGCGCTCGTGCAGCGCGTCGGGGCGGCCCCCATCGGTGTACCGGGCGCGGAAGGTCACCGTGCCAGTGGTGTGGAACGCGGTGCCCTCGGTGGTGTCCTCGATCTCCAGGCCCACCCAGCGCAGCGCCGGGTCGAACTCCACGCGGGGCGGCCGGGTCCCCGGATGCCAGGTGCGCAGCAGATAGGCCTCGTCCCGCACCGCGAAGGCGCAGTAGCGGGAGCGCATCAGCTCCTCGGGCGCGGTGGCCGCGGCCTCGCCCCGGTGCAGTCGGCCGCAGCACTTCTCATACGGCTCGGGGTGCCCGCAGGGGCAGGACGTGGGGCGTGGCGTGGCGCGTCGGGACATGGCGTCCATTGTCGCCGACCCGCTGACCCGTCTGCGCGCCCGGCGTCAGGGTGCCAGGATGTCCAGTTCCTCCAGCGCGCCGAGGGCGATCTCCCGCGTCAGCGCCTCGGCGCGGGCCGCGTCGCCCTCCCTGACGGCCTCCGCGACCTGGACGTGCAGGGAGACGGCGGGCGGGTCGGGGTCCTCGAACATCACCTGGTGCGCGGTACGCCCGGTCAGGACCTCGGCGACGACATCGCCGAGCCGGGCGAACATCTCGTTGCCGCAGGAGTTGAGGATGACCCGGTGGAAGGCGACGTCGTACTTCAGATAGCCCTCCAGCTGGTGGCCGCGCGAGTGGGCGACCATGCCGAGCGCGCACTCGGTCAGCTCGGCGCACTGCGCGGCCGTGGCGTGCCGGGCGGCGAGCCCTGCCGCGACCGGCTCGATCGCGGAGCGCAGCACGGTGAGGGAGCGCAGCTGCCGCGGCCGGTCGGCGCCGGCGAGCCGCCACCGGATGACCTGCGGGTCGTAGACGTTCCACTCCTCGCTGGGCAGCACGGTCACGCCCACGCGGCGCCGGGACGCGACAAGGTGCATGGACTCCAGGACCCGGACCGCCTCGCGCATCACGGAGCGGGACACCTCGAAGCGCTGGGACAGCTCGTCCGTGCGCAGCACGCTGCCCGGAGGGTACTCGCCCGCGGTGATGGCGGGCCCGAGGCTTTCCAGTACGCGGGAGTGCAGCCCTCGGGCCTGTGCGGTCATGACGAAAGCGTACGAGGAGAGCCACGTGAACAATAAGTCAGACTTTTATGTCACAGGCTCTTGAATTCGTCATACCTAATGGGTTTCAGTGACGTGAACGAACCGACCGACCGATGCCGATGAAGACAGCGAGGCAAGCGATGAGCACCCCCCACGTCGTGGTGATCATGGGCGTGGCAGGGACCGGCAAGACCACGATCGGCCCCCTGCTCGCGGACCGGCTCGGCGTCCCGTACGCCGAGGGCGACGACTTCCATCCGCCGGAGAACGTGCGGAAGATGTCGTCCGGCACTCCCCTCACCGACGACGACCGTTGGCCCTGGCTGGACGCCATCGGGGCCTGGGCGCAGGGGCGGGAGGGGCGCGGCGGGGTGGTCAGCGGCTCGGCGCTGAAGCGGAGTTACCGGGACCGGCTGCGGGCCGTGGCGCCCGGCGTCGTCTTCGTGCACCTCACCGGGGACCGGAAGCTCATCGAGGACCGGATGAGGCAGCGCAAGGGGCACTTCATGCCGACGGCACTCCTTGATTCGCAGTTCGCCACGTTGCAGCCCCTCGGGGCGGACGAAGCGGGGGTCGACGTCGACGTCTCGGGTGCCCCCGAAGAGATCGCCGGCCGGGCCTTCGAGGCCCTGCGGAGCCTCGACTGAGCGCTGCGCCGGAAGGCCGCTTTCCACACCTGCGGGCCGCATGTGGCTGGTCGCGCAGTTCCCCGCGCCCCTGACGGGGCGCGCCCACACCCACGTCCAAGGAACCCACCGTGACCCATCTCAGCGTCGAGATGCTGGCAGCGGACCCCGCCGTCGAACCGATCACCTCGGCGGGCCATGCCCAGCTGGGGATCGCCGTCCTCGCGGGCATCGCCGTCATCGTCCTGCTCATCACCAAGTTCAAGCTGCACGCGTTCCTCGCGCTGACCGTCGGGTCGCTCGCGCTCGGGGCCTTCGCCGGCGCCCCGCTCGACAAGGCCATCACCAGTTTCACCAGCGGCCTCGGCTCGACCGTCGCGGGCGTCGGTGTGCTCATCGCGCTCGGCGCGATCCTCGGCAAGCTGCTCGCCGACTCCGGGGGCGCCGACCAGATCGTCGACACGATCCTCGCCAAGGCGGGAGGGCGGGCGATGCCCTGGGCGATGGTCCTCATCGCCTCCGTCATCGGTCTGCCGCTCTTCTTCGAGGTCGGCATCGTGCTGCTGATCCCGGTGGTCCTGATGGTCGCCAAGCGCGGCAACTACTCGCTGATGCGGATCGGCGTCCCGGCCCTCGCCGGCCTCTCCGTGATGCACGGGCTCATCCCGCCGCACCCCGGCCCGCTCGTCGCCATCGACGCGGTCAAGGCCAACCTCGGCGTCACGCTCGCGCTCGGCGTCCTCGTCGCGATCCCTACGGTGATCATCGCGGGGCCGCTGTTCTCGAAGGTCGCGGCCCGCTGGGTGGACGTACCGGCCCCCGAGAAGATGATCCCGCAGCGCCCGTCGGAGGACCTGGAGAGGCGTCCCGGCTTCGGCGCGACGGTCGCCACCGTGCTGCTGCCCGTCGTACTGATGCTGGCCAAGGCGCTGGTGGACATCGTGGTCGACGACCCCGGGACCACCGTGCAGCGGGTCTTCGACGTCATCGGCTCGTCGCTGATCGCCCTGCTCGCCGCGGTGATCGTCGGGATGTTCACGCTGGGCCGTGCGGCCGGGTTCACCAAGGACCGCCTGTCGACGACCGTCGAGAAGTCGCTCGCCCCGATCGCGGGCGTGCTGATGATCGTGGGCGCTGGCGGCGGCTTCAAGCAGACGCTCATCGATGTCGGCGTGGGCGAGATGATCCTGGACTTCTCCAAGGACTGGTCGATCCCCGCGCTGCTGCTCGCCTGGCTGATCGCGGTGGCCATCCGGCTCGCGACGGGCTCGGCGACGGTCTCGACGATCTCGGCGGCGGGCCTGGTGGCACCGCTGGCGGCGGACATGTCGACCTCGCATACCGCGCTGCTGGTGCTGGCCATCGGTGCGGGGTCGCTGTTCTTCTCGCATGTGAATGATGCGGGGTTCTGGCTGGTCAAGGAGTACTTCGGACTGGACGTCGGTCAGACGATCAAGACCTGGTCGGTCATGGAGACGATCATCTCCGTGGTCGCGGGGGGCCTGGTTCTGCTGCTGTCCCTCATCATCTAGCGGCCTGCGGTCGACACCGCCTCGGGGCTCCGGCCCGTGGCCGCGCTGCTGATGTGGCGCGGCCACGGACTTTTGAGCCGTCCGGCGATTGAGGACGAACTCGGCGAAGCCGGTGATCCGACCGAGCGAAGAGCAGCGCAGCGCAACGCGGCCCCCGTCACGCCCCCGGCGAGGAAGACGCCTTCTCCAGTTGGAACGCCTCGTTCCCGAGGCCGATCCGCGCATGCGCCGCCGGGTTCCGCGAACGCAGAATCGCGCCGTAGACGACGCCGATGGCCGCCGCCAGGAAGATGATGCCGGGCAGCAGCCAGCTGAGTGCCGAGTCCGGGCCCGCGCTCACCAGGACGTCGAAGTCCTTGACGGTGTATCCGGCGATGACGAGCAGACCGACCGCCGCGAGCGCGGACGCGGCGATCCGCCAGGCCTGGGCGCGGGCGGCGCCCCTGCGGGCGAAGAAGACGATGACGGCGACGGACGCGGTGGCCATCAGCAGGATCACGCCGAGCGCCCCGATGTTGCCGCCCCAGGTGAACAGGTGCAGCACGGGCGCGGTCGGGTCGCCCGCCTTGCCGTCGTCGGCGACGGCGAAGCCCACGACGACCACGACGGAGACGACGGTCTGGAGCAGCGAGCCGGTGCCGGGCGCCCCGGTGGAGGTGTTGGTGCGGCCGAACGCGGCGGGCAGCAGCCTCTCGCGGCCCATCGCGAAGGCGTAGCGCGCGACCACGTTGTGGAAGCTGAGGATCGCCGCGAACATGCCGGTCACGAACAGGACGTGCAGGACGTCGGTGAAGGTGCCGCCGAGCCGGGACTCGGTGAGGTTGAAGAGGAGTCCGGCGCTCTGTTCCTGAGCGGCGGGGACGATGCCGGAGGGGCCCGCGGCGACCGTCAGCGCCCAGGAGCTGAGCGCGAAGAAGACGGCGACGAAGCCGACGGCGAAGAACATCACGCGGGCGACGACGACCTGCGGGCGGCTCGTCTCCTCGGCGTACACGGGCGCCTGCTCGAAGCCGGTGAAGGCGGCGATGCAGAAGCACAGGGACGTGGCGACGCCCGCGCCGGTGAGTGTGTCCGGGTTGAACGCGTGCAGGGACAGGCCCTCCTTGGCCGGGTCCGCGATGGCCGCGATGTCGAAGATGACGACGAGCGCCACCTCGATGAGCAGCAGCACACCGAGCACGCGCGCGTTCAGGTCGATCTTCAGCCAGGCCAGGACGGCGACGACGGCGACGGTGACCAGCGCCGGGATCCACCAGGCGACCTCGATCTCGAAGTACGTCCGGAGCAGCCCGGACACCTCGAAGCCGAGCAGGCCGTACAGGCCCGCCTGGAGGGCGCTGTAGGCGACGAGCGCGACCAGCGCGGCGCCCGCGCCCGCGGTGCCGCCGAGGCCGCGGGATATGTACGCGTAGAAGGCGCCGGCGTTGTGGACGTGCCGGCTCATCTCGGCGTACCCGAGGCTGAAGAGCGCGAGGACGACGCCGAGGATGAGGAAGAGCAGGGGCTGCCCGACGATGCCCATCACGCCGTACGTGGTGGGCATGACGCCCGCGACGACCATCAGCGGCCCGGTCGCGGCGAGCACGGAGAGCAGCAGGCCCGCCGTGCCGAGCCGGCCGGCGCGCAGCGCGCGTTCCTGGCCCTTGTACGTGCTGATCTTGCTGTCGCCCGTCTGTTCGCCGACGGATCTGGTCCCGCTCGTGCTCGAACTGCCCGTCGCCATGGCGCGGTTGTCCTTTCAGGGAGTACGGATGTTCAGGCCGATCCGAGCGCGGTGGCGCGCGCGGCGGTGAACGCTTTGTACGGGTCCCGGTCCGGGTACGACCAGGGGGCCGGGGTCGCGTGCCGTCCGATGCGGTGGAAGAGGACGGCGGCCTCGGCCGCCCTGCCCTCGCAGGACTTCGCGTGGGCGAGGAAGTTGAGGTCGATGTGGCAGCGCGGGTGGGCCGGCTCGTCGGGCGTCTCCCACTCCAGCCACCAGTCGAAGGCGGCCTTCATGACGCCGCGGGCGCGGCGCCCGGTCCAGTGCCCGGAGGCGATCGGGTCGGCCGGTTCCATGCCGGCGGTGGCGAGGACGCGGTAGCGCTCGGCGTGCGCGACGACGGGCAGGACGGCCAACGGCGAGTCGGCGGGTGCCTGTTCGGCCGCCCAGGAGGCGAAGTCGTAGACCTCGTGCAGCGGGTCCTGGCCCGCGCCGGGGCGCCGCTCGGCGAGCCGGGCGACCATCAGATGGTGGGCGTGGTGGTGCTCGGGGTGGCGGTGGCGGACCTCGTCGAAGAGGCGTACGACGTCCTCCTCGCGGCCCAGTGAGCGTTCGAGCAGGAGCAGCGCGAGCCAGGGCGTCGGGTCGGCGGGGACGCGGGTGGCCGCCTCGCGGCACAGGGCGCGCACCTTGTCCGAGCGTTCCTTGCCGCGCAGCGCCTTGTGCACGGCGGCGAAGGCGAGCAGCACCTCGGCGTCGTAGCTCTCCGGCTCCACGAGCCGCCAGTCACGGGCCCAGGCGGTGGTGGTGGGTTCCTTCCCGAGGACGTCGAAGCGGTGCCCCCTGCGGTCCCAGTCGTCACCCGTGGCGGCGAGCAGCGCACGGACCTCGTTCCAGCGGCCCTGGCCCAACGCGGCGCGGGCGTCGACGAGTTCGGCGTCGTCGAGTGCGGCGTCGAAGGCGTGCGCCGCGGCCCTTTTGCGGGAACGGCCCAGTGGAGGCGGGGGTGGTGACACCGCGGGACTTCCTCCCCGGCGCGGCTCGCGTACGGATGATCACGCACAGCAAAGCGGTAGATACTGGTCCGCGTCAAGGCCAGCCTAACCTTCGTTGTTCACCAACTCGTTTCCTAATCCGCGCACTTCGCCCGCGACCTGGACCAACCTCTTTGGCAAAGAGCTGCTCAACTCACCTCGCGGGCCGCCGCACGGCCCGCCGTGCGGCCCGAGAAGAGGCAGCCGCCGAGGAAGGTGCCTTCGAGCGAGCGGTAGCCGTGCACTCCCCCACCGCCGAACCCGGCGGCCTCCCCGGCCGCGTACACGCCGGGAAGGGGTTCGCCGCCCTCGGTCAGGACGCGCGAGGAGAGGTCGGTCTCCAGGCCGCCGAGCGTCTTGCGCGTGAGGATGTTGAGGCGTACGGCGATGAGGGGGCCCGCCTTGGGGTCCAGGACGCGGTGCGGGGCCGCTGCCCTGATGAGGCGGTCACCGAGGAACTTGCGGGCGCCCCGGATGGCCGTCACCTGGAGATCCTTGGTGAAGGGGTTGGCGATCTCGCGGTCGCGGGCGGCGAGGGTGCGGCTCAGCGCGGCCTCGCCGATGAGGGGCTCCTTGGTGAGCGCGTTCATGCCGCGCACCAGCGCGCCGAGGTCCTTCTCCACCACGAAGTCGACGCCGTGGTCCATGAACGCCTTGACGGGGCCCGGCACTTCGGAGCGCGCCCGGCCGATGACGCCGCGCACCGACTTGCCGGTCAGGTCGGGGTTCTGCTCGGAGCCGCTGAGCATGAACTCCTTGCCGATGATGCGCTGGTTGAGGACGAACCAGGTGTAGTCGTACCCGGTGCTCATGATGTGGTGCAGCGTGCCGAGGGTGTCGAAGCCGGGGAAGAGCGGCACGGGCAGCCGGTCGCCGCGGGCGTCCAGCCACAGGGACGAGGGGCCGGGCAGGATGCGGATGCCGTGCCGGTCCCAGATGGGGTTCCAGTTCTCGATGCCCTCGGTGTAGTGCCACATGCGGTCGCGGTTGATGAGGTGCGCCCCGGCGTCCTCGGCGATGCCGAGCATCTTGCCGTCCACGTGTGCGGGCACTCCGGAGATCATCTTCTCGGGCGGGGTGCCGAGCCGCTCCGGCCAGTTGGCGCGTACGAGGTCGTGGTTGCCGCCGATGCCGCCCGAGGTGACGATCACCGCCTGGGCCCTGAACTCGAAGGTCCCGGCGACCTCGCGGCTGCTGGCCTTGCCCCGCTCGGTGCCCGAGGGCTCAAGGACCTCGCCGCTGACGGTGTCGACGGCGCCCGCGCTGCGCGAGAGCCCGGTGACACGGTGGCGGAACCTCAGCTGGACGAGGCCGCGCGCGACCCCGGCGCGCACCCGCCGCACGAACGGCGCGAGCAGCCCCGGGCCCGTCCCCCAGGTGATGTGGAAGCGCGGTACGGAGTTCCCGTGGCCCTGCGCGTCGTAGCCGCCGCGCTCGGCCCAGCCGACGACCGGGAAGAACCGCACGCCCTGTCCGCGCAGCCAGGACCGCTTCTCACCGGCCGCGAAGTCGACGTACGCCTTGGCCCACTCGCGCGGCCAGCGGTCCTCGGGCCGATCGAAGGCCGCCGTCCCCATCCAGTCCTGGAGCGCCAGCGCGTGGGAGTCCTTGATCCGCATCCGCCGCTGTTCGGGCGAGTCCACGAAGAAGAGCCCGCCGAACGACCAGTGCGCCTGACCGCCGATGGACTGCTCGGGTTCCTGGTCGACGAGGATGACCCGGCGTCCCGCGTCGACGAGTTCCGCGGTGGCCGCGAGCCCGGCGAGTCCCGCCCCGATCACGATCACATCTGCGTCGTACGCCATAAGGGGTCGTCCTCCTCGACAGGGGCCCGCGAAGTTACCGGTGGGTCAGATCCTGGGTAGCGGAGTGCCGCACGTCAACCGGCCGAGCGGGGGAGATTGCCCGGCCGGCGTGGCCCCTCGCTTTTAATAATGGCCAGCATTACAGTGGGTCCATGGCCAGGACATCAGGTCCCGAGACCCGGGAGAAGCTCATCCGCGCCGCCGAGGAGGTCTTCGCCGCGCAGGGCGTCGACGGCGCCCAGCTGCGGGACATCGTCCGGCTCGCGGGACAGAGCAACCCCTCCGCCGTGCAGTACCACTTCGGCTCGCGCGGCGGTCTCCTCGACGCCGTGATGGCGGCGCGCCAGGAGCGCACGGAGCGGGTGCTCGCCGCCGAGCTGAAGCGGGCCGAGCCGAAGCATGCCGAACCGAAGTGGGCCGAACTGGAGCATGCCGAACCGAAGCGGGCCGAACTGAAGCGCGCCGGGGACACCGCGGCGGACTTGCGCGCGCTGCTCACCGCCCTGGTCACCGCCGAGGCCACCGAGCTGCGCACCGAACGCGGCCGCCGCTGCCTGCGGATCTCCGCGCAGCTGAGCCACGAGAGCGGCGTGCGCGGCCGTTCCCCTCACCCGACCATCGACGGCACCGTCTACTGGGAGCTGATCGGGAGGCTGGAGGACCGCCTCGCCCCCGGTCTGCCGGAGCCGGTCCGCCTGGAACGGCTCGACCTCGCCCTGACGATGATCGGCGCCGCGATGGGCGACCGCGCCCGCCAGTACCTGGCCGGTACCGCCCCCCTGACCGGCGAGGACCTCTTCCTTGCCGACCTCGTCGAGACCACCGCGGCGCTGCTGCGGGCCCCCCTTCCCCCTCTTGCCCTTGTTCCCACCCCTGGAGAGACGACATGACCGAGCAGGACCTCACCGGCAGGACCATCGTCATCACCGGCGCCGCCCGCGGCCTCGGCGCCGAGGCCGCCCGCCAGGCGGTCGCCGCCGGGGCGAACGTCGTCCTGACCGACGTGCTCGACGAGGAGGGCGCGGCCACCGCCGCCGGGCTGGGCGGGCGCGCCCGCTTCGCGCACCACGACGTGACGTCCGAGGAGGACTGGCGGCGCGTCGCCGAGCTGGCGGTCGGCGAGTTCGGCGGCATCCACGGCCTGGTGAACAACGCCGGGATATCGGCCGGCCAGTTCCTGGAGTCGGAGTCCGTCGAGCACTTCCGCAAGGTCGTCGACATCAACCTCACCGGCGTCTTCATCGGCATGAAGACCGTGGTCCCCGCCATGAAGGAGGCCGGCGGCGGCTCGATCGTCAACATCTCATCGGCGGCGGGCCTGATGGGCCTCGCGCTCACCGCCGGGTACGGCGCCTCCAAGTGGGGCGTGCGCGGCCTCACGAAGATCGGCGCGGTGGAGATGGGCACCGCCCGCATCCGCGTCAACTCCGTCCACCCCGGCATGACGTACACCCCCATGACCGCCGAGGTCGGCATCGAGAAGGGCGAGGGCAAGTACCCCAACACGCCGATGGGCCGGGTCGGTGAGCCGCACGAGATCGCGGCCGCCATGGTCTTCCTGCTCTCGGACGCCGCGTCGTACGTGACGGGCGCGGAGCTCGCCGTCGACGGCGGCTGGACGGCGGGGCCCACCGTGAAGTACGTCATGGGCCAGTGATCACCATGGGGTTGGATGGGCGGCATGACTGATGCCGCCGTCGGACGATCCGACCCCCGCGAGGAGATCCTGACCGTCGTCGACGAGCACGACGAGGTCGTGGGCACGGCCCCGCGCGGTGAGGTCTACGCGCGCGGCCTGCGCCACCGCTGTGTGTTCATCCAGGCACGCGACGCCGAGGGCCGCGTCTTCGTGCACCGCCGCACCCCGGTCAAGCTGGTCTTTCCTTCCCTGTACGACATGTTCGTGGGCGGCGTGGTCGGGGCGGGCGAGTCGTACGACGACGCGGCGCTGCGCGAGGCGGAGGAAGAGCTGGGTGTACGGGGGCTCCCGCGCCCCACACCGCTCTTCAAGTTCCTCTACGACGACGGCGCCGGGCACTCCTGGTGGTCGTACCTCTACGAAGTGCGCTGCGAGCTGCCGGTGAATCCGCAGGCCGAAGAGGTCGCCTGGCACTCCTTCCTCACCGATGACGAGCTGGAGCGCAAGCTCGGCGTGTGGGAGTGGGTGCCGGACGGGCTCGACGCCTACCACCGTCTGAGGGCCTTCCGCGCGAGCTGATCACCACGGCTTAGGGTGCGGCCGTGAGCAATTTCGTACAGGGTCTGAGGCTGTGGTTCGCGCCCGAGCGCATCCGCGAGGAGGGCGACACCCCCGACTACCGCTTCTCGCTCGCCAATGAGCGCACCTTCCTGGCCTGGCTGCGCACCGCGCTCGCGCTGATCGGCGGCGGCTTCGCCGTGGACCAGTTCCTGCCGGACCTGCGGTGGGGCTGGCGGATCGGGCTCGCCCTTGCGCTGCTCGCCGCGGGCGTCCTGTGCTCGCTGCGGGCGGTCAACCACTGGGTGCGCTGCGAGCGGGCCATGCGGCGCGGCGAGGATCTGCCCGTCGGCCGCTTCCCGACGGTGCTGAGCCTGGCGGTCGCGGTGGTCGCGCTCGCCATGGTGGTGGTCGTGCTCTTCGGGTGGGAGGGGTGACGGAGCGGGAACAGGTCCGTGATCCCGGGCTCCAGCCGGAGCGGACGCGGCTCGCGTGGCGGCGTACGACGTTGTCCTGCACGGTCGCGGCGGTCCTCGCCGGGCGCGCGGTGCTGCACCGGGGACTCACCGCGTCCGGCGTCCTGGTCTGCGCCCTGTGCCTGCTGCTCTGGCTCGGCTTCCTGGCGGTCGCGCACCGCAGGATGGTCGCGCTGACCGCCCACGCGCCCCGGACGCTCGGCGTGCGGGGCGCGTGGGCGGCGGCCCTGTGCACGCTCGCGCTCGCCGTGTGCGCCGCGGCGATGGTGGTCTGAGCGGTCAGTCCGCCCTGCCCGGTTGAGCGATCAGCCCGCCCTGCCCCGGTCGAGCGGTCAGTCGCCCCAGTCCACCCTGACGACGACCTTGCCCCGGGTGCGGCCCTCCTGGCTCAGCCGGTGTGCCTCGGCGGCCCGCTCCAGCGGGAACGTCTCGTCGACGTGCACCGTCACCACGCCCTGCTCCACCAGCTCGGTCAGCCGCCCCAGATCGGCCGCGTCGGGACGTACGAAGCAGTAGCGGCCGCCAAGGCCGATCACCCCGCCGTCCGCGATGGACGCCAGCCGCCCGCCCTCCGCGAGGAGCTCGACGGACGCCCTGAGGGTGTCACCGCCGACGGTGTCGAACGCCGCGTCGACGCCCTCGGGGGCCAGGCCGCGGACCCGCTCGACGAGTCCCTCCCCGTACGTCACCGGCTCCGCGCCCAGCTCGCGCAGGTAGTCGTGGTTGCGCTCGCTGGCGGTGCCGATGACGCGGGCGCCCGCGTGCCGGGCGAGCTGCACCGCGATGGAGCCGACGCCGCCGGCCGCCGCGTGCACGAGGACGGTGTCGCCCTCCTTGACCTCAAGCGCCTCTTCGATCACCTGGTAGGCGGTGAGCCCGGCGAGCGGCAGGCCCGCCGCCTCCTCGAAGGAGAGGTTGCGCGGCTTGCGGGCGAGGGTGCGCACGGGGGCGGCGACGTACTCGGCGAAGGTGCCGCGCGAGAGGAAGTCCTCGCGTACGTAACCGATGACCTCGTCGCCGACGGCGAACTCCGGGACGGAGGCGCCCGGCTGGACCACCACTCCGGCGACGTCCCAGCCCGGGATCACGGGGAAGACCGCGTCGAGGGCCCCGTCGAGGTGGCCCTCGCGGCACTTCCAGTCGACGGGGTTCACGGCGGCGGCCCGCACCTTCACCAGGACGGAGTCGGGGCCGACCTTGGGGTCGCGCACCTCGCCGTACTCAAGGACTTCCGGTCCGCCGTAGCGGTGGTAGCTGATCGCCTTCATGGGTCGCCTTCCCGGAGGACAGGGAAACATCGACAAGACTTGCATAACGGGATCAAAGGGGCATCGGGGGCTAGCCTGAGAGGGTCAGTCCTCCCCGCAGTCACAGAAGGTGCGCGCCATGACCACGCTCCACCACGAACACCCGGTGCACGACCACATCCATGGCCCGGCCTGCGGCCATCCCGAGGTCCCGCACGGCGACCATGTCGACTACGCGCACGACGGTCATCTGCACCGGCTCCACTCCGACCACTACGACGAGTGCGAGCCGACCGGCCATACGGCCCACCGGGGTCACGACCACGCGCACGGTGACGGCTGCGGGCATGACGCCGTCACGCATGGCGATCATGTGGACTACGTCCACGACGGGCATCGGCATGCCGCCCATGACGGGCACTGGGACGATCACTGATCGGTCCGCCCGCCCACGTCGGAGCCCCGCGCCCCTTAGGGGGCGGGGCCTCTGGACGGCATACCGACTGGTCGGCATCATGGGGTGGCACGCCACCGCCACGCCGATCAGGAGCGAAGATGAGCTCAGACCACCCGCCGGGCCTGGACCTCGACCAGTTGCGCGGCCACCTCGACCGCGAGCGGCCAGGCCTGGCCGGCGGGCCGCTCACCGCCCGGCTGATCGAGGGCGGCCGGTCCAATCTGACGTACGCCGTGACGGACGGCGCGGCGCGCTGGGTCGTGCGGCGGCCCCCGCTCGGCCACGTGCTGGCCACCGCGCACGACATGAAGCGCGAGCACCGCGTGATCGCGGCCCTGCATCCGACGGACGTGCCGGTACCCGCGCCGGTCCTGCTCTGCGAGGACGACTCCGTCCTCGGGGCGCCCTTCTACGTCATGGAGTTCGTGGACGGTACGCCGTACCGCACCGCCGAGGAGCTGGCGCCGCTCGGCCCCGAGCGCACCCGCGCCGCGGTGCTCGGTCTTCTCGACACGCTCGTCGACCTGCACGCCGTGGACCCCGCGGCGGTCGGGCTCGGCGACTTCGGGCGGCCCGACGGCTTCCTCGACCGGCAGCTGCGCCGCTGGGGCAAGCAGCTGGACGCCTCCCGCAACCGCGACCTCGCCGGGATCGACGAGCTGCACGCGGCGCTCGGCCGCTCCCTGCCCGCCTCGCCCGCGCCGACCGTCATCCACGGCGACTACCGCCTGGACAACGTCCTGATCGGCGACGACGACCGGATCAAGGCCATCCTCGACTGGGAGATGTCCACGCTCGGCGATCCGCTCACCGACCTGGGTCTGCTCGTGATGTACAGCGCGCGGCTGGAGGTGCCCGACTCCCCCGTCAGCACCACGGCGGGCGCGCCGGGCCACCCGGACCCCGCCGAACTGATCGAACGGTACGCCGCGCGCTCGGGGCGCGACGTGTCGGCCGTCTCCTGGTACACCGCCTTCGCGTGGTTCAAGCTCGCCGTGATCCTGGAGGGCATCCACTACCGCTACACGCTCGGCCAGACGGTCGGCGCGGGCTTCGACCGGATCGGCGAACTCGTACCCGTGTTCATCGAGCACGGCCTGACCACCCTTCAGGAAGGCTGACCGCACCATGGACTTCGCGTTCGACGCACGCACCGAGGAACTCCGTGCCAAGCTGCTCGCCTTCATGGACGAGTACGTCCATCCGGCGGAGGCCGTCGCCGATGAGCAGCGCGCCCACCTGGCCTCTCCGTGGGACACCCCGGCCGCGGTCGAGGAGTTGAAGGCCGAGGCCCGCCGCCAGGGCCTGTGGAACCTCTTCCTTCCCGACCCCGAGCACGGCGCCGGGCTCACCAACCTCCAGTACGCGCCGCTCGCCGAGATAACCGGCCGCTCCCCGCAGCTGGCGCCCACCGCGCTGAACTGCGCGGCCCCGGACACCGGCAACATGGAGGTGCTCGCGCAGTTCGGCAGCGAGGAGCAGAAGAAGCGGTGGCTCCAGCCGCTGCTGGCCGGTGAGATCCGCTCGGCGTTCGCGATGACCGAGCCGGAGGTGGCCTCCTCCGACGCCACGAACATCACGACGCTCATCGAGCGCTCCCCGGACGGCTCCGAGTACGTCATCACCGGCCGTAAGTGGTACATCTCCGGGGCGATGAACCCCGACTGCGAGATCTTCATCGTGATGGGCAAGACCGACCCGGACGGCTCCGACATCCGCCGCCAGCAGTCCATGGTGCTCGTCCCGCGCGGCACCCCGGGCCTTGAGGTCCGGCGCGCCATGCGGGTGTACGGGTACGAGGACCACTACCACGGCGGCCACGCGGAAGTCGTCTTCGACCGCGTCCGGGTGCCCGCCTCGAACCTGATCGGCGAGGAGGGCGGCGGCTTCGCCATCGCGCAGGCGCGGCTCGGCCCCGGCCGCATCCACCACTGCATGCGGCTGATCGGCATGGCCGAGCGGGCCATCGAGCTGATGTGCGAGCGGGCGGTTTCGCGCACGGCGTTCGGGAAGCCGCTGGCCCAGCAGGGCGTCGTACAGGAGTGGATCGCGGACGCGCGGGTCGCCGTGGAGCAGCTGCGGCTGCTCGTCCTGAAGACGGCCTGGCTGATGGACACCGTCGGCAACCGGGGTGCCCATACCGAGATCCAGGCCATCAAGATCGCGACCCCGCGCGCGGTGGTCGACATCCTCGACCGGGCGGTGCAGCTGCACGGCGCGGGCGGTGTCAGCCAGGACTTCCCGCTGGCCGAACTGTGGGCGGCGGCGCGGACGCTGCGCCTGGCGGACGGTCCTGACGAGGTGCACCAGCGATCCCTCGCCCGGCGGGAGTTGAAGAAGTACCTCTGAAGCACCCTGAAGCACCTCTGAAGCACCTCTGAGGGTTCCGTACGCCCCGTACGCCCCGTGCGTCCTTCTCCACGCCCCTTCTGATGTCGTCCTTCCGGCGTACCATCGCATACGCCGGGAGGGCGACATGACCGACTCAGCACATGCGGCGCTGGAGCGCCTCGTCGTGGGGCAGGCCCAGGCGGTCACGGCCCTGAGCCGCCTCATCGACATGCACTTCTCGTGGTTCGACATGCCGGACCCCCAGCACCGGCCGCCGAACGCGCTCATCATCGGCCCGACCGGCACGGGCAAGACGCACGCCATCAAGGTCGCCGCCGACGCGCTCAGGATTCCCTGCCTGGTGGTCGACTCCACGCGCCTGGTGAGCACGGGCAGTTCGACGAACCTCACCCTTGAGGACATCCTGCAGTCGCTCGTGAAGCGCGCCCGCCCGATGTCCGGGGGCGACGCTCCGGAGGACGTCGCGGCCCGCGGGATCATCTTCCTCGACGAGTTCGACAAACTGCGCTACACCAAGGCCACCGACGACACCGCGGCGGTCCAGCGACGCCTGCTGCAGTTCATCGAGGGCGACAGCCTCGACCTGGCGCCCGGCGAGTACGACACCCCACGCGATCTGGACACCCAGGGAATCCTGTTCATCGCGGCCGGCGCGTTCAGCAACATCCAGAGCGTCAAGCACAAACGCGGGGGGACCGTCTGGGGGGATCTCATCAGGCCCGAGGACGTGCACCGGTACGGCTTCCTGGAGGAGCTCGCCGCCCGCCTCCCGATCATCATCCGCTTCGACGAGCTCGACGCGGAGGACCTGCGCGAGATCCTCGGCCGGGACGAGGTGTCGCCGCTGAAGTTCTACCGCGAGTACTTCAGCCGGCACGGATTCCAGCTGGACATCGCGCCCGAGGCGCAGATCGAGATCGCCAAGGCCGCCGCCGAGTCGAAGCTCGGCGCGCGCGGCCTGCACCAGGAGCTGTTCCCCGTCCTCAACGACCTCGCGAATCAGCTGATCCCCGCCGACTCCACCACGCGCGACGCCCCACCGCACACGCGTTTCGAGGTGACGTCGACGATCCACCGCCAGCTGAAGAGCGGCAGCTTCGAGCTGCAGCCCGAGCACCTGAACCTCATCGACCGGCCAGCGACGGAGCCCGATCTGTGAACGACGAACTGGAGCGCGCCCTGCGCGACCGCAACTACGCGGGCGTCTTCCTCGACCAGGTGACGTGGGACGACTTCTGCACCGGGTTCACCGAGTTCGTGGGGAACATCCGGGGGTTCACCTTCGAGGCGATCCTCTCCGGTGTGGGGCGGTGGGCGAATCTCATCGACGCGAGCCGAGTGGCGCTCCGGCTGCACGGCGCCATCGAGGAGGCGCTCATCGAGGCGCGGTTCGCCAACATCCCGAACCTGGAGACGAACATCAACGACGAGCGTCTCAACTTCCAGTTCCGGGACACCGACTACGCCTTCGGCCTGGATCTCCACGGCGACGGACGGATCCAGATCAGCCGTCCCGGATCCACCCTGCGCACGTTCCACCGCTGGTACACGCACTTCATGCCCGCCGTGCCCGGCATCCTCATCAAGGCCATCGCCGCCTTCGACGCGGAACTGCACCGGACCCTGGAGGGCAACGACAGCGGACCGGTGGCGGCCGACGAGATCGAGCAGCGGGTGAAGCTGCTCACCGCCTCCTTCGCCTTCGATGTCGTCTGCCACAACTTCCGCCCGCACCGCGAGCGCGACCGGCAGGTCCGCAATCTCGACGTCATGATGAAGAACATCGCGATCCGGCTGCCCGACGCGGACGGCCGTATCGACCGCGGCGCCGACGGCGCCCCGCACCACCGGGACTTCGGCAGCTACGGCCGCATGGACTACCGGGTGAGCCGCACGCACCCGGTCCGCGAGGGCATCATCCAGCAGCTCCAGGTCATGGCGCCCTCGGCCTCCGACTGGAGCGGCCTGTTCTTCCAACTGGCGTACAGCGGAGCGGACTTCGGCTCCGACGCGCAGGGGGAGCGGGTCCGTATCGACTCGCAGTACTTCCTTCAGCCCGCCGCCGGGGCCGACGCCTACATCTCCTTCTTCCGCGACATCGGGCTCAGGGGTTTCGTCCACTCCGTCACCGAGGGGTACGACTTCGACACCACGTCCGGAAGCCTCGCCTGACGGAGGCGGGAGAGACGGGGGAGACTCGGGAAAGGACGCGACAGCCATGGCGCAGAACCCGACCGACAGCCTCCTGCGCACATCGCGGGGCGCGGACCATCCGCACCGGGTCGCGATGGGCCTCGCCGACGACGCCGTGCAGCGCTGCGAGGTCCTCCAGCCGTTGATCGTCTTCGGCCCGCAGCGCAGCGGCAAGACCACGAGTGTCGTCATCCCCGCGGTCCTGGAGTGGGCCGGTCCCTGCCTGGTCACCTCGGTGCGGTTCGACGTGGTCGCCGCCACCCTCGAACACCGCAGCTCGCTCGGTGAGGTGTTCATCTTCGACCCGGCCGGGCTCACCGAGTCCATCGGGCAGCGGTTCGCGGCGCACTGCGTGGGATGGAGCCCCCTGGACTCGATCACGGTCTGGGACGACGCGGTGCGCCAGGCGGACGCGCTCTCCACCGGCACCGACTTCAAGAGCGTCACCAACGGCGACTTCTGGTCCAGCCAGGCACGGCTGCTGCTCACCCCACTGCTGTTCGCCGCGGCACGCACCGGCGGCACCATGGGTGACGTACTGGAATGGCTCGGGATGAACGCGGCGGAGCTGGTGGACGTCCTGGCGGAGCGGCGTCTGCTGCTGAACAGCGAAACGCAGTCCAGCGGCTGGCGCCGCTGCCTCGGCCGCCTGATCAACTACGAGAACTACGACAGCACCACCTACGGCTCCATCTGTGCCACGGCCGCGACGACCCTGGAGGCCTTCGCTCTCGAAGGTGTCGACCGGCGCTGCGCCCAGACCAGGCGCCTGTCGCTCCAGACGCTCCTCGACGGCGGCCACCACACTCTGTTCCTGTGCGCACCGCCCCATCAGCAGCGGCAGTTCATGCCGTTGTTCACCGCCCTGGCCCGGCAGGTCGTCAACGAGACGATCGACCGCAACGGCAGGCCGGACAAGAAGGACGGCCAGGGAGTCATCGAGGTCCCGCTCATGCTCTGCCTCGACGAGGCGGGGAACATCGCCAAACTCGACGACCTGGACACGTTCGCCACGACGGCGGCCGGCAGCGGCATCCAGCTGATCTCCGTCTTCCACGACATGAGCCAGTTGTACGCGACCTACGGCCAGGACCGCGGCGCGCTCATCGTCAACAACCACCGGGGCAAACTGTTCCTGCCCGGCAACAGCGACACCCGCACCGGCGTCTTCCTCCACGAACAGCTGGCGACGTCGGACGTACGCCGCCACAAGCGCCGCGGCTGGGACCGCTCCGACCTGCGCGAGATGTCGGCCAAGTCCGCGCTGTGCCTGTACGGCGGGCTGCAGCCCGAGCTGCTCGACCTGCGGCGCTGGAAGGACGATCCGGCGCTGAACGGCCTCGTCGAGGCGGCGCGCGCCGCCTACCGCATGCCGGCGGCGGGAGCGGCGCCCCCGCCGCCGCCCGCGAGCGCGTCCGAGCCCGAGTCCGCCGCCACCCGTGAGGAGCTGGTGCGACTGCGGGACTTCGTCCTGGACATCATCGAGCGGCACGACCTCGACAGCTCGGTCCTCTCGTGCTGGTACGCGCACCGCGGCGTCATCGACGAGCTGCTCGCCCTCAAGACGGCCAAGGGGACCAGCGCGGCCGTCGACTGGTACTACATGCTGGACAATTCCGCACGGCGCATCGCGCTGCTGCTGCGCCGCTGCCGGGCGGGCCATGTGCCGACGGCCGCGTACCGGGCCCGCGAGGAGCACCGCGAGCAGATCGACCGGGTGATCGCGGCACTGCCCGCGCCCGCGCCTCCTCCGCCACCACCCGACGGGGACGTCCCCTTCTGAGGGGGCGCGCGGCCTCAGGCCGTCGGAGCCGCCAGGCCCGGATAGCTCCGGCGGCGCTTGGCGACGGAACCACGGACGACGTCCAGTTCCCGCAGGGTCAGCCGGGACACGTCGCCGACATCGAAGACCGTGATCTCACGTGCCCAGGTGTGGGTGTCCAGGACGTCACCGCCCAGGTCCTCGGCCAGGACCTCGATGGTGTGCTGCCAACGCCCGTGCCGCGCCTGCCAGTCGCCCACCGCGCACTCGCGCTCGTAGAGGAAGGTGTGCTCCGCCGAGGGCGAGACGCGCACATCCTCGGTGCCGGACGGCGTGAGCGGGTAGCGCACCACGACGGGTTCCGTCCCCCAGTTCTTCACCACCCAGCGGGTCGCCAGGCGCACGGCCAGGCCGGGCGGCCCTTCCGGGACGGGCGTGCCGGGCCGGATCGTGGTGGTGCGCCCGTTGCTGACCAGGCACGCCGTCCAGGTGTCGAAGGTGACGCTCACCCGGGGCGCGGACTGGTCGAGGCGGGCGCGCACGGCCTCGCGGTACGTGTCCAGGGCGTTGCTGTACTCCCTGCGCCACGCCTCGTTCTGGGCCCGCGCCTCACCGCGCATCTGGGCCAGCTGGTCCTGGCCCGCCTTGAAGACCGCCCAGGTGAAGATGACGAACGCCACGTTCGCGCCGGCCACCACGGCGTTCACGAGGTTGCCGCCGAGGTTGCTGTCGCTGAGAGGCACCACCAGACCGATCAGCAGCACCAGCGCGGCGCCGCCGAGTACGGCGGCCCACCGGGTGACGGCACGCTGCCACAGGTCGGGCCCCGGTGGACTCACGGCCGCAGCGCCCTCAGCAGCAGGTCCGCCAAGTGGTCCGCGACCTGCTGCGGAGTGAGGGGGCCCTCCGGGCGGTACCAGGTGGACAGGTGGTGGACGGAGCCGAAGTGGTAGTCCACCACCAGGTCCGCCGGGGTCGCCGTGGAGAAGACGCCGGACTCCTGGCCCTCCTCGATCAGGGCCCGGAACCGCTCGTGGTAGCGGCGCCGCTCCGCGCGTACCTGTTTGTTCTTCTCGGGGCCGAGGTGGTGCATGGAGCGGAAGAAGATCGAGGCGTCGTCGAGGTTGTCGATGGTGGTGACCACGACGTCCGCGGCTGCGTCGCGGACCCGCCGCTCGACCGGGGCCTTCGCGTCCGCGATGGCGTCGAGCCGCTCCTGCTGGACGCGGAGCACACGGGCGTAGACCTCGTGGAGCAGGTCGTCCTTGGAGCCGAAGTAGTGGTAGAGCGCGCCCTTGGTGACGCCGGCCGCCTCCACGATCTCCTGCACCGAGGTGCGGTCGTAGCCCTGGTCGGCGAAGAGCCGGGTGGCGGCGGCCAGCAGCCGCTGCGGGACGGGCGTGCCGTCACCGTCCGTCGTCCTGGCCACTGCCGCCACCTGCCTTTCGTGTCACTGACTGTTCTGTGCGCGGGAGCGCAGCTCCCGCCGGAGGATCTTCCCACTTGTGGTCTTCGGCAACTCCGCCAGGATCTCGACCTCGCGCGGGTACTTGTACGCGGCGAGCCGCTCCTTGCAGTACGCGGTCAGCTCCTCCGCGTCGGTCCCACTGCCCGGACGCAGACTGACGCACGCCTTGACGCTCTCCCCTCGGTAGCTGTCGGGCACCCCGACGACGGCCGCCTCGCGCACGCTCGGGTGGGAGTAGAGGACGTCCTCCACCTCGCGCGGCCAGACCTTGAAGCCGGAGGCGTTGATCATGTCCTTCTTGCGGTCGACGACGTAGAGCCAGCCTGCCGGGTCCATGAAGCCGATGTCCCCGGTGCGCAGTTCTCCGTCGGGGAACGCCTCGGCGGTGGCGTCGGGGCGTTGCCAGTAGCCGGGGACGACCTGGGGGCCGCGTACGACGATCTCGCCGTGCTCCCCGAAGGGGACCTCCCGGCCGGAGTCGTCCAGGACGCGTACGACCGTCTCGGGGCCCGGCACGCCGACGGCGAGGGTCCCCGAGACCGGGTCGACGGGCGCCTCCTGGCCCGGCGGCACGGAGGCGCAGGGCGCGGTGCACTCGGTGAGGCCGTAGCCGTTGTGGAGGTAGGGCCCGAAGGCCGCGCGGAACTTCTCCACGAGGGCCGGGGGCAGCGGCGCGCCGCCCGAGGAGATCAGCGCGAAGGAGTCGAAGTGGGCGCGGGTGACGGAAGGGTGGGCGGCCAGTGCCATGAAGGCGGTGGACGGGCCGACCGTGTAGGCGGGGCGGTGCTCGGTGAAGGCGTCGAGGACCACGCCGGCCTCGAAGCGGTAGGCGAGCGCGAGGGTGCCCGCGTTGGCGATGCACCCCGCGACCTGCGCGACCATGCCGGTGATGTGGAAGAGCGGCGCCATCGCGAAGTAGCAGGCGCCCTCCGGGATTCCGGAGCCGGTGCGCTGGCGTTCCGCGTTGTAGGTGATGTTGCGGTGGGTGTTCATGGCGCCCTTGGGGGTGCCGCTGGTGCCCGACGTGTAGCTGATGAGCGCCACGTCCGAGGGGCCGAGTCCGCGGCCGTCGGGGGCCTGGAGCCCCTGGCGGGCGACCGCCAGGAGGTCGTCGGCGTCGGCGGCGACGGGCAGGCGCTCGAAGTCGAGGACCCGGGGGTCGTCGCGGCTCTGGAGGTCGAGCTGGCAGGCGGTGAGCACGACCCGCACCGGCGAGTCCGCCGCCGTGTCGCGCAGATACGTCTCCCAGGCGCGGTCCGCGCAGATCAGCGCGGTCACGTCGGCGTCGGCGAGGACGTGACCGACCTCCGCCGACTTGTACATGGGATTGACCGGCACCACCGTCGCGCCCGCCTTCCACGCGCCGAGGAGCGCGAGCACGAAGTGCGGGGTGTTCTGGAGCAGGATCGCGACGCGGTCGCCCCGTGCGACGCCGCGCGCGGCGAGGTGTCCGGCGACGGAGTCGCTGAGGGCGTCGGTCTCGCGGTAGCTCAGGCGGCCGTCGAAGTAGGCGAGGGCGGTGTGCTCGGGGGCGCGGGCGACGGCGGCGCGGAAGGCGTGGACCATGGAGGGGGCGGGGTTCACGGGGCCGCGCTGGGCGTCGTTGAGGCGGACGAGCCAGGGCTTGGCGGCGTAGATCGAACCGTTCGGGGCCTCGGGGGACTTGGTCACCGCTGCGTCGCCTCCCACTTCTGCTGGATGTGGTTCATGCCGGTCAGCCACTTGTCGGGGGTGGCGGCGCGGGCCTCGTAGTACGCGGCGACCTCGGGGTGGGGCAGGATCAGGAAGCGGTCCTCGGCCATGCCCGCGAAGAGGGCGGCCGCGACGTCCTCCGGTTCGATCGCGGTGGGCGTGAGCACGAGGTCGCCCGCGGTGCCGGTGGCGGCGAGCATGTCGGTGCGCACGCCCTGCGGGCAGATCGCGTGGACCTTGAGGCCGCGGTGGCGGTAGGTGAGCGAGAGCCACTCGGCGAAGGCGTACGCGCCGTGCTTGGAAACGCTGTAGGGGGCGGCGCCGATCATGGTGAGCAGCCCGGCCGCGGAGACGGTCGATATGAATCGCCCGTGGCCGCGCTCCAGCCAGCCGGGCAGCAGCGCCTGCGCGGCCCGTACGTGCGCCATGACGTTGACGTCCCAGGCCGCGGCCCAGACCTCCTCGGACGCGGCCTCGCTGCCGCCGGAGCCGAGCCCGGCGTTGGCGCAGTACACGTCGACCGAGCCGCCGAGCGCCTCGGTGGCCCGCGCCGCGATGCGGGAGGCGTCCCCGGGCACGGCGATGCCGCCCACCTCGTCGGCGACGGCCTCGGCCTTGGCTCCGTCCAGGTCGTTGACGACGACACGTGCCCCTTCGGCGGCGAAGCGGCGGGCGAGCGCGGCTCCGATCCCGCCGCCGGCGCCGGTGACGACTACTCCCTTGTCCTGCAGGGTCTCCACGACCGGTCTCCTTCGGCCTCGGGCTCGACCACGGCTCGCGCGGCCCGTCTGTGACAGCAGACTAACCAGTCGGTATGTCACGGCGAAAGGGGGCGGCCACGAGGAGGCGGAGGGCGCGGCGCCTCCGCCGCACGGGGGAAGCGGATCATGCGCTGGTCTGATCCCCGCGCGCCTGGGATCCGGAACAGTGGCCCCATGACGAGGGACCATCTGTGACGATCTGGCTGATGTCGTTCCCGGCGTTCACGTGTGCGCTGGCGTTGTTCGCCCTGATGGAGAGCGTGTGGCGGTGGTTCACGGGGCTGGGCCTGATCCCCTGGCTGCGCAGGCGCACGGGGCGGTCGCTGTCGAACATCGCCTTCGACGAGTTCACCGCGGTCGTGAACGGAAACAAGACGGCGGAGCTGGAGCAGCGGCGGGTGGAGCTGCTGCGACGGGACGACGAGAGCGACGGCGCGCCACCCCGCTCCCGAATCGACCTGGCCCAGGGCACGGCGTTCATCGTGCTGCCCCAGGCAGTCCAGGAAAGGCCTGGACGCCGGGCCGTCCGCGGTGATACTGACCCGGTCTCAGCTTCCGAGACAGGCCGTCCCAGGTATTGACTGCTCCCTACATCCACCGTGAGAGTGCCGCTCGTGCACAGCGAAGCGACAGCATCACAGAAGCAGCAGAAGCCGCAGGTCCAGGACTTGCAGAACGCCGACGGCAGTCCCGAAAGCATGCGCCGGGTCGCCGTCGCGTCCTTCATCGGGACGGCCATCGAGTTCTACGACTTCTACATCTACGGCACGGCCGCCGCCCTCGTCCTGAACCAGGCGTTCTTCCCGACCCTGGACCCGGTCAACGCCACGCTGGCGTCGTTCTCCACGTACGCGGTGGCGTTCGCGGCGCGGCCCATCGGCTCGGTGATCTTCGGGCACTTCGGCGACCGGGTGGGCCGCAAGTCCGTCCTGGTGGCCTCGCTGCTCCTGATGGGACTCTCGACCGCCCTCGTCGGTCTCCTGCCCGGCTACGGCACATGGGGGATCTGGGCGCCGCTGCTGCTCATCCTGCTCCGCTTCCTCCAGGGCATCGGGCTCGGCGGCGAGTGGGGCGGGGCGGCGCTGCTCGCGGTGGAGCACGCGCCGAAGAAGAAGCGCGGACTGTACGCCGCCTTCCCCCAGCTCGGCCCGTCCGTCGGGTTCTTCGCGGCGACCGGCGTCTTCTGGCTGCTCTCGTCCGTGCTGTCCGACGACGCGTTCCGCACCTGGGGCTGGCGCGTGCCGTTCCTGCTCTCCTTCCTGCTCGTCGGCGTCGGACTCTTCGTACGGCTGCGGATCAGCGAGACGCCGGTCTTCGCGAAGGTCATGGAGGCGCAGGAGGCCAGCAAGGTCCCCGCGCTCGACGTGCTCCGCCGCCACCCGCGCGAACTGCTGCTCGGCGCCGGCGGCATGGTCGTCGCGTACGGCCTCTTCTACACCGCCACGACGTACTGCCTCGCCTATGCCACCGGCACCCTGCACATCTCCCGCAACACCATGCTGGGCCTGTCCCTCGTGGCCTGCCTCTTCCTCGCGGCCGGCACCTGGCTCGCCGCGACGCGCTCCGACGGCGCGGGGCGGCGCAGGCTCGTCCTCGTGGGCACGGGGCTCGCGGCGGTGTGGGGGCTCGTGCTCTTCCCGCTCCTGGACACCGGGCAGCCGGTGCTCATCGCGCTCGCCCTGGGCGGCGCGCTGTTCTGCATGGGCGTGGTCTACGGCCCGATGGGCGCCTATCTGCCGGAGCTGTTCGGCGCGAACGTGCGCTACTCGGGTGCCTCGCTCGCCTACAACCTGGGCGGCGTGCTCGGCGGTGCCGTCTCGCCGCTGGTGGCGACCCGGCTGCAGTCGGCGTTCGGTTCCTCGTCGGTGGGCTGGTACGTGAGCGCGATGGCCGTCGTGTCCCTGCTCTGCGTCCTCGCGCTGCCGGAGACCCGGGAGCGAGAACTGTCCTGAGCCGCGCGGAGTCTGGTCAGGCGGGCCCGGCGGCAGGACCATACCGGCGTGGAGCCCTACTGGGAATTGACCTTCGACGCCGACGGCGACGTCGACACCGAGCAGCGCGCGCGGCTGCTGTCCGGCACGGAGCGCGAGAGCGTCACCGACCTGCTGGTCTTCGCGCACGGCTGGAACAACGACAAGAAGGACGCCCGCAAGCTGTACCGGCGCTTCTTCGCCCCCTGTCAGGAGCTGGCCGGAGCGGGGGTGCGCCTCGGCTACGTCGGGCTGCTCTGGCCCGCCATCCGCTTCCCCGACGAGCCGATCCCCGACTTCGATCCCTCGGCCGCCGCCGCGGGCGCCGCGCCGCCCGGTGGTCCCGGCCTCGACGCGGCCACCCGGGAGGCGCTCGACCGCGCCTTCCCCGACCACGGTCCGACGCTCGACCGGATCGCCGAGCTGCTCGCGGAGCGCTCGGATGTCCCCTCACGCGTCTACGAGTTCGGGCGGCACGTCCGTGAGCTGGTCTCCCTGCGTGAGACGAGCCCGGCCCGGAACCTGGGCGAGGACACCGGCGGGGGCGAGCCCGCCATGCTCACCGACGACGCGGTCCAGGTCTGCGAGGTGCTCGCGGCGGCCCGCGCCGACACCGGGCAGCCCGCGCTCTTCGGGGACCTGCGTGACCGGGTGTGGAACGGCGCGCACGAGCTGCTGCGGCAGGGCACCTACTACGCGATGAAGCGGCGGGCGGGCGCGGTGGGCCAGCTGGGGCTCGGCCCCGCCATCGGCCTGCTCGCCGCCGACGTGTCCGGCATCAGGGTGCATCTGATCGGGCACAGCTTCGGCGGCCGGCTCGTCTCGTACGCGCTGCGCGGCATGCCAGCCGACGTACGCGCGGTGAAGTCGGTGACGCTGCTCCAAGGGGCCTTCTCGCACTACGCGTTCGCCGAGCGCCTGCCGCACGACCGGTCGCGCGGCGGCGCCCTGCACGGTGTGCAGCACCGCATCGACGGCCCCCTCATCTCCTGCCACTCGCGCCACGACGACGCCCTGGGGCGGCTCTATCCCCTGGCGTCGAAGCTGGCCGGTGACTCCACGAGCTTCCTGAACCTGTTCGAGCGCTGGGGCGCCATCGGCTACGACGGCTTCCGGGCGGTGGACGGCTGCAAGCGCGTCAAGCTGGGCGAGAAGCTGCCGACCAAGGGGTGTGTGAGCGTGGACGCGGCGTCGGTGGTGCGGCGCGGCGGTCCGCCCGCCGGCGCGCACAGCGACGTGTGCCATGAGGAACTGGCGCGTGCCGTGTTCGCCGCCGGGCGGATCGCCATGGCCTAGTTCCCTCCGGCCCGGTGGCGGGGGAACTCGACGACCTGCTGGTACGTCGGGCGGTTCTGCCACTGGACCGGCTTGTGCGTGACGCCGCCGAGCGCGCGGTGGATGATCGCGTCCGCGCACCACTGGTCACCGGACCGGCACGCGTCGTCGCCGGGGTAGACCTCGGTGGCGGGCTTGGCGACGGCCTGCGCGAGGGTGGCGAGGAGGGTGTCGCGGCACGCGTCGAGCTTGCCGTCGCCGCAGTAGGCGTCGGCAAGCTCGCCCTTCACCGGCTGCCCGAGGACCTTGCGCAGGTCCTTGTCGGCGTAGCCCCACCAGCCGTACTGGAAGGCCGACCCGGCGTGCGCCCCCGTGGGCCCGTGGCCCGCGGAGGGTGCCTCGTCGGTGCTCAGCTGCGCGGTCAGGGCGTCGTACAGGTCCTTGCCCAGGCCCGGCTTGAACTCGGCCTCGATCAGCAGTGGCCACCAGGCGTCCATGACGCGTACGGCGTCGGGGTGGGCGTACGTCTTGGAACCCGCCGACGCCTGGTCGCGCCGCGCGCCCGCCTTGCGCCAGGCCTCCAACTGCTGGACGGCCTTGGAGAGTCGCGGATCGGTGACCGGCTCGCTGCGCACCACCTTCAGCAGTTCGGGCAGCACCTGCTCGCCGCGCAGGTCGGTGACGGCCGCCTCGGACATGGCCTGTGTGAGCGCGGCGCGGGTGACGCCGCCCTCCTCGGTGAGCTTCTTGACCCGCCCGTCGAGCAGGTCGCCGCGGTGCACGGCGCTGACGCCGAAGCCCGCCGTGCTGAAGTCCTTGGCCTGCTTGTTGTTCCAGGAGATGTAGTAGTCCTGGTCGACGGACTGGGGGTGTTCGGCGGGCGGGGTCCGCGCCGAGGTGTTGTTCTCCGGGTCGAAGTCCCGCCACTCGTACGCCTGTCGGCCTTCGACCGGCAGCGCCGGGTCGACGCTCCCGGCGCGCTCGGGGTTGGCGCCGCTGTTGTAGTACGCGATGTCGCGCGAGTCGGCGTAGAACCAGTTGAAGGCGTAGCTGATGTTCTGCGCCGCCTTCTTGAAGCTCGCGGCGTCCTTGACGTACGAGGGGTCGTTCAGCATCTGGAAGCCGATGATCGAGTCGGCCTCGTGGCGGTAGGTGGAGCGCAGGGAGACGTACGCGACGGGCTTGGAACCGACGCTCGCGCGGTGGGTCACGATGCCGTACTTGGTGCGGAAGACCTGCATGCGGTAGGAGCCGGCGGCCGTGGAGTCGGCGAGGGTCGGCTTCCAGGCGTTCTTGCGCTCCAGCTTCTCCATGGGCGTGCAGGTGCCCCGGTACAGGTAGCCGGTGGACTGCTTGGTGGGCGTGCCGCCGCCCGGCTCGCAGAGCTCCACGGCGTACGTGTCCGTGATGTCCTGCCCGGCGGAGGTGGCCGACCACGCGTAGTCCTGGCCGCGCCCCAGCTGGACGTACATCCCGACGCCCGCGAAGGAGACGCCCCGGGCGCTGATGCCGGGCCCCTGGAGCTCCTGCTGCATGAGCAGCTGAGGGGCGAAGTAGCCGGTCTGGGGGCCGAAGACGGCGACCGGGTTTCCGCTCGCGGTGTGCTTGCCGGAGACGAGCAGGGCGTTCGACATGCCCTTCTTGTGGCCGTCGGGCCGGAAGAGGTCGGCGGGCAGGACGCCCTTGTCGAACATGCCCTGGAGCGGCTTGAGTTTCTCGGGCGCCTTGACCGGGTCCTTCGCGCCGGACTTGGCGCCGCCCTCACGGTCGTACACGAGCTGCTCGCGTTCGACCGAGCCCGGGTCGGGCAGGGCGGTGCCGCGTGCCTTCTCCGGCTTGCCCGCGTAGGGGAAGCTCGTGCCGTCGTGGACGGTCTGGACGGCCTCGGGGTCGTTGCGGGCGCGGAAGGACTCCCAGACCTCCGTGCCCTTCTCGACGCCGTACTTCTCCTGGGACTTCAGGAGGGAGAGGGCGGATTCGACCTCTCCGCCGCCGCCGTTGCCGAAGAGCCCGCCGACGACCGAGGCCAGCGCGATCATGTCGGTGACCTTGAAGGGTTCGATCTCGCCGATGTTGGTGATCGCGTCGATCTTGCCGGTCAGGACGTACTCGCCGGGGAAGTAGCGGCCGTTCTTGGACTTCTCGCGGTAGGCGTTGAGCCCGTCGATGTAGGCCTGCGCGTCCTCCATGGCCTGCCTGCCGCGCTCCCCCTGCGTCGACCTGATGTACTCGACCTGCTTCTCCAGGTCCTTCTCCGTGTACGGGGCCTGCGGCCAGAACTGCTGCTCAAGGCCCTGGTTGGCGGGCGCGCCGCCCGCGAAGGACGTCAGCTCGCCGCGGCCTATGTGCCGGAAGAGGTCGATGAGCCAGAGCCGGTCCTGCCCGGCGGCGAAGCCCGCGCCGAACTCGGTGCCGTAGCGCGTGGTGCCCTTGATGTGCGGGATGCCGTACTTCTTGTCGCGCGTGATCGTCACGTCGTCGCGCGGCTTGGTGACCGAAGCGATCTGGCCGTCGCGCACCCCGAAGGAGGTGTCGTTGAAGAACTCTGTGAGACGGTCGTCGGTGAGGGAGGGGTAGCCGGAGGGCAGCGCGTCGTACGGGCCCAGCTGATCGTCGGCGTGCGCGGGCCGGGTGCCGAGGAGCCGGTGGGAGAGGATCTCGGCGAGTGTCGCGTTGCCGTTGGCGCCGGGCGGCAGGATGTCCGCGCACTGGCCCCCGCAGTAGTCGGCGCCCTGCTCGGCACCACTGCGCTCGGCGGTGGGCTCCCGGGGCGCCGCGCCCGCCCCCGGCGGTGGCGCCAGCAGGCAGGCGCCGAGTGCGAGCGCCGCTCCCGCCGTGAGCGTTCTGAGTCTGACGACGCGTCGTCGCATGGCTGCTCCTCCGGGTACTGCGGAAGGCGGACGCGGCGGAGGTTACTGGCGAGTCGGCGATCCCGGAAGATGAACAAGCGTCGCTTTTTCCGAATCACCACAACGCGCCCCCTTCGTGGGCGCATCAGTACTGCTCAGGCGGGCAGGCGAAAAGCTGTCGCCTCGAAAGGGAGCCGATTCGCGTGTCGATACGTCTACTCGGCGACGTCGTTTCGACTTCGGTTCGATTGCGACGCCGGCAGATACGGAACACGGGGTACCAGTACGGAAGTACGTGTGACGGAGGTGCAGGGCGATGGCCGGATTCCGGAGTCTCGCGAGACAGGTGCGTGATCCACAGAGCGATCTGGCACTGCGGCGCTACTCGCTGCGCAAGTGCCTGGAGAGGTTCGCCCCCTACGGACACCGGGCGACCTGGGACCATCTGTGCTCACGGGCGGGTTTCGGGCCCGAGGACAGGTCGCCCGAACCGGCGAGGCTGGTGGCCGCGCTGGAGGAACTCGAGGCGGCGCGCGCGGTCTGGCTCACCTACGAGGCGGGCTTCGCCGAGCGCCGCCGCAAGGAGAAGCACGACGGGCTCAGGCGCCCCGGCAGCGAGGACGACTGGCACCGCCGCACCTGGGGCGGCTGCGGCGTCGCCTGGTGCGACGACCCGGACGTCCACCCCCGCGCCCCCCTCGCCGAAGTGCTGCGGCGGCTGATCGCGGCGCTGGAGAGGGAGCCGGGCGCGTCCTGCCCCGTCTGTGGGGACACGTCCCTGGTGTGGAAGCGCGGTCTGGCGCACGAGCCGTCCTCGGGGGCGGTCTGCACGGGCTGCGGCATCGTCGTGCCCGCTCCCGTGCTCACACCGGACGCGGTGGCCCGGGCGCGGGCGCGCAGCCTGCGGCCCCTGGTCTCGGCATGAGGAACGGAGCGGTCAGGGCGTGATCACGTCCGTGTGGATGGCCAGTTTGAACTGGGCGTGCGTCAGCGGCGTGGCGAGCTTCACGTCTCCCACGCCGCGCGCCGATATCTTCAGCCCGACGGGCGTCTCCGGGTGCACGAACATCTGCCAGACGTAGGACCTGAACTGACTGCCACGGGTGGGCGCGGAGTCGGTCGTCGCGGTCGAGTCGTACCCGGTGGTCAGGTTCAGCGGGTCACGGACGAAGCGTGAGCGGTACTCGGTGGGACCGCTGTCCGGCCGCCAGAAGACCAGCGCGGAGAGCACGCCCCAGCCGTCGTGGCTCGGCCAGATCAGCCCCGAGTGGGCGTGCGGGAAACTTGAGGGGCCGCTGCCGCTCTTCGCCGGGTCATGCATGCGCCACGGATCGTACGACTCCTCGCCCGCTCCGTACGGGAAACGCACGAGGTGGTAGCCGTCGCTGTCGTACTTGATGGTCTGCGGCCCGTGCTGTGCGGCGTCCCACTTCAACGAGCAGATGGCAACCGACATCGGCCCTCCCCCTGAGTGATGTTGTGTGAGCCCCTGCTTCGTGCTTCCTGCTTCCTGCTTTCTTCTTCTACTGCTTCTCTTGTACTACTTCCCGGGGCGGCCCTCCACCATCAGGCGGGAGCCCGTGAGCCGTTCGCCGAAGGCGTCATCAGGGTTGGACAGCACGCACGTCTCCAGGGACAGACAGCCGCAGCCGATGCAGTCCGTGAGGTGGTCGCGGAGTCGGCCCAGCTGTTTGATGCGTGCGTCCAGTTCCGCGCGCCAGTGCTCCGAGAGGTGCGCCCAGTCCTCGCGGTTGGGCGTGCGCTCCTCGGGCAGCGAGTCGAGGGCCTCGCGGATCGTGGCGAGCGGGATGCCGACGCGCTGGGACGCGCGGATGAAGGCGACGCGGCGCAGCGTGTCGCGGTGGTAGCGGCGCTGGTTGCCCGAGGTGCGGCGGCTGCTGATGAGGCCCTTGGTCTCGTAGAAGTGCAGGGCGGAGACGGCGGCGCCACTTCGGGCGGAGAGCTGGCCGACCGTGAGTTCGTGGACCTTCTCTGGAATCTGGGGCACCCCTGGAACCCTAATGGCCGGTGCGTTGACACGCGTCGGCGCGCCCCGCACGCTGAGCAAGCGCTTAGTCGCACCTACTGATGACTTGATGACTTGATCGCACATGTCTAGGAGGCCAGGGATGGCGGAGCCGAGGATCTTCACGTCGGCCGAGGAACTGCGCGCCGGAGTCGGCGGGCAGCTCGGGTACAGCGACTGGCTGGAGATCGACCAGAAGCGGATCGACCTCTTCGCCGAGGCCACGGGCGATCACCAGTGGATCCACGTGGACGCCGGGAAGGCGGCCGCCGGTCCCTTCGGGACGACCATCGCGCACGGCTATCTGACCCTGTCGCTGCTGCCGAGCCTGGTACCGCAGGTCATGCGCGTCGAGGGCATGAAGATGGGCATCAACTACGGCACCAACAAGGTCCGCTTCCCCTCCACGGTGCCGGTCGGCTCGCGACTGCGGGCCACCGCCACGCTCACGGACGTGACGCCCACGAAGGACGGCGGCGTGCAGGTGACGGCCCAGGTGACCGTGGAGCGCGAGGGCGCCGACAAGCCCGCGTGCGTGGCCGAGTCGGTGTCGCGCTACTACTTCTGAGCCGGGGGCCTGCTTCCCGACTGCTTCTGAGCTGCCGGGGCCCTACTTCCCGGCACCCACCATGCGCAGTACGAGGTCGGCGTAGAGCGCGCCGACCTCGTCGGGCGTCCGGTGCCCCGCCACGTTGAACCAGCGGGCCACGTCGATGCAGAGCGAGAGCACGGCGAGCGTGGTGCCCGGCACGTCCGGGACGTCGAACTCCCCCGCGCGCACACCGTCGTTGATGATGCCCCGCACCGCCGCGTCCGACTCGCGGCGCAGCGCGACGATCTCCGTGCGGTGCTCCTCGCCGAGCGCGTCCAGCTCGTACTGCACCACGCGCGCGGTCATGTGGTGGGCGGCGTGCCAGCCGACGAAGGAGCGCACGGCCGCCGTGAGCCGGTCGGCCGCGCCGCCCTCGCCGTCCGCCGCGGTGCGCAGGATGGCCAGGGCCTTGTCGTGGCCGATCCTGCTGATGCGGTGGAGCAGCTCTTCCTTCGTCTTGTAGTGGATGTAGAGCGCGGCGGGGCTCATCCCGGCGCGGCCCGCGATGTCACGGGTCGTGGTCGCGTGGTAGCCGCGCTCGGCGAAGGCCTCGACGGCGGCGATCAGCAGCCGCCTGGCCGCGTCGGGGCTGACCTCGCCCCACGGCTGCTCCTCGACGCCGGTCTCCTCCGCCGCACTCATGCCCGCTCCTTCGCACCTGACCCGGTCTGCCGGGAGGGACACCATACCCTTGACGGTGAGCAAGCGCTTAGAGAGAGATGGCCGGGTGTCCGGTCAGGCGTCAGGGCTTGGCGAACGGGTCGTGTTCGGCGAGCAGCTTGTCGACGCGGGCCTGGTCGACCCTGCTGACGATCTGCACGACCTCCTGCCGGTCCCTGATCACCTTGGCGAGGGTGAACGCGGAGGTCGTCAGGTAGAGCACGGCGATGGCGAGGAAGCCGCGCACCCAGGCCGAGGCGTCCAGGTAGCCGATGCCGATGGCGACGGCGCCGATGGACACGGCGAAGGACGCCACGGCCTGGCCGTAGAAGGCGTTGGTGGTCTGCTGCTTGACGGGCGGCTCAGTCATGGCCACAGCTTCACCGCCGGGCGGCCCGCGCCATATCCGCTCGCGTACTCAGATGCGTACTCAGCCGCGGGGCCCTGCGGTGTCTCAGAAGGCCGAAATCCCGGTCAGCGCACGGCCGATGACGAGCTTCTGGATCTGGCTGGTGCCTTCGTAGAGCGTCATCACGCGGGCGTCGCGCAGCAGCTTGCCCGCCGGGTACTCGTCTATGTAGCCGTAGCCGCCGAAGACCTGGAGCGCGTTGTTGGCGGCGCGCACGGCGGCCTCCGAGGCGAACAGCTTGGCCTTGGAGGACTCCGTGGCGAAGGGCTGGCCCCGGTCGACGAGGTCGGCGACCCGCCAGGTCAGCAGGCGCGCCGCGTCCACGTCCACCGCGATGTCGCTGAGCAGCTCCTGGACGAGCTGGTGGTGGGCGATGGTCTTGCCGAACTGTTCGCGTTCGGTCGCGTACTTCACCGCCGCGTCCAGGGCGGCCTGCGCGATGCCCACGCACCCGGCGGCCACCGACATGCGCCCCTTGGCGAGGGCCGACATGGCGACGGAGAAGCCCTTGCCCTCGGGCGCCAGCATGGCCGACGCGGGGACGCGGACGTCCTCCAGGACCAGCTCGGCGGTGGCCTGGCCGCGCAGCCCGAGCTTGCCGTGGATCGTGCGGCGGCTGAGACCGGGGGTGTCGGTGGGCACCAGGAAGGCGGAGACGCCCCGGTGGCCCGGGGTGTCGTTCGTGCGGGCGAAGAGGAGGACGACGTCGGCCCACGTGCCGTTCGTGATGAACATCTTGGCGCCGTTGACCACGTAGTCGTCGCCGTCGCGGACGGCCTTGGTGGTGAGGCTGCCCGCGTCGGAGCCGGTGCCGGGTTCGGTGAGCCCGAAGCATCCGACGTACTCCCCGGAGGTGAGCCCCGGCAGCCACTGCCGCTTCTGCGCCTCGCTGCCCCAGGACGCGATGGTCTTGGCGACGAGGCCGAGCGAGACGGAGACGATGCCGCGCACGGAGGAGTCGCCGCGGCCCAGCTCCTCGGTCACCAGGCAGTACGCGAGGTGGTCGCCGCCCGAGCCGCCGTACTCCTCCTCGATGGTGAGCCCCAGGAAGCCGACGTCGCCGAGCTTCTTCACGAGCGCCCGGTCGACGCTCTCCGCGCGGTCCCACTCGATGACGTGCGGGGTGATCTCGCGCGCGACGAAGTCCTCGGCCAGCCGCCGGACGGCGGTCTGCTCGTCGCTGAGCTCCAGGTTCATCGGGGGCACCTCTTCGCGTCGGCACATGCGTGGGGACGTACGTGGATGTACATGGGGAAGTACATGGGATTTAAATTAGCACTGCTAGTTTCCTGTGGCAGCCCTACTATGTGCCGCATGGCCCGACCGCGCAAGCCCCTCCTCAGCCGAGAACGCATCGTCGACACGGCGCGCGCCCTCGTGGACGCCGAGGGCCTCGCGGCCGTCTCCACGCGCCGCCTCGCCGCCGAGCTGGGGGTCAGCGGGCCGTCCCTCTACAACCACTTCCGCACCAAGGACCAGATCCTGGAGGCGGTCGCCGACTCGGTGAGCGCACAGGTCGACCTGTCGATGTTCGACACCGCCGACGGGCGCGACTGGCGTACGGCGCTGCATGACTGGGCGGTCTCCTACCGGGCCGCGCTGACGCTGCACCCGAACATCGTCCCGGTGCTCGCCCGGGGTCCGGGGCGCCGCCCGGCCGGACTGCGGCTCGCGGACGCGATGTTCGGGGCGATGGTCGACGCGGGCTGGCCGGCCGCGCAGGCCACGTCGATCGGCGCGCTGATGCGGTACTTCATCATGGGCTCCGCGCTCGGCTCGTTCGCCGGCGGCTTCGTGGACGACGAGACCGCGTACGACCCGGCGGACTACCCCCACCTCGGCCAGGCCCACCTGCTCGCCGAGCGCCAGCAGATCATCGACGAACGCGCCTTCGAGGCGGGCCTCAAGGCGCTGCTCGACGGGCTGGCCCTCCAGTACGAGCAGGTGGGGGCGGGGCGGACGGCCGACGCCTGACGCTTCGGTGGGCGCCGAAGCGTTCCTGGCCCATCCTGGGGACATGAAGCCCGGTCGCACCACGAACGTCACCGCTCCCGCCCTCGCCTCCCTCGCGGGGCTCTTCGCGGACCGGACGCGCGCCGCGTGCCTGCTCGCGCTGCTGGACGGGCGGGCGTGGACCGCCGGCGAGCTGGCGCGGCACGCGGGAGTCGCGGCGTCGACCGTCAGCGAGCATCTGGGGAAGCTGGTCGCGGGCGGGCTCCTCGCCGAGGAGCGGCAGGGGCGGCACCGCTATGCGAGGCTCGCCGACGCGGGTGTCGCGCAGCTCGTCGAGGATCTCGCCGCCCACGCGGCGCCCGGGGCCACGGCGGAGCCCCGTACGCTGCGCGAGACCGGCGCGGGCAACGCGATGGCGCGGGGCCGCACCTGCTACGACCACCTGGCGGGGCGGCTCGGGACCGCGATCACCGGGGCGATGACGTCGCGCGGGCTGCTGCGGCAGGACACGGGGTTCGCCCTGACCGACCAAGGGGTGGAGTGGTTCGGGGAGCTGGGCATCGGGCTCGCCCGCGCCGGGCGGCGGCCGCTGGCGCGGGCCTGCCTGGACTGGACCGAGCGCAGGCCGCACTTGGCCGGGGTCGCGGGCGCGGCGCTGTGCCTGCACGCGCTGGAGGCGGGGTGGTGCGCGCGGATCGGTTCGCAGCGCGCGGTGAGGGTCACGCCGGCCGGGGAGCGGGCCTTCGCCGCGCATCTCGGCATCGACGGCCTGTGAGCCCCCGGGTGGCCGGTCACTCCGTCACGATGCGCTCCACCGCCGCCGTGACCAGCGCGTCCCGCTCGGCCTCCGAGAGCACCCCCGGCAGCGTGAGCTGCTCCACGATCAGCCAGTTGAAGGCCAGGTAGAGCAGCCGGACGCCGGTCGCGTCACCGGGCAGGCCGGAGGCCTTGTGGTAGGCGAGATTGGCGTCGAGGTCGGCCCGGACGCGTTCGGTGAGGACGGCGCGCAGGTCCGGGCGGCGGGTGGCCTCCAGGCGCAGTTCGAGCAGAGCGAGGTAGCCGGTGCGGAAGCCGCTGACCCGGCCGACGACCTCCCGCATCAGTCCCGCGTACGCCTCCTTGTCGCGCTCGGCGGTGCGCTGGCGCTCGATCTCCTCCGGGCTGGGCTGGAGACGTTCGTAGACCCGGGCGCCCGCGTGGGTCAGCAGGTCGTCGCGGTTGCTGAAGTAGTTGGAGGCCGTGCCGGTGGGCACACCGGCCTCGGTGTCGACCGCCCGGAAGGTCAGCCCGCGGGCACCTTCCCTGGCCAGCACCTCGATGGCGGCGTCGACCAGAGCCGCACGCCGTCCGTCGTTCCTGCGCACCATGATCGTCACTCCATTCGTAGTACTACACGTCAACCACTACAGCAACAGTACTACAGGACGAGCCACCGGCGTGGTAGCGCGCGGATGCGGCGGGGACGCTCGCGTGGATATTGAGGTGAGCGCCGAAGCTTCCCCGACCTAGCCTCTCCCCATGTCTGCTTCCAGCCACTCGGCCCGCCGCCCCCAGCTGCTCGCCGCGGCCGCCGCCGCGTTCACCGTCGTGATGTGGGCCTCCGCCTTCGTCTCCATCCGCAGCGCGGGCACCGCCTACTCCCCCGGCGCGCTCGCACTCGGGCGCCTGCTCGCCGGTGCGCTGACGCTCGGTGCCGTCTGGGCGGTACGCCGCGAGGGGCTGCCGCCGCGCGCCGCCTGGCCGGGGATAGCCGTGTCCGGGCTGCTGTGGTTCGGGGTGTACATGGTCGTCCTCAACTGGGGCGAGCAGCAGGTCGACGCGGGCACCGCGGCGCTGCTCGTGAACATGGGGCCGATCCTCGTGGCACTGCTGGGCTCACGGCTGCTCGGCGACCCCCTGCCGCCGCGGCTGCTCGCGGGCATGGCGGTGTCCTTCGCGGGCGCGGTGGCCGTCGGCTTCTCGATGTCCGGCGAGGGGCGCGCGTCCGTGCTCGGCGTGGCGCTCTGCCTGATCGCGGCCGTGGGGTACGCGGCCGGGGTCGTCGCCCAGAAGCCGGCGCTCGGCAGCGCGAGCGCCCTTCAGGTGACGACGTTCGGCTGCCTGGTGGGCGCGGTGCTGTGCCTGCCGTTCGCGGGGCAGCTCGTGGACGAACTGGAACACGCGCCCGCGTCCGCCACCCTCAACATGCTGTACCTGGGCGTCTTCCCGACCGCACTCGCCTTCACGACCTGGGCGTACGCGCTGGCCCGCACGACCGCGACCCGCATGGGCGCCACGACGTACGCCGTGCCCGCGCTGGTCGTCGTGATGTCGTGGCTGGCGCTGGACGAGGTACCGGGGGCGGTCACCCTCGGCGGCGGCGCGCTCTGCCTGGCCGGGGTCGCGGTGGCGCGTTCCCGCCCCCACACCCGCACCGAGCCCGCCCCCGCACCGACCCCCTCCCGAAAGTAGCTGTAACCTGCACCCGTCCTGCCGGACGAAACAGGGACGGACGTAACCGGGGGTGGCCGTGGGGCAGCACGCGACGGATGCGGTGGACGCCGAGGACTCGGCGAAGGGCGCGGGGGTCTCGGTGAAGGGCGCGGAAGCCTCACCGAAGGCCGCCAGGCGGGCGGTCCGGGTGCCCCGCGGCCGGGGGTTCGTGGTGCGGGTGTTGCGGGGGCAGGCTCAGGTCACCTTTCTGCCGAGTGCCGCGACGGGGGCGGTCTTCTGTGGTGCGCTCTCCGTGGCGGGCTGGGAGTACGGGCTCTACGCCCTCGTCGGCACCGCCGTCGGTACGGGCGCCGCGTGGCTGCTCGGTGTGGACCGCGAGCGGGTCGGGGCCGGGCTCGAAGGGTTCAACGCCTGCCTGACCGCGCTCTGTCTCGCGGTCTTCCTCGGTGCGCGGCACCTGTCGACGGCGCTGCTCGCGCTCGTGGGCTGCGTGGCCGTCACGGTCGTGACCGCCGCCGTGGTCAATCTGCTCGGGGTCTGGGGACTGCCCGCGCTCACGCTGCCGTACTGCCTGGTCGCGAGCGCCATGACCATCGCCGCGCCCGGCTTCCGACGGGTCTGGCACCACGGCGAGAGCCTCGCGGCCCTCACCGGCCCCGCCACGGGCCCGACCGCCCCGCGCCCGGCCGAACTGGCCCGGGGGTTCTTCGCCGGCTTCGCGGAGATCTTCTTCATGCCGCAGTGGTACGTCGGCGCCCTCCTGCTCGCCGGTCTCCTCGTGGCCAGCCGTCGCGCGGCGGCCGTGGCGTGCCTCGGCAGCGCCGTCGGGATCGGCACGGCGTGGGCGCTGGGCGCACCCGCCGCGCGGATCGCCGACGGCACGATGGGCTACAACTCCGTCCTCGTCGCCCTCGCCCTGTGCGGCGTCTTCCTGCCCGCGCGGGCGGCGACACTCGCGTACGCACTCGTGGGCGCCGCCACCGCGACGGCGGTCGGCCCGGCGGTGGCGGCGCTCTTCGCGCCGTCCGGCGGGCACGCCTTCACCTGGCCGTTCGTTCTGACGACGTTCGTGTTCCTGGCGGGGGCCAAGTCCTTCCCCCGGCTCACCGGTTCGGGCGGCGCCCGAAACGCCGGAGCCGCCGGGAGCTGATCAGAAGACGACCAGCGCCCGGCCGCCCTTGCCCGCGACCATGTGCTCGAAGGCGGCCGGGATGCCGTCGAGCGTGATCCGGTCGGTCACCAGGACGCCCAGGTCCAGACGGTCCGCCCGGATGTGCTCGGCCAGGACCGGCAGGTCCACCGCCGGGTCGCAGTTTCCGTACACGCAGCCGGACAGGGTCCGGCCCCAGTGGAAGAGCTCCAGGGCGTTGAAGGTGACCTGCTGGTCCTTGCCGCCGATGCCGACCACCGTGGTGCGGCCGCCCCGGCGCGTGGACTCCCAGGCCGTGCGGATCGTCACCGCGCGGCCCACGCACTCCACGGCCACGTCGACGCCCTGACCGCCGGTGAGGCCCCGGATGTCCTTGGCCGTCCGCTCCGAGGCGACCACGTAGTCGGTGGCGCCCGCCGAGCGCGCCAGCTCCTCCTTCTCCGGGGAGATGTCGACCGCGATGATCCGCGAGGCGCCGGCGATCCGGGCCGCCTGCAGCGTGGCGAGGCCGACCCCGCCGACCCCGTACACCGCGACGGTCTCGCCCTCGCGCACCTTCGCCGAGTGGTGCACGGCGCCGTACCCGGTCAGGACGGCGCAGCCGAGAAGGGCCGCGTCGGTGAGCGGGACGCCGTCCGGCACCGGCAGGACGCAGTTGGCCGCGACCACCGTCTCCTCGGCGAACGCGGCGACGTTCAGGCCCGGATGCAGATCCGTGCCGTCCGGCCGCTTCGCGTAGACGTCGGCGGCGCCCGCGAGGGCGTTCGCGCAGAGCCACACCTCGCCGAGCGCGCAGGCGTGGCAAGTGCCGCAGGACGGCGCCCAGTTCAGGACGACGCCGTCGCCGGGGGCGACCCGGGTGACGCCCTCGCCGACGGAGACCACGGTGCCCGCGCCCTCGTGGCCGAGTACGGCGGGCGCCGGGACCCGCATCGTGCCGTTGGACAGGGACAGGTCGGAGTGGCAGACCCCGGCGGCGGCGAGACGCACGCGGACCTGGCCGGGGCCCGGCTCCGGCAGGTCGATGTCGGCGATCTCCAGGGGGGAGCCGACGGCGGGAAGGATGGCGGCGCGGACCATGATGGAGGGAACTCCCTTAGAACTGGAGGGACTTGGTCTGGAGGTACTCTGTCAGGCCGTGTGAGCCCAGCTCGCGGCCGACGCCCGACTGCTTGTAGCCGCCGAAGGGTGCCAGGGGGTTGAAGCCACCGCCGTTGATGTCGACCTGGCCGGTGTCCATGCGGCGGGCGAACGCGACCGCCTCGGCGTCGTCGGCCGCCCACACGGCCCCGGCGAGGCCGTACACGGTGTCGTTGGCGATGCGCAGGGCGTCGTCCTCGTCCTCGTACCGGATGAGGGAGAGCACCGGGCCGAAGATCTCCTCCTGGGCGATGGTCATCTCCGGGGTCACGTCGGCGAAGACGGTCGGCTGGACGAAGTACCCCTCGTCCTTGGGGGCTTCGGGTCCGCCCGCCACGATCCGGGCGCCCTCCTCGACGCCCTTCTCGATGTAGCCGCGCACGCGCGCCTGCTGCTTGGCGTTGACGACCGGGCCGATGCGGGGGCCGTACTTGGCGGCCGCGGCCCCGGCCAGCTCCACCGCCTCGTCGTAACGGTCGGTGTGCACCAGCATGCGGGTCCAGGCGCTGCACGTCTGGCCGGAGTTGGACATGACGTTCGCGACGCCGACGTTGACGGCCTTGGCGAGGTCGGCGCTCGGCAGGATGACGTTGGCGGACTTGCCGCCCAGTTCCAGCGCGACGCGCTTGACGGCCGCGCCCGCGGTGGCGCCGATCCGCTTGCCGACGGCGGTGGAGCCGGTGAACGAGACCAGGTCGACGCCCTCGTGCTCGGCGAGCGCCTGGCCCGCGACCGGGCCGAGCCCGGTGACGAGGTTGAACACGCCCGCGGGGACGCCCGCCTCATGCACCGCCTCGGCGAAGAGCTGGGCGGTGAGCGGGGTGTCCTCGGCGGGTTTGAGCACCACCGTGCAGCCCGCGGCGAGCGCGGGGGCCACCTTGTTGACGATCTGGTGGAGGGGGTAGTTCCAGGGCGTGATCGCGCCGACCACGCCGACCGGCTCCAGATAGACGGTGGAGTTGCCCACCTTCTCCTCGAAGGGGTGCGTCGCGGCCAGCTCCGCGTACGAACCGCAGACGAGGATCGGGACCCCGGCCTGCACCGCCTGCGCGAACGGCAGCGGGGCGCCCAGCTCGGCGGTGACGGTCTCGGCGATCTCGTCCCTGCGGGCGACCAGCCGGTCGCGGAGCGCGCCGATCAGGGCGGCGCGCTCGGCGGGCGGCGTGGCGGCCCAGCCGGGCAGGGCGGCGCGGGCGGCGCGGACCGCGGCGTCGACGTCTTCCGCCGTGCCGGCCGGGACCTGTCCGATGGGCCGCTCGTCGGCCGGGTTGACGACCGTGATCGTGTCGGCGCCGGCAGCGGGGCGCCAGGCGCCGTCGATGTACATGCCGTCGTGGGCCTTCATCGCATTCCTCCAGGTTGTCGTCCGCACTACAAACTAGCGCTGATAGTTTTCGGGCACCAGGGGCATCGGAGCCCAGGCGTACCAGAGATCTCCGGTGCTTGGGCCGGCCGCTGCCGGATTTCTCCGCCGCCCTCCTCGGAACGACGGCGTCCGCGGCCCTTCCGGCCCTACGCTCATGCGCATGCTGCTGCGCCGGAAGTTGCGGATGACCGTGGTCCTGGCCGTCACCCTTGCCGCCACCTTCGTCGGGGCGACGGAAGGGGGCGCGAGGGCGGGCACAAGGGCGGCTCACGCCGAGGAGAAGCCATCGTACGAACGGCAACGGCAGCTCCTGTTCTACAACCACGCCTACGGAGTCCTCGACCGGGAGACCGCCGACGCCGTCCAACACTCCCCCTACCTGCGGAAGTTCGCCGACTTCGAGGTCCGTACGACGACCGGTTCCGACGGCCGGACCTGGACCGGCCGCTATCTGAAGGGCCGCGAGACCTACCTCGAACTCTTCGGGGCGGGCGACCTGCCCGACACCCCGCTCGGCAGCGCGGGCATGGGCATCTCGACCGAACGCGCCGGTGACCTGGCGACCGTGCTCGCACGGCTGCGGGACCAGGGCGTCGAGGACCCGCTGGAGTTCCAGCAGACGCGCGACTTCGGCGACGGCGTCCCGGTGCCGTGGTTCGACGGCGCCTTCACCACCGACCAGTACGACGCGTTCGGCACCTGGGCGATGGAGTACCGCCCCGAATACTTCGCCGACCCGCGCGGCAGGACGGAACCGGCGTCCTACCCCGGTGACGTCGGCCGCGAGCGCTATCTCCCGGACGCCTACCGCGACCGCCTGATGCGGAATGTGACCTCCGTCCGCATCGCGGTCACCGCACGCGACCTGGCCAACACCGTGCCGCTGCTGCGGGCCGGCGGATTCACCGTCCGCCCCGCACCGTCCGGCGGCATCGTCGCGAAGGACGGCGGCACGACGATCCGCCTGGACGCCGTACCGCGCGACCAGGTGGGCCTACGCCAGTTCACGTTCTCGCTCAACCACGCCACGAAGAGCCGCCACGAGGAGCGACTCGGCCACTCGACCCTGACGGTCGGGCCGGGCCCGCGCGCGGTATGGGACTTCGGGGGTCCACCCCCTACCGACCGGCGTTGAGCCGAGCCGCCTGCCGCGTCAGGTGATCGCGCTCCGCGAGGTTCGCCGCCTTCTGGGCCGCCTCGGCGTACAGCCGTGCCGCCGTCACGAGGTCGCCGTCCCGCTCGTGGAGGCAGGCCGCCACCGCCGCGTGGCGGGGCAGTATGGCGTCCAGGGTCGCGAGCGCCGCGAGGCCGGCGCGGGGGCCGGCGCCTGACCGTCGACGAACTCGCCGGTCTTCTCCAGCCGGTCCGCGAAGTCCTGCATGTACTGCATGTGCGCGGAGATCTCCTGGGGCGTCCACCGGTCCATGGGTACGTCGTTCACCACGGCCGGGGCGCCGCGGTAGTGCTTGAGCAGCAGGTACTTGGCCATCGTGTCTCTCCCTCGGTGCTGTACGACCCATTGTGGTCGCGTTCACCACGGGGACGGAGCCGGTCGCGGGTTCTCGACATCGTCGGCCGAAATCGTCGGCGCAATTTTTCCGGCCGCCTCAGGGAGCGGCGCGGAGCCTCACGGAGCGGCGTGGCGTGGGGTGGCGTGGCGCGGCGTGGCACCAAAGCCGACATTCACCTCGCATTGGTCCGGAATTTGATTTCCGTTGCGTGACAGACGCATGACAAGCTGTCCAGCCTCTTGATCTACCCCCGCGAAGCGGCCACGCTACTGATCGCGACGGGAGCGGCACCGCACCGCTCCCTTCTGTGTGTGCGATCACGCGCACACCCCCCACAGTCGCGTCGCCCCACCCCGGGCGCGCCGCCTATGAGGAGGACTCCCTCGTAATGGCAATGCCGCGTAGCAAGAAGACTGTGATCGCCGCCGCGATCTCGACCGCCGCCGCCGCTGTTCTCGGTACGGTCTCCGCTCTGCCCGCCCAGGCCGCCCCCGCCGAGGGCACCGTGATCGCCGCGGGCTCCGCCGACGCGGTCAAGGGCAGCTACATCGTCACGCTGAAGGCGAGTTCGGGCCTCAAGGCCGCCACGAGCCAGGGCAAGGGGCTCATATCCGAGTACGGCGGCTCGGTGACGAAGACCTTCAAGTCCGCGCTCAACGGCTACGCCGCGAAGCTGAGCGCGACGGAGGCGAGACGCCTCGCCGCCGACCCGGCGGTCGCCACCGTCGAGCAGAACCAGCGGCTCCAGTCCAGTGCGACGCAGTCCAACGCCCCGTGGGGCCTGGACCGCATCGACCAGGCCAGGCTGCCGCTGTCCGGCGGCTACACCTACCCGGACACCGCGGGCTCGGGCGTCACCGCGTACGTGATCGACACGGGCGTACGCATCTCGCACTCGGAGATCAGCGGCCGCGCGGTCAACGGCTACGACGCCGTCGACGGCGACACCACCGCCCAGGACGGCAACGGCCACGGTACGCACGTGGCCACGACCGTCGCGGGCAAGACGTACGGCGTCGCCAAGAAGGCCAAGATCGTGGCGGTCCGCGTGCTCGACAACAACGGCTCCGGCACCACCGCCGGTGTCATCGCGGGCGTCGACTGGGTGACCGGGAACCACGCCGCCGGCGCCCCGGCCGTGGCCAACATGTCGCTCGGCGGCGGCGCCTCGACGTCGCTGGACAACGCGGTGAAGAACTCCATCGCCGATGGCATCACCTACGCGGTCGCCGCGGGCAACGAAGGCGTCAACGCCGCCAACTCCTCCCCCGCCCGGGTCCCCGCGGCCATCACGGTGGGCGCGACCGGCAGCAACGACGCCAAGGCCAGCTGGTCCAACTACGGCTCGGTCCTGGACATCTTCGCGCCCGGCGTCTCCATCAAGGCGGGCTGGCACACCGGCGACACGGCGACCAACACGATCTCCGGTACGTCGATGGCCGCCCCGCACGTCGCGGGCGCGGCGGCGATCTACCTGGCGGGCCACACCTCGGCCACGCCGGCGCAGGTCGCTTCCGCCCTGGTGAACGGGGCCACGCCGAGCGTCGTGACCAGCCCGGGCACCGGATCTCCGAACCGGCTCCTCAAGATCGTCCCGTAACCCGCTGATCCGTACGGGTAGTTGCGCCCCGGAGGTTGTCGACGCCTCCGGGGCGTTCCCGTGCCGGGGCCGACGCGTCGGCCGTCGCCTCGCCGTGGGCCGGGTGCGGGTCGTCTATGGCCGGACGCGCCGCTCGCCGTGGGCCGGTGCGGGTCATCTGTGGCTGGGCGCGCCGTTCCCCGCGCCCCTGACAGGGCTCTGCCCAGGCCCGCCACGACGCGCAGGCCGACACGTCTGCCGTCGCCTCACCGTGGGCCAGTAGCGGTCGTGCGTGGCTGGGCGCGCCGTTCCCCGCGCCCCTGACGGGGCTCTACCCAGGCCCGCCACGACGCGCAGGCCGACGCGTCTGCCGTCGCCTCGCCGTGGGCCGGGTGCGGGTCGTCTATGGCTGGACGCGCCGTTCCCCGCGCCCCTGACGGGGCTTTGCCCAGGATCGCCACGACGCGCAGGCCGACGCGTCTGCCGTCGCCTCGTCGTGGGCCGGTGCGGGTGGTCTGTGGCTGGGCGCGCCGCTCGCCGTGGGCCGGTAGCGGGTCATCTGTGGCCGGGCGCGCCGTTCCCTCGCGGCCCTGACGGGGCTCTGCCGGTCAGGGGCGTGGAGTTCGTGCTCCCAGGGCCGCCGCGAGCACCAGTAGCCCGCCCAGCATCACGAACGGCGCGGCCACGCCCGCGACCCCGGCGACCAGGCCCGCGGAGGCGGGCGCGGCGACCTGGCCGAGGCGGTTGCCGGTCAGGCGCAGCGCCAGTGCCGTCGAGCGCGCGCCGTCGGGCGCGGCCTGGACGACGGTCGTCATGGAGAGCGGCTGGCCGACGCCCAGGCAGAAGCCGAGCGCGGCGAGCATGAGGGCGAGCCCCCACTCCGGTACGGGCAGCGCCATGGCCGCGCACAGCAGCCCGCCCAGCAGACACGTACCGGTCAGCAGGACGGTCCTGCCGAGCAGCCGGATCATCGGCGTCATCACCAGGCGGCAGGCGATGGTCGACGCGGCGCGAAGGCTCAGGAGCAGCCCGACCGCGGCGGGAGCGATGCCGCGGTGCTCGCCGACCACCGGCAGGTAGGCGGTGAGGACGTCCGTCGCGGAGAGCACCGCGAGGCTGATGAAGATGCCCGCGGGCACGCCCCGGGCGCGCAGTATGCCGAGCACCGGCACCCGCTCGGCGGCTCGCTTCCCCAAAGGCGTACGCACGTGCTCGATGCGCCACAGCGAGGTCAGCGAGACCGCGCCGACCGCCGCCGAGACGAGCAGGGCGAGGGCGCTGGTGCGGCCCATGTCGGCGCCGATCAGGGCGCCCGCGGCGACCGGCCCGGCCAGCTGGCCGAGCGAGGCGCCGATGGTGAAGTGCCCGAAGTTGCGGTCCTGTTCGTCGGGCGCGGACTGCCGGGCGACGATCGACTGCGCGCCGATCACGAAGCAGAGGTGGCCGAGCCCCATCACGCCGCTCCACGCGGCCATCGCGGCGAGCGATCCCGCCGCGCCGCTCAGCGCGCAGCCCCCGGAGATCAGGACGACGCCGACGGGCAGGAGCGGCGCGCACCGCCCGTGGTCCGTCCGGCGCCCGAGCGGTACGGCGGCGAAGAGCGGAAGCAGCGCGTAGACGCCCGCGATGACGCCGACGGCCCGTTCGTCGGCGCCCAGCGAGAGAGCCCGGTAGGAGACGGCGGGCCGCGCCATCGACACCGCCGCCTGCGCGAAGCCGAAGGCGATGACGAGGCGCAGCAGCCAGCCCCTGCCGGGCAGAGGAGCGCCGGAGGAACCCTTCGGCATCAGATGATGCCGAAGAGGATTCCGGCGCCGAGCACCACCAGCGAGGTGAGCACGGCCCATTTGACGGTGAACTTGGTGTGGTCGCCGAACTCCACCTTGGCCATGCCGACGAGCACGTACACCGCGGGCACCAGCGGGCTCGACATGTGCAGCGCCTGGCCGGCGATGGAGGCGCGGGCGATCTCCAGGGTGCCGACGCCGTGGGCCTGGCCCGCCTCGGCGAGGACCGGCAGGACGCCGAAGTAGAAGCCGTCGTTGGACATGAAGTAGGTCAGCGGGATCGACAGGAGGCCGGTCACCAGGCCCATGTGCGGGCCCATGCCCTCGGGGATGGCGTCGACGAGCCAGTCGGCCATGTGGTCGACCATGCCGGTGCCGCTGAGGACACCGGTGAAGACGGCGGCGGCGAAGACCATGCCGGTGACGTTGAGGACGTTCTCCGCGTGGGCGGCGATACGGGCCCTCTGGTCGGGCATGTGCGGGAAGTTGACGGTGAGGGCGAGCGCGGCGCCGAGCAGGAAGAGGACCGGGATCGGCAGCCACTCCATGATCATGGCGGTGAGCAGCAGGACGGTCAGGCCCGCGTTGAACCAGTAGAGCTTGGGACGCAGGGTCGGGCGGTTCGGGTCGAGCCCCTGGAAGCCGTCGTCGTCCTCGGAGTCCTCGGAGTCCTCGGAGTCCTCGGAGTCCTCGGAGTCGTCGGTGTTCGCGGCGGTCTCAGCGTCCGCGTCGGTGTCCGCTCCCCCGGCGGTCTTCTTCGTGAGAGACGTACGTCCGTCAGCGGCGCCGCCACCGGCTCCGCCACCGGCTCCGGCTCCAGCTCCGGCTCCGGCTCCGGCTCCGACGAGCAGCGTCTCCTCGGCCTGCTCCGTCTCCTTCGTCAGGACGTCGTCGAGCGACAGCACGCCGAGGCGCTTGCGCTCCCTCAGGCCAAGTACGTAGGAGAGGAGGAAGACGGCGACCAGGCCCATGGCGAGCGCCGGGATCATCGGTACGAAGATATCGGCGGCGTCGACCTTCAGCGCGGTCGCGGCACGGGCCGTTGGGCCGCCCCAGGGCAGCGTGTTCATGACGCCGTTGGCGGTGGCGGCGACACCCGTCATCACGACGAGGCTCATCTTGAGGCGCTTGTACAGCGGGTACATCGCCGAGACCGTGATCATGAAGGTGGTCGAGCCGTCGCCGTCGAGGGAGACGATCGCGGCGAGCACGGCGGTGCCGACCACGATGCGCATCGGGTCCGCCTTGCAGAAGCGCAGGATGCCCCGGACGATCGGGTCGAAGAGACCGACGTCGATCATGACGCCGAAGTACACGATGGCGAACATGAGCATGGCCGCCGTGGGCGCCAGATTGCCGACGCCGTCGAGGACGTAGTCCCCGAGATGGGCTCCCTTTCCTACGAACACGCAGAAGAGCGCGGGGATCAGCACCAGCGCCGCGATCGGCGACATCTTCTTCATCATGATCAGCACCAGGAAGGTGGCGATCATGACGAATCCGAGGATTGTCAGCATGGGGGCTACCTAACGTTCACCATCGAACTCCCACCAGGTCTGGCGGTCCGGTCGACGTTAGGACTCGCCGTGAAGTGTTAACAAGATGTTGACGCGCGAGCAATAAGCGCAAAACTCCTGGTCACGGCTGTGTGTCGGTCAGTCGAGGGAACGCGCGAAGTACGCGTGCAGCAGCGTCCGCGCCTCTTCGATGAGGCCGGGATCGCCCGCCGGGTGCCCGCGGAAGGCCAGCTGCAACACCGCATCGACCGCCTCCACGCCCACCAGCACGGTCCGGCGCAGCCGGTCGTCCAGGGTGCGGCCGAGGTGGTCCGCGAGCAGCGCCGCCACGCGCTCCGCCACCTGGACGTTCGCGTCCGGCATCGCGTCGGGGGCCGAGGGGACGCCGAAGTCGACGAGGCCGAAGCCGGGGACGGTGCGCTTCATCGCCAGGTACTCGTCGAAGGCGGCGTCGACCGCGCCGCGCCAGTCGCCGCGGTCGACGCCGCTCACACGCGCGGCCACGCGCTGAGCGTACGCGTCGAGGTTGCGGTGGGCGAGGGCGTCCGCCAGGGCCCGCTTGTTGCCGAAGAAGCGGTAGACCGAGCCGATCGGGACGCCCGCGCGGTGGGCGACGGCGCGGGTGGTCAGACCTTCGTAGCCGACCTCGTCCAGGACGGCGGCGCAGGCGTCGAGGATCCGGGTCAGGCGCTCGGCGCTTCGCTCCTGCACGGGCACGCGGCGCAGGGAGGCCGGGGGGCGCGGTTCCTCGGACGGGTTCCGGTGGGGCATCCCGGGAGAGTGGGGCATCCGGGGAGAGTAGAGCATCGCTCACATTCCTGGCTTCCTCTTGCGTGAGGAAAACCTGAATCCTACGGTGTCCCATAGGAATCATTCACGAGGGAGTTGTGATGAGCGGGGACCACGCAAGCAACGCCGACCGAGCGGGCGCCGACGACGCCCGGAAGGCCGCCGAAGGGCTGGCCTATCTCTCCGGGTTCGGCAACGAACACAGCTCCGAGGCGGTGCCCGGAGCGCTGCCGCACGGCCGCAACGCACCGCAGCGCGCCCCCCTCGGGCTCTACGCCGAGCAGCTGAGCGGCTCGGCGTTCACCGAGCCCCGCGCGCACAACCGCCGCTCGTGGCTGTACCGCGTCCGCCCCTCGGCCGCGCACCCGCGTTTCACCCGTACGGAGAACGGCGCGATCCGGACGGCCCCCTTCACCGAGTCGGTCCCGGACCCGAACCGGCTGCGCTGGAACCCCCTCCCGGAGCCCGCGCCCGGCACGGACTTCGTCGCGGGCCTGTGGACGCTCGGCGGCAACGGCGACGCGACGCAGCGCACCGGCATGGGCATCCACCTCTACCACGCCAACTCCTCCATGAGGCACCGCGTCTTCGGCGACGCGGACGGCGAGCTGCTGATCGTCCCCGAGCACGGCGGACTGCTGCTGCGCACGGAGTTCGGCGCGCTGCACGCGGAGCCCGGCGAGGTCGCGCTGATCCCGCGCGGTGTCCGCTTCCGCGTGGAACTGCTGGAAGAGAGCGCGCGCGGGTACGTCTGCGAGAACTACGGCGCCCCCTTCCAGCTCCCCGACCTCGGCCCGATCGGCGCCAACGGCCTCGCGAACGCGCGCGACTTCAGGGCGCCCGTGGCCGCGTACGAGGATGTCGAGGGCCCGGTGGAGGTGGTGAACAAGTTCTGCGGCAACCTCTGGCGCGCGACCTACGACCACTCCCCCCTCGACGTCGTCGCCTGGCACGGCAACCACGTCCCGTACGTCTATGACCTGCGCCGCTTCAACGTGATCGGCTCGATCAGCTACGACCACCCGGACCCGTCGATCTTCACCGTGCTCACCTCACCGTCCGACACCCCGGGCCTCGCGGGCGTCGACTTCGTCGTCTTCGCGCCCCGCTGGCTGGTGGGCGAGGACACGTTCCGGCCGCCGTACTTCCACCGGAACGTGATGAGCGAGTACATGGGCCTGATCGAGGGCGCGTACGACGCGAAGGCGGAAGGCTTCGTACCGGGCGGTGGCTCGCTGCACAACATGATGTCCGCGCACGGCCCCGACCGCGAGACGTTCGAGAAGGCGTCGGCCGCCGAGCTGAAGCCGCAGAAGATCGACGACGGCCTCGCCTTCATGTTCGAGACGCGGTGGCCGGTGACGGCGACAGAGCAGGCAGCGCGGGCGTCCCACCTGCAGCGCGGCTACGACGACGTATGGCAGGGTCTGGAGCGCCACTTCCGCAACTGATGCGGCGTAACTGATTGCGGCACAACTGACGCAGCGCGACTGATTCGGAGAGACCGTGACCGCTTTCGCCCCGGACTCGATCGTCCTGAATCGGAAGCTGCCGCTCTGGTACCAGGTGTCGCAGTCCCTGCGCGCCTCGATACTCGGCCGCACCCCCGAGGCCCCGCTCCGGCTGCCCACCGAGGAGCAGCTGGCGGGGCACTACGGGGTGAGCGTGCTGACCATGCGGCAGGCCCTCAAGGAGCTGGAGGACGAGGGCCTGATCACCCGCCACCGGCGGCGCGGCACGTTCATCGAGCCGAGCGCCCGGCGCGGTTCCCCCGTGCGCCTGCTCGGCTCGGTCGACGCGATCGTGGCCCAGCAGTCGGGCATGACCACCGAGCTGCTGGACCACGGCACGGCTCCCCCGCCCGCCGAACTCGCCCCGTACTTCCCGGACTCGGCCGAGGTGGCGACGTACCACCGGCTGCGCAGCGACGAGAAGACGGGCGAACCGACCAACCACGCCCGCAACTACATCCGTCCCGAACTGGCCACCCGTATCGACCTGGACGACCTGGTGCGCTGGCCGATGACGAAGGTGCTGCGGGACGTGGTGGGGATGCGCATCAGCCGCATCACGGACACCGTCGAGGCCACGCTCGCCGACCCGGAGACCGCACGCCTCCTCCAAGTCCCGCTGCTCAGCCCGATCCTGCACTACACGGGCGTGACCTATGACGAGGACGGCAGGGCCCTGGACGTGGCCCGCATCCACTACCGCGGGGACCGCTTCTCCTTCTCGGTGACGCTCGAAGCGACGTGAGGCCGTGCGGCTGTGCGGCCGTGCGGCCCAGTACCGGCACTGACGCCGGCGCCGGCGCCATGCCGCCCGCCGCCGGGTACGTCGTACGATGCCGGGCGTGACGCACGACGAAGCGCCGCTGCTCGCGGACCTCATGCCGTGGTCCGTCGCACCGCTCCGGCCGGGCCGCGGGTGGCCGATGGGACCGGACGCCGCATCCCTGAAGGCCCGCTGGGCCGCCCTCCTGCGCGCGGACGGAGCGGCCCGCGAGGCCCTCTTCCGCCCCACCCGCTCCCGCACGCCGCACACCGCCGTCGCCCAACTCCCGGGCCACCGGGGCGGTACGGGCCGGCTGGCCAGGGAGTCGGGGCCGTGTCCCGAGCCCGTCCGCGTGCTCCACGGCCCGTTCGACGAGCAGTGGCTCATCCCGGACCACCGTCTCATCGACGTCGCCCGCCCGGAGCTGTGGCGGGTCGCGGGCGAGGGCCAGCTGTTCGCCGTCGAGCAGGGTTACGTGCCCGGGGCCGCGGGGCCCGTGGTGCTCGCGTCCGCCACGCTGCCGGACGGCCGCTCACCGGCCGGGCGGCCCGGCCGCGTCCGGCCGCTGTTCCGCCGGCCCGGCGGCCTGGAGCCCAACGTGGCGCCGGGGCTGCTCGGGCACCTCTCAGGGGTGCTCGGCCTGGAGGTCACGGCGCGGGCGCTGCTGGCCTGGGTGCTCGCCGCGGGATCCGGCTCCGCGGCGGGCTGCCGGGTGCCGCTGACGGCCGACGCCGGCCTCTGGGCGCGGGGCGTGGAGCTCGGGGAGCGGCTGCTCGGGCTGCATCTGCGCGGCGACGGCGAGCGCCCGAAGCTGCCCGGCGGGCGCAGGCCCTACGTCCGGGCGCCCCTGCCCGCGCGCCCGCGCTCCCTGTCGTACGACGCGGAGGAGCAGGTCCTGCGGGTGGGCGAGGAGGGTGTCGTCTCGCCGGTGCCGAAGGAGGCGTGGGAGTTCGAGGTGAGCGGGGTGCGGGTGCTTGAGCGGTGGTTCGGGCCGCGCTCGGGTGACACGGAGGCGGAGCCGGGGACGCTGGAGGCGATCCGCCCCTCGGTGTGGCCGCAGGCCTGGACGTCCGAGCTGCTGGAACTGATCACGGTTCTCGCGCTGATCGCGGAACTCGCGCCGGGGCAGGAGGAGTTGGCGGGCGCTCTCGGCGACGGGATCACCGTGGAGGAGCTGCGGCGGGTGGGCGTTCTGCCCGTACCGGACACCGCGCGGCGGCCCGCGTCCGTACTCGATCACCGCGAAGAGGGACCCGAGGGGCAGTTCGCGCTGATCTAGCCGGGGGGCGGGGGTGTGACAGGCGGGAGAGAGGGGTGAACGGGTGGGCGGGAAAGATCCGCCGCGGAGCGGCGGCTCAGTCCCGGGGAACCACCCGTGATCAGCGACCGCCGAAAAGCGACCGCCGCAGCCTGCGCAGCGGCGCGAAGAGCGAGACATGCCTCACTCGGGCACCCCTGCTGCTGCGGGCGCGCGTGGTGTCACGTGAGGTGAGCTCACGCATCAGCAGCGTCGCCTCGTGCGACTCGCGCTGCGGGACGGCTGGGCCGCCCAGCACCGAGAGATGGCGGTCGAGGCGCGAGCTGGTCGCGCTGCTCCCACAAGTGATCGCAGGGACACGCGCCCTGCTGCGCACCGTTATCTGTTCCATGTCACTCCCCACCCGTACGAGGGCACCCGGCCCAGGGCAGGTTAACCCTATCGCCCCGCCGTGACACACGTGTATCCCGGTCGCAGGATTCACCTCCCCTACAAGGAGGTTGACGATTACTCTCCGAATATGACTGATTCCAGGGCGAGTTGGACATACGGTTCGAGACTCCTCCGGTCCGGGCGGCGCTCACGTGGGCTATCTCACCTGTCGTCATACCCGGAGAGAGTTGCTACTTTTGTGGACAATCGCACCGCTGCGGATGGGGGACCCCCGTGAGCCGGCCAGAGCGCGTGATCGCCGGGCGGTATCGCCTTCTGGCACCGCTGGGCGAGGGCGGCATGGGCACCGTGTGGCGGGCCCGGGACGACGTGCTCGGCCGTGAGGTCGCCGTCAAGGAGGTGCGCGCGCCCGCCGGGCTCCCGGCGAGCGAGGTCGACCGGCTCTACGCCCGTCTGGAGCGGGAGGCCTGGGCGGCCGCCCGCATCCCCCACCGCAATGTGGTCACCGTCTATGACGTCGCGACGGAGGAGGGCCGCCCATGGATCGTCATGGAGATCGTGCGGGGGCTCTCGCTGTCCGACGTGCTGGACGCGGAGGGCGCCCTGACCCCGCAGCGCGCCGCCCGGATCGGCGCCGAGGTGCTCGCCGCCCTGCGCGCCGCCCATGACGCCGGGGTCCTGCACCGCGACGTCAAGCCCGGCAACGTACTGCTCGCCAACGACGGCCGGGTCGTCCTCACGGACTTCGGCATCGCCATGGTCGAGGGCAGCTCCGCGCTGACGATGACCGGGGAGGTCGTCGGGTCGCCCGAATTCCTCGCGCCGGAGCGGGCGTTGGGTCATCGCCCCGGGCCCGCGTCCGACCTGTGGTCGCTCGGCGTGCTGCTCTACGCCGCCGTCGAGGGCAGTTCGCCGTTCCGCCAGGACACCCCGCTGAGCACGCTGCGCGCGGTCGTGGACGAGGAGCTGCCGCCCGCCCGCAACGCCGGACCGCTCACCTCGGTCATCGAGGGGCTGCTGCGCAAGGACCCGGACGAGCGGATGTCCGCCGCCGACGCCGAGCGCGACCTGCGGCTCATCGTCTCGGGCGGCAGGCCGCTCACCGAGACCCCGCTCCCCTACATGCCGACCGTCACCGCCGAGCGCGGCCCGTACGGCCCGACCCCGCCCGCACCCCTGCCCATCGCCTCGCCGCAGCCCGCCACGGCCTCCTCGGACACCGTGACGACGGAGCCGGCGCGGCGCCGCCGCACGGTGGCCGTACTGGTCGCCGGGCTCATCGCCCTGGCGCTCGCCCTGGGCGGACTGACGTACGCGCTGGTCAACCGCGACGACGGCGGTGGCGGCAACGGCAGCGGTTCGGGGGGCGAGGGAGGCTCCGGCTCGACGGGCGGCAAGGGCGGGGCCGAGCAGACGTCAGGGGGCTCGGGCGGCGGGTCCGACGGGGGCGGCTCGCCGGACGGCTCCACGGACGGCGGTGACGGGGGCGGTGGGGGCGGCGACGACGGAGGCGGCGGGTCCACCAATGGAGGGAACGGCGGGAACGGGGGAAGCGGAGGAGACGGCGGTAACGGCGGCACGACCACGCCGCCCGCCCAGTCCGTGAAGGTGCACGTCTCCGGGACCCGCACCCAGTACGAGGGCCCTTGTCCGCCGGCGGCGGCCCAGGCGCCGTCGTTCACCGCGACGTTCACGGTGGGCCGCGTCCCGGTCGACGTCCAGTACCGCTGGGTCACCGGGTCCGGCGAGCCGAGCGACCCGGGGTGGAAGACGCTGTCGTTCCCCTCCGGGAGCGGCAAGACGCGGCAGGTCAATCACGTCGAGACGGCGTACGACCCGGGCGGGACGCACGCCAACTCGATCGGTGTGCAGGTGCGCGGCCCGGTGGCCGCCACCTCCAACACGGTGAAGTACTCGGTCACGTGCGAGAAGGAGACCCCGACGGGCGGGGCCTCCTACACGCCGAACGCGTCCCTGTCTGCGGCGGTGGTCAGGCCGCCGAGGTGAACACGGGGAGGTAGCCACCGGACTGTCCGGCGGCCGTGGGGTGGTAGGACTCGCCGATGTTGGTCCAGTTCAGGCTGTGCAGCCACGAGCTGCCCGAGCAGATCTCGTGCCCGGTGAAGGTGCGGGTGACGTCGCCGAAGGCGAAGCCGTGGTCGGCGGCGCGCTTGGCGGTGGCCGTGTTGAGGTAGTCGGCGGCGTCGTTGATGGCGGCCCTCTCACGCTCGGTGAGGCCCGCCGCGCAGGAGCCGCCGAGCTTGTAGAAGCGGGGGTAGCCGAGCACCACCACGCGGGCGGACGGTGCCTTCGCGCTGATCGCCGAGTAGACCTTGTCGAGGTTGCCGGGGAGCGTCGAGTCGACGTACGAGCGCGCCTGGGCGATGCGGTTCAGACAGCTGGTCTCGGACTGCAGTACGCACGTCGTCATGACGTCCGCGAAGCCCGCGTCGTTGCCGCCGACGGAGAGGGAGACGAGGCCGGTGCCGGAGCCGAGCGGGCCCAGCTGGTTCGCCAGAACATCACCCGTACGAGCGCCCGAGCAAGCGGTGAAATGGAAGCTGGAGGGTGAGTGCGCGGCCGCCCAGAGGGCGGGGTAGGCGCGCTTGCTGCGCTTGCAGTCGCCGCTCGCGCTGTCGTAGTTGCCGGCGCCGACACCCGACGAATAGGAGTCGCCGAGCGCCACATAGCCGGTGGCTGCTGCGTTCTGGTCCGCTTGTGCCGCTGTGGCCCCGGCGAGGGCGAAGGCGACGGAGAGGAGGAGCGAGGACATGTATGCCGTGAAGCGGGACAATCTCATGGAACCTCCCTTAGCAGGATTTCCCCCTCGACCGTGGTAGCACGCGGCCCCGCGCGCCGATAGTGTGCATGTCAACGAATGCCTCAACAATTTCCGTTCGCACACGGTGAGTTCACTTCGGCCACGGAAACCTGGCGTGGAACATCTGCACGCTTCCTCCGTATCTTGACGGGCCGCCAGGGACTGCGCGACATTGAAGCCCGGCATCCGGCGCGTCGGGGGGCAAAGTCGCCAATGCAGACCATCGGGAGCAAGGCACCGCCATCAGACAGGGAGCGGCGGTCCGGGCAGGGCCGCGGGAGCGACCTGCTGCCGCTGTTCGCTGGAGCGGCCGTGGCCGTGGGGGGTGTCGGCGCGATGCTCGCGCTCGTCGACCTGAGTTCGCCGCTGCGCGGGCCCTTCACCCTCTTCTTCCTCCTCGCCGCGCCCGGGGCGGCGATCGCCGCCGCGCTGCGGGCGCTCACACCATGGGGCCGTGCCGTGGCCTCCGTGTCCGGAGCCGTCGCACTCAACCTCCTCGTGGCCCAGGGCATGCTGGCGCTGCACGTGTGGTCGGTGCGCGGCGGCGTCGTCGCCGTCACCGCACTCAGCGCGCTCGCTCTGCTGCTGGTGGTGGCAAGGGGCCTGCGCCGCCGCACGGCGAGAAGGTGGACCACCTGACGTGAACATCACCGTGCACCGCCCCGGTGAACTCACCGCCGCCGACCGGGCGGCATGGACCGCCCTGCAGTCCAAGGCCCACCTCGACGGCTCGCCCGAGCTGGCCAACCCCTTCCTCGCCCCGGAGTTCGCCATCGCCACGGCGCACGGACGGCGCGGGGTGCGGATCGCCGTCGTACGCGAGGACGGCGAACCGGCGGCGTTCTTCCCGTTCCAGCGGACCGTCACCGGCGTGGGCCGGGCGATCGGCCTCGGCATCTCGGACTGCCAGGGCATGGTGCACCGCCCCGGGTTCCGCTGGGACGCCCGGGAGCTGCTGCGGGCCTGTGGGCTCGCGGTATGGGAATACGATCATCTGGTGGCCGGCCAGGCGCCGTTCGAGGAGGGCGCCGGCGGCACCTTCGCCTCCCCCGTGATGGACATCGACCAGGGGTACGAGGTCTATCTCGGCCAACTGCGCGAGCGCTCCCCGAGGTTCACCCGGACGACCCTCGCCAAGGAGCGCAAGCTGGGCCGCGACCACGGAGCGGTGCGCTACGTCCACGACGAGCGCGACCCCGAGGTTCTGGCCACCCTGATGGGCTGGAAGTCCGCGCAGTACCGCAGGACGGGGCGGAGCGACCGCTTCGCGCGGCCGTGGATCGCCGAGTTGGCGCACCGGCTCTTCCACACCAGGACCGACTCGTTCGCCGGCATCCTGTCGGTGCTCTACGCCGCCGGCGTCCCGGTCGCGGCCCACTTCGGGCTGCGCGGCGAGCGCATCCTCGCCTGCTGGTTCCCCGCGTACGACCCGGCGTTCTCGAAATACTCGCCCGGCCTGGTCCTGCATCTGCGCATGGCCGAGGCGGCGGCCGCCGACGGCATCGCGTATCTCGACCTCGGCCGGGGCCAGAAGGATTACAAGGACTCCCTGAAGACACGCGAACTCGCCGTATCGGAAGGGTGGGTGGCGCTGCGCCATCCGGTGGCTCTCGGACACAGGGCGCGGCGCGCCCCGGTCAGGGCGCTGCGGAACACCGTACTGTCCAGGCCGGAATTCTTCGGACCGGCCGATAAACTGCTCAAGCGGATGGGCCAAATCCGATCGCTGGGCAAGGAATAAAGCAGTCCGAATGTGACCGCATAGATTGCTCAAATCATGAAAAACGTGAGGCCACGTTCCAGGTCTTGCCATACAGTCTCAATCATCAATACCGTCGTACATCCACCCGCAACGGTCCATCACGCAATGCGATCAAGGGGAGGGCTCAAGATCGCGATGGTTCCGGTGCGGGGCGCGGTAGGGGGGTGCCGTGCCCGGTGATCGCTCTTCAGCCGGGTCACGTGCCGCGCAATGCCAGCTCACTCGGCATGCACGGAGATCCATTTCGGCATGCGCAAGCGAGAACCCCCCTTTCGAACCGGATCAATTACCCGACTGCCCGGGGGCGGGCGGTCCACCGGACGAGAGGGACCACCGGACTCATGAGTTCTTTTGTGCGCCCGGCTGACGCCGGACAAGACCCATTGGACAAGATCTCCCGGAACTTCCGGCCGATCTCCACGCATTTGGCGATCACACCGCCGGTGAGCGTGGTGATACCCGCGATGAACGAAGCGGAGAATCTTCCCTACGTCTTCAAGACACTGCCCGAGTGGATACACGAGGTCGTCCTCGTGGACGGCAACTCCACCGATGACACGGTGGCCGTCGCCCGTGAGCTGTGGCCGGACGTGAAGGTGGTCCGCCAGCTCGGCAAGGGCAAGGGCGACGCCCTGATCACCGGCTTCGCCGCGTGCACGGGGGACATCATCGTGATGGTCGACGCGGACGGCTCCGCCGACGGCCAGGAGATCGTCTCGTACGTCTCCGCCCTCGTCTCGGGCGCGGACTTCGCCAAGGGCTCGCGGTTCGCCAACGGCGGCGGCACGGACGACATGACGCCGATCCGCAAGCTCGGCAACCACGTCCTGTGCTCCGTCGTCAACGCCAAGTTCGGCGCCCGCTACACCGACCTGTGCTACGGCTACAACGCCTTCTGGCGGCACTGCCTCGACAAGATCGAGCTGGACTGCACCGGCTTCGAGGTCGAGACCCTGATGAACATCCGGGTGGTCGAGGCCGGGCTGAAGGTGCAGGAGATACCCAGCCACGAGTACCTGCGGATCCACGGCACCAGCAACCTCCGCGCCGTCCGCGACGGCATCCGTGTGCTGAAGGTGATCCTCACCGAGCGCTCCAGCCGCGGCCGGCGCGGCGCGCGGCGCAAGGGCGCGCGGGTCCTGCCCTTCCGCAAGGGCCAGGGAGAGGTGTCTTGAGCACGGACATATCCGTCGTCATCTGCGTGTACACCGAGGACCGCTGGGAGGACATCCTCGCGGCGGTCTCCTCGGTGCGCGCGCAGTCGACGGCGGCCCTGGAGACTCTGCTCGTCGTCGACCACAACGCCTCGCTCCTGGACCGGCTGGCCAAGGAGTACAAGGAGACCGAGGGGGTGCGGGTGCTCGCCAACGAGGGTCCCCGCGGCCTCTCGGCGGGACGCAACACCGGCATCGCCGCCTCGCGCGGCTCCGTCATCGCCTTCCTCGACGACGACGCCGTCGCCGAGCGGGAGTGGCTGCGCCACTTCGCCGAGGCGTACGAGGACCCACGGGTCCACGGCGTCGGCGGGCGCACCATGCCCGCGTGGGAGTCCGGGCGGCGGCCCGCCTGGTTCCCCGAGGAGTTCGACTGGGTCGTCGGCTGTACGTACAGGGGGCACCCCCCGGGCCGCGCGCGGGTGCGCAACGTCCTCGGGGGCAACGCCTCGTTCCGGCGCTCCGCCTTCGACGTGGCGGGCGGCTTCGCGACGGGCATCGGGCGGGACGGCGACAAGCGGCCGCTCGGCTGCGAGGAGACGGAGTTCTGCATCCGGCTCACCCGCGCCGAGCCGGACGCGATCCTGCTCGTCGACGACCGCTCGGTGATCCACCACCGGGTGCCGGCGGCGCGGGAGCGGTTCGGCTACTTCCGTACGAGGTCGTATGCCGAGGGCCTCTCCAAGGCGCTGGTCGCCCGGAGTGTCGGCGCCGGCAAGGGGCTTGAGTCCGAGCGGCGCTACACCACGCGCGTGCTGCCCGCCGGGGTCGGCCGCGCTCTGCGGGACGCCGTGCTCGGGCGGCCCGGCGGCGCGGGCCGCGCGGGCGCCATCGTGGCGGGAGTGGCCGCCGCGGCCGGGGGGTACTTACTGGGGTCCGTCCGCGCGCGCCGGGGAGGCGCCACGTTCTCCGTCGGGGAGATCGCCGGCAGGGCGGGGGACGCACCGGGCACGGGCGGCGAGGAGGCCGCCGCATGAGCGAGGGGTCCGTACCGATACTGATGTACCACTCGGTCGCGCGCCTGCCGAACGAGGCGACGCACGGCCTGTCGGTGTCGCCCGACGCGTTCGCACGCCAGATGGAGGTGCTCGGCGAGCGGGGCTTCACACCGCTCACCACCGCCCGACTGGCCGCGATCTGGCGCTCGTCGGGCGCCGCGCTGCCCGAGCGCCCCGTCCTGATCACCTTCGACGACGGCTATGAGGGCGTGCACCGGTACGCGCTGCCCGTGCTCGCCAAGCACGGCTTCGCCTCCACCCTGTTCGTCTCCACGGGCTGGCTGCGCGGGGAGCACGACACCGGGGGCGGCCTCGACGTCATGCTCGACTGGGACCAGGTGCGCGAGCTGGCCGCCGCCGGGACGGAGATCGGCGGGCACAGCCACACGCACCCCGAACTCGATCAGCTCCCCGACGAGGAGCTGCGGTCCGAGCTGTGCCGCTGCCGGGACATCGTCGCCGAGGAGCTGGGCACCCGGCCCGTCTCCTTCGCGTACCCCTACGGCTACTCCAGCCGCAGGGTGCGCGCGTGCGTGCGGGAGGCGGGCTTCGGCCAGTCGCTCGCCGTCGGCAACGCCCTGGCCCGCCGCGCCCAGGGTCCGTACGCCCTGCGGCGGGTCACCGTGCGCCGGTCCACCGGCGCCGAGGAGTTCGAGCGGCTCGTGGAGGGCCGCGCGATCACCCGCACGTTCGCCAGGGACCACGCCCTGACCAAGGGGTACGCCGTGGTCCGCAGAGCCCGTCAGCTCCGCCGGAAGGCCGTCTGTTCCCGTGTCTGACACGACCACCGCCCAGGCCGACGTCTCCGGTTCCCCGCGCACCGGAGGGCGGCCGCCGACAGCCAGGTCCGGCAGGGCGCGCAGAGTGCGCCTGCCGGGCGGGGGCGGCGGCAACCCGCTGTTCCGCAACGCCTACGCGCTGATGCTCAACACGGGCATCTCCGGCGTGCTCGGCGTCGGCTTCTGGCTGGCCGCCGCCCGGTACTACTCGGAGTCGGCGGTCGGCCAGGGCTCGGCGGCGATCGCGGCGATGAAGCTCCTCGCGGGGCTCACCGCCGTGACGCTGACCGGCGCCCTCGCCCGGTTCATCCCCATCGCGGGCCGCGCCACGGGCAGGCTCATCTTCCGTACATACGCGGGGAGTTCGGTGGCCGTGGCGCTCGCCGCGGTGGTCTTCCTGCTCACCCTGGACCTGTGGGGTCCCTCGTACCGCTTCCTGCACGGTCCGGTGCACGGCGTCGGGTTCGTCCTTGCCGTCGTGGCCTGGTCGGTCCTGACCCTGCAGGACGGCGTCCTGACCGGGCTGCGCAACGCGCTGTGGGTGCCCGTCGGCAACACCGTCTTCTCGGTGGCCAAGCTGGGGCTGCTCATCGCGATGGCCGCGGCGATCCCCACCGCGGGCGTCTTCGTCTCCTGGGTCGCCTCGATCGTCGTGTCGGTGATCCCGCTGGGCTGGCTGGTCTTCCGGCGCCTGGTGCCGCGCCATGTGAAGGCCACCGACGGCAAGGCGGGACCGCCGACGCTGCGCGAGATCGGCCGCTTCCTCGCCGGCGACTACACGGGATCGCTCTTCTCGCTCGCCGTGGTCTACCTCGTCCCGGTGATCGTCGCCTCCCAGGTCAGCTCGGTCGACAACGCGTACTTCTACATCACCACCACCATCGGCGGCACCGTCAACCTCCTCGCCATCAACATGGGTGCCTCGCTGACCGTCGAGGGCGCGCACGACCCGGCGCTGCTCGCCGCCAACACCCGCGCCGCGCTGCGCCGGATGGCGATGATCATGCTGCCGGTCTGCGGCATCCTCTTCCTGGCGGCGCCGCTCGTGCTGCGCATGTTCGGCCAGGGGTACGCGGACGCCGCCACTCCGCTGCTGCGCTGGTTCGCGGTGGGGGCGCTCCTGCGGGTGGTCATGGAGACGTACTTCGCGGTGCGGCGGGCGCAGAGCGAGACCTCCGGGATCGCCTGGCTGCAGGGGCTGCTGTGCGTGCTTGTCCTCGGCCTCACGCTGATCCTGCTGCCGCGGATGGGGCTGACCGGCGCGGGCATCGCGGAGATCTGCAGCCTGGCGGTGATCGTGGCGATCGCGGCGCCCAAGCTGTACCGCGTGATGCGGGCGGCCCCCTCGGGCGGACCCGCCGCGAGCCCGGCGCCGGACGGGGACCTGGCCGACCTGGGGACGCCGGACGCGCCCGCCGAGCAGGTGCGGAAGGGGGCCGCCGAGGGCGCGGCCAAGGGCGCGGAGCGCAAGGGGCGGCACGGGCCCGCGTGGGCGCTGCGGGAGTCGCTCGACTCGGACACCCTGCAACTCGCCGTACAGCTCGACTTCGAACACCAGGAGCGCAGGCCGGACGTGCGGCCCGGCCCTGGCACGCCCGCCGCCGGGACGCCCGCCCACGAGGCGCCCGTGGCGAAGAGCGAGGGGGACGACATGGACCACCGGCCCACCTGGGCGCTGAGAACCCCGGGTGCCGAGGGCGTGGCTGCCGAGCGCGTGGCTGCCGGGGGCGCGACGGCCGTCGAGAAGCCGTCGGCCTCCGAGGCGTCCCTCGCCGAGAAGCCCCATGCCGAGGAGAGCGCGACGAAGCGGGAGGGGGCCGGGGAGGCGCTGCCCGCGGGACCGCTGCCCCAGGAACCGGCGATCCCTGAGCCGCTGCCCCCGAAGTCGCTGACCGGCGAGGAGCCGTCGGACGGAGAGTCCTCGGACGAAGAGCCGTCGGGCCACCCGCGCCCCTCCCGGCTCCGCGTCCTCGTCCTGTCGCTGCTGCTCGCCGCCGCGCTCGCCCTGTACTGGGTGCCCGTGCTCGGCCTCGGCGAGCGGGACCTGGACGACATGGGCGGGCTCGGGCTGATCTCCGTACTGCCGAAACCGATGCTGCTCGGCGCCGCGCTGCTGATCGTCGTCTTCTCCGTACTGCTCTGGATGGACCGGCCGATCAAGGGCCTCCTGCTGGTGACGCTGCTCGCCACGGTCGTGTCGCTGCACGCGCTGCCCGCGGTCATCGAGAGCGAGCCGCGCTTCGCCACGGCCTGGCAGCACCTGGGCTTCATGGAGTACATCGACCGGACCGGCACCGCCGTGCCCGATCTCGACGCGCGCTGGAGCTGGCCCGGATTCTTCGCGGCGGCCACGTTCGTCGCGCAGGCGTGCGGCGTCTCGGACATGACCGAGGTGATCCGCTGGTGGCCGACGGCCGTCCAACTGCTCTACCTGGCGCCGATGTTCCTGCTCGTGCGCTCCATGCGGGCCGCCTGGCGCGCCAAGTGGGCCGGGCTGTGGATCTTCGTCCTGAGCGGCTGGGTCGGCCAGGACTACTTCTCCCCGCAGGGCTTCACGTACCTGCTCTACATCGCCTTCGCCGCCGTGCTCCTGGTCTGGTTCCGCGCGCCGCGCGTGCTGTGGACCAAGCGCCGCCCGGGCGAGCTGGAGGTCGAGCCGACGGGCCGCAGGGAGCGCGGGGTGCTGCTCCTGGTCCTGGTCGGCCTCTTCGCGGCGACGGTCCCCGCGCACCAGCTGACGCCGTTCGTGATGCTCGGCGTCCTCACGGTGCTCGTCCTGGTCGGCCGCTCGGAGCTGCGCGGCCTTCCGATGCTCTTCGGGGTGATGGTCCTCGTCTGGCTGGGCTTCCTCGCCGAGCCGTACTGGTCGGGGCATTTCGACGAACTGTTCGGCGGGGTCGGCGGCGTCGGCGGCAATGTGACCTCGTCGGTCTCCGGGCGCATCGAGGGCGGCAGTTCCACGCACCAGCTCGTGCTGTACGTCCGGGTGGCGATGGCCGGCGCCGTCATGGCGTTCGCCTGCTGGGGCTGGTGGCGGCGGCGCTTCTACAAGTACAGCGAACGTTCGCTGCTCGTCCTGGCCTTCGTACCGTTCCTCGGCTTCGCCATGCAGTCGTACGGCGGTGAGATGGCCCTGCGCGTCTTCATGTTCGCGCTGCCGGGCGCGGCCCTGCTCGCCGGTCTCGCGCTGTTCCCGCGCGCGGGCATCACGCCGGAGGAACGGGACCGCGACCGGGTGAGCCTGGCACCGCTGGCCGCGCTGATGGCGGGGCTCGTCCTGATGGGCGGCTTCCTGGTGGCGCGCTGGGGCAACGAGTCCTTCGAGCGCGTCCGGCCGGGCGAGGTCGCCGCCATGGAGTACGTGTACGCGCACGACGACCCGACGGTGCGGCTGCTGTGGATGAGCAACGACACGGTGAACAACGTGACGCCCGCGCTGCCGTGGGGCACGCGGGACATGGAGAAGGTCGAGTACGTCCCGACGCTCGCGCCCGCCGACCCGGTCCTGGTCGCCGGCCTGGTCAAGGCGCTCAAGGACGCGGGGCCCAACTCATATCTGATGATCAACCGCAGCCAGACGACGTATCTCCAGCTGGACGCGGGCTACTCGAAGACGTGGGAGCCGCGGCTCATCCACCACCTCGACAACCGCGAGGACCTGAAGAAGGTCCTGACCAACGACGACGCGACCGTCTACAGCCTGCGGGAGCAGCCGGACGGCAAGGCGGCCGAGGCCGATCCGGGGCCGGTCGGGCCGAAGGTGACGTGGACGCCGTGGTCGGTGGTGGGCGCGCTCGCCGCCGTGGCGCTCGTGCTGCTGCTCACCGCGCGCGAGATCGTGCGGGTCGCGGCGGCGGCGGGCGTGCGGCAGCAGCGGTGGCTGCAGAGCAGCTTCTGGTTCTCGCTGCCGCTGCTCGCGGTGCTGCTCGCGTCGCTGGTGCAGCGGTTCGTGACGATGGCGTGACGGCTCGTCCCGGGGTGCGGCGGCTCAGCGCTTGAGCCACCTCACCTCGTACCCCGCCATGTCGAACCGCTTCCCGTCGACCTTGGCGCTGATCTGCCGGTCGAGGGTGTTCACCACGAGGACGGCGTCGTCGTCGGCGATGACGCGTACGTCGCGCCGGTCCTCGGCGGCGATCGACACCTTCTCGAACTCCGTACCCGGGCCCAACTCCTCGCCGAATCGCTCGATGAGCCTCAGCATCGGCAGCTCGGCCCCGCCGCCCGCCTTCTGGGTGGCCGTCCACAGGCAGCCCGCGCACTTGGCACCCCGCTTCTGCGGGTTCCAGTAGAAGCCGCTGGTGGCGCCGCCGCGGGCCATCGCCATCAGGCCCGACGCCTGGACGGCGACGCGGTGCGCCTCGGACCAGTCGTCGCGGTTGTCCTGGCTGTCGCCGGGCTCCACGTAGTACTCGGCCCACCACAGGGGCAGGTCTCCCGTGCGCTCGCGCACCCACTCGCCGACGGCCGTGAGCTTGTCGGTGGCCTTGAACTCATCGGGGAGCAGCTCGTCGTCCGCGGTGTAGCTGGAGCCGTCGACGACGACGAAGTCCGCGCCCCGCTTGTTCTTGTTCCAGTACTCGAAGGCGTCGAGGGCCCGCTGGTCCAGGCGGCCCCAAGGGCCCTTCACCCGCGAGGCGTTCTCGGCCTGGCGCGGGTCGAGGCTGTCCATGACGAGGTAGGGGCCGCCGACCATGATGTTTTTGTTGACCTTCTTGAGCTCCTCGTGGACGAGGTTGTAGAGCTCGGTGTAGCCCTCGTAGTCCCAGCGGGCCTTCTCGTCGTTCCAGAAGCCCTTGAACTCGTTCCAGACGATGAAGTGGCGTACGTCCGGATAGCGCTTGGCGATGGTCGCGGCGAGCTTCGCGAAGTCGTCGTAGTGCGCGCGCTCCGGGGCCGTCTCCAGTGCCTGCTGGCTCCAGTCGGTGTTGTCCGCGCCGGGCTCGCCGCCCTTCATCCAGTCCGGGGCGCAGCACAGCGTGACCACGGGCGTGCCGTCGCTCGCCCGGACGAAGTCCATCCGGCGGTCCATCGCGGAGAAGTCGAAGCGGCCGTCGACCGGCTCCGGATTGCCCGCGCCCCAGCCCATGATGTGCTGGATCTGGGGGACGGGGCGGTCCTGGCCGGCCAGTTCGCCGCGGACGCGTTCGACGGCCTCGGGCTCGCCCTCGTCCGCGCTGTACTGGGTGTGGGTGAAGCCCCAGCCCACCTCGGGTCTGGCCTCGTGCGGGGGGACGGCCGGGGTGCCGTGCACCTTGTCGCCGTCCGGAGTGGTGCCGGCGGTGCCGGCGCCGTCCCCGGGCAGCGTATTGACCAACGTGATCACCAGGGCCAGTGCGGCCAGAGCGACACCGAGCAGTGCGGTGAGGCGCCACCGCCGTGCCCCCGAAACCCACCCATGACGTCCCATCGGCGACAAGCGTATCGGGGGCGGTCGGCGGTGGGACAGGTTCCGCACGACAGCACTCCTGACTCATGACTCATGACTCATGACTCATGACTCCTGCGGAAACCGGATGCACAACGGCGCGCGCGTGCCGGATCATGGCGGCATGTCTGCGAACCCTCACGACGCCCTGCCGATCCGGCTCAACGTCGACGACAGCGACTCCCCGTCGGATGTCGTGGACGCGCTGTTCCTCGGCCGCTTCGCGACGGGCGAGCAGCCCTTCTCGCACAGCGCGAACATCGAACGCGTGAAGAAGGGCTCCACGCTGCTCCCGGCAGGGGCGACGGTGCTGCGGGCCGCCAGGGACGACGACCGCAGCGCGACGCTCGCCGAGGGCGAGGGGTGGACGCTGCTGGTCTCCCGCTGGAACCGCGGCGCGGACGTCACGGTGACGGCGACCACCGCCGACCTCGCCGAGCGGGTGCTCAAGCAGGCCACGGACGGCGCGCAGGACGAGCCCGAGCCCCAGCCGGAGAACGTGACGATGGGGTTCTGGTACGTGTCGCCGCGGCGCGGCCCGCACCGCACCACCCGGCAGATCTCGGCCGGTACGTGGGAAGAGGTGCGGCCCAATTACACGGCGCCGGTCGCCGACGCCATGGACAAGCTGATGAAGACGACCCCCGAGGACATCTCGGGGCGCCTGCTCCTGCTGCACGGCCCGCCGGGCACGGGCAAGACGTCGGCGCTGCGGACGCTGGCGCGGTCGTGGCGGGACTGGTGCCAGGTGGACTGCGTCCTGGACCCGGAGCGGCTCTTCAGCGACGTCGGCTATCTGATGGACATCGCGATCGGCGAGGACGACGGCACGGCGAAGGGGCGCTGGCGGCTGCTGCTCCTGGAGGACTGCGACGAGCTGATCCGCGGCGAGGCGAAGCACACGGCGGGTCAGGCGCTCTCGCGGCTGCTGAACCTCACGGACGGTCTGCTCGGCCAGGGCCGCAACGTCCTGGTCGGCGTCACGACCAACGAGGACCTGGAGCGCCTGCACCCGGCGGTCGTCCGTCCCGGCCGCTGTCTTGCCCGCATCGAGGTCGGCGCGCTGACCCGGCCGGAGGCGGTGGAGTGGCTCGGCACGGAGGAGGGCGTCTCGCGCGAGGGCGCCACCCTCGCGGAACTCTTCGCACTGCGCCGGGGCACGACTCCGACCTCGGTCCCGGACCAGAGGCCGGGGGCGGACGCGGGCCTGTACTTGTAACAGGCGTGCCGCAGGGGCGCGAGGCTGTTTTTTGATATGCGGCTCCGCCGTGTGGGCGCGACCAGCCACAATGCCGCAGCAGCCGCCCGGAGCCCTCAGCCAGAACCCCCATAAGCCGCGCGCAGCGCATCCCGCACAGCGCTGAGCGCGGCCTCCTCGGAGAGGCCGAGGCGGCGCGCCAGCCCGGCATAGGCCTGCGCCTGGGCCGAGGCGGCCCGAGCCCCCGCGTCCCCCGCGGCGGCGATGAACGTGCCGTTGCGGCCCCGGGTCTCGATGACCCCGTCGGTCTCAAGTGCCCGGTACGCCTTGGCCACCGTGTTCGCCGCGAGCCCCAGCGACTCGGCGAGCCCCCGCACCGTGGGCAGCTTGTAGCCGACCGGCAGCGCGCCCGACCTCGCCTGCCCGGCGATCTGGGCCCGCACCTGCTCGTACGGCGCGTCGCCCGCGCCCCCGTCGATGTCGATCCTCAAAGTCACGGAGCGATTGTGCCGCACCGCCCCACGGAAAATAGGAGGCACCCCGCGGCGGCCCCCGCGTACCGTGCGGGCTCATGACAGTGATCGTCCGGGCCCTGAGCCCCGATGCCCCGAGTGCCGCCGCGGACGTCGCGGGTTTCGCCGCCGTGCGCCGGGCCTGTGTGCCCGCCATGCTCGCCACACCCGAGTCGGTCGCCTTCGACCACACGCATGCCCACCCGGACTCCGCCTACCGGCAGTTGATCGCCGAGGCCGACGGCGAGGTCATCGGTACGGCGCAGGTGGGCATGGCCTACGACAGCCCGGAGCCCGGCCAGGGCTTCGCCAACGTCTACGTGCATCCGGAGCGGCTCGGCGCGGGCGCCGGAACGCTTCTGCTGCGCACGGCGGAGGACCATCTGGCGGCCGAGGGCGCGCGCACCGTCTTCTCATGGGTGCTCGACGAGCCCGCGAACCTCGCCTTCGCCGCCCGCCGCGGCTACCGCGCGAGCCGCCGCGCGCACTTCCTGCGCCTGGACCTCGCGCACGGCACGCTGCCGCCCCGCCAGGAGCCGCCCGCCGGGGTGGAGCTGGTCAGCGGATCGGTGTACGCGGACGACGCGCGACCCCTGTTCGCCCTCGACGCGGAGACGGTGGCGGACGAACCGAGCGACGTGGCCGCCGAGTTCACGGACTACGAGCACTGGCTCGCCGAGACCTGGCACCACCCGCTGGTCAGCCAGGAGCTGACCACGGTGGCCCTGGTGGACGGCCGCCCGGCGGCGTTCAGCCTGGCCCGCACGGACGGCGCGGGCCGCTACGCGTCCGGCATGACGGGCACCGCGCGCGCCCACCGCCGCCGCGGCCTGGCCAAGCTCGCCAAGAACGACTCCCTGCACCGGGCCCGCGCGGCCGGCTGCGCGGAGGCGTTCACGGGCAACGACGCCGGCAACGAACCGATGCTGGCGATCAACGATTGGTTCGGCTACGAGATCTGCGCCACGGAGGTACGCCATGTCCGAGACCTCATCTGACCGGCCCCGCCCCACCACCACCTTGCACATCACCCTCGTCAAGGCGGGCCGCACCAAGATCCGCTACCCGGCGCGGCTCCTCCACGACGACGGAACCCGCATCACGGTCACCGCCCCCTGGGCGGCCCCCGGCATCCGCGACTTCGGCTTCGTCCGCTTTGAACCGGGCGACGTCTTCACCGAGCACTACTGGCGCGACCGCTGGTACGCGATCAAGGAGGTGTACGCCGCCGACGGCACCCTGAAGGGCTGGTACTGCGACGTGACCCGCCCCGCGGTCCGCGACGGCGAGGTCCTCACGGTGGAGGACCTGGACCTCGACCTGTGGTGCTCGGCGGACGCGAACACGGTGGTGCGCCTGGACGAGGACGAGTTCGAGGCGAGCGGCCTGCCCACCACGGACCCCCTGGCGGCCACCGCGGCCCGCCGCGCCCTCACGGAACTGGAGTCCCTGGCCCGCGGAAGGCTCCTTCCGGTGGGCCGGTAGATCGCTTCGTGCACGTGCTCGATCAGAAAGGCGGCGCGAAGAGGTCTAGCACGTGGCTTCGGTGGACATCGGTAAGGCAGGACGTCGGTAAGGCAGGGAGGCAGCCATGCGCCGGGTCACCACGCACAAGCCCGCGGTCAAGTCCGTCAGCCGTCGGGTGCGGGAACGCCAGGAGGCCGAGGTCCAGCCCCGGGAGAGGCCGGAGGTCCGCAAGGATGTCCAGCGGACCTGGTGGCCGGACGGGTGAGGGGCCGCCGTCAAGTGCGGGAGAGCCGCTTGCGGTAGTGCAGGCGGTCGTACGGGCCCTCGATGCGGCGCTCCACCAGCTCGTATCCGTAGCGGGGGTAGATTTTCTGGTTCTCCCACATCAACGCGTTGGTGTAGAGGCGGACTTCGGTAAGGCCCAGGGCACGCGCGTGTGCGTCGACGTAGGTGAGCAGGTCGCGGCCCAGACCTTGGCCGGCGGCTTCGGGGTGGACCGCGATCGACTCCAGGAGCAGGTGGGCCTCCTCGCGCGGTTCCGTGACGGGGACGAGGACCAGCAGGCCGACGACCGGGTCCCCGGTGACGTACACCCGTCCCGCCGCCACGTCCGCCGCGTGGTCGGCCTCCATGGGGGCGGGGACGATGCCGATGCGTGCGATGTAGTGGTGGTACGCCGCGTCGGTCACCGCGCGTACGGCCGGGACGTCGGCGGCGGTGGCGAGCCGGATCTCCGGGGGGAGTCCGGTCGTGTCCGGGGAGGGCTCGGTCGTCTTGGTCATGCCTCCACGTCTACGTCACGGCGGCGCGACCGCACCAGCGCCTTCTTCACCAACGGCCAGGCCACGATCAGGACGATGAGGCCATAGACCGTCACGGAGAAGGGTGTGTCGATCAGCCCGCTGACGCTGCCGTCGCTGATCTGCAGGGCGCGGCGCAGCTGCTGTTCCGCGTTGGGGCCGAGGATGACGCCGATGACGGCGGGCAGGACGGGCAGTCCGTAGCGCCGCATGCCGAAGCCGATCAGGCCGATGACGAGCAGGATGACGAGGTCGAGCGGCTCGCCGCCGACCGCGTACGCGCCGACCGCCGCGAAGAACAGGATGCCCGCGTAGAGGTGGGGCCGCGGGATGCGCAGCAGCTTCGCCCAGAGGGGGGCGAGCGGGAGGTTCAGGGCCAGCAGCAGCACCATTCCCACGAAGAGGGACGCGATCAGGCCCCACACCAGGTCGGGTTCGCGTTCGAAGAGGAGCGGGCCCGGCTGGATTCCGTACTGCTGGAAGGCGGCGAGCATCACCGCGGCGACGGCGGTCGTGGGCAGGCCGAGCGTCAGCATGGAGACGAGGGTGCCCGCCGCCGACGCGGATGCCGCCGACTCGGGGCCGGCGACGCCCTCGATGGCGCCCTTGCCCCACTCCTCCTTCCGCTTGGACAGGCGTTTCTCGGTGACGTAGGAGAGGAAGGTCGGGATCTCCGCGCCGCCCGCCGGGATCGCGCCGAACGGGAAGCCGATGAGGGGGCCGCGCAGCCAGGACTTCCAGGTGCGCCGCAGGTCCGACCTGCCCAGCCAGGGGCGGCCGACGGGGATCGCGTCGGCGCTGGTGCGCCGCAGGTGCGCGGCGACCCACAGGGCCTCGCCGATCGCGAAGAGGCCGACCGCGACAATCACCACGTCGATGCCGTCGGCGAGTTGCAGAGAGCCGAAGGTGAGCCGCTGCTGGCCCGTCATCTGGTCCAGGCCCACCAGGCCGATCGTCAGGCCGATCAGGAGCGAGGCGAGGCCGCGGACGCGGGAGGAGCCGAGGACCGAGGTCACCGCGATGAACGCGAGCACCATGATCGCGAAGTAGTCGGGCGCGCCGATGTCCACGGCGAGGTCGGCGACGGTCGGCGCGAGCGCCACCAGGAGAACCGTGCCGATCATGCCGCCCGCGAAGTGGCCGATGGCGGCGGCCGCGAGTGCCTGCGCGCCCCGGCCCGACCTGGCCATCGGATGGCCTTCCATGGCGGCGACGACGGCGGCGCTCTCGCCGGGGGTGTTGAGGAGGATCGAGGTCGTGGAGCCGCCGAACATCGCCCCGTAGTAGATGCCCGCGAACATGATGAAGGCGCCGGTCGGTTCGAGCCCGTAGGTCACGGGGAGCAGGAGGGCCACCGCCATCGCGGGGCCGATGCCGGGCAGGACGCCGATGGCCGTGCCGAGCAGCACGCCGACCGCGGCCCACAGGAGGTTGAGCGGGGTGAGGGCCGTGCCGAAGCCGTCCATCAGGGAGGTGAAGGCGTTCATGTCACAGCACTCCCATCAGGGGGCCGCCCGGCAGGGGAACGCCGAGCAGGTTGTTGAAGACTCCGTACGTGACGACGGAGAGTCCGGCGGCGATCAGCGGGTCGCGGTCGAGGTGGCGGCTGCCGAGCGCGTAGGCGGAGCCCCAAAAAAGCAGCGCGCCGGCGACGGGGAAGCCGAGCGGCTCGATGAGGACGGCGGTGGCGAGGAAGACGCCCGCCAGGAGCAGCACGGTGCGCCAGTCGGCCGGTTCGGACAGGTCGATGTCCTCGCCGCCCTCGGCCTCGCCGCGCCCGCCGCGCAGCACGTCGACGGCGAGCAGGAGGGCGACGACGAGCAGCCCGATGCCGACGGCGATCGGTACGGTCCTGGGACCGATGGGGCCGCGCTGGGCGATCTCCACGTCCATGGTGAGCGCGTCGGTGAGGACGAGCACGCCGAGGGCCAGCAGCAGGACGCAGACACCCAGTTCGGAGTGTTCGCGCAGCCAGGAGCGGCCGCCGTCCGGCCGTTCGGACGTGACGTCGGTGGCGGTCACAGCCCCAGCTCCTTCAGGACGGATACGACGCGCTTGTCCTGGGCGTCCAGGAAGTCGCCGAACTTGTCACCGGTGAGGAAGGCGTCGTCCCAGCCGTTCGTCCTGAGGGACTTCTTCCACTCGGGCGAGGCGTGCAGCTTCCGGAACAGCTCGGTGAGCTTGTCGCGTTCGGCGTCGCTGAGGCCGGGCGGGGCGACGATGCCGCGCCAGTTGGTGAAGTCCACGTCGTAGCCGGACTCCTTGAGGGTGGGCCCGTCCAGGCCGCTCACCCGCTCGGGTCCGGTCACGGCGAGCAGCCGCAGCTCCCCCGACTTGATCTGGTCCAGGTACTCGCCGACTCCGGAGACACCGAAGGCGACCTTGCTTCCGAGGATGGAGGCGAGGAGTTCGCCGCCGCCGTCGAAGGGGACGTAGTTGACCTTCTTCGGGTCGATCCCGGCGGCGCGCGCCATCAGCATCGGCGCGAGGTGGTCGGGCCCGCCGGGTGACGAGCCGCCGCCCACGGGCAGTTTCCCGGGGTTCTTCTTCCAGGCCCGGACGAGCTGCCCGATGGTCTTGTACGGGGAGTCCTTGGAGACCACGACGACGTCCTGCTCCTCGGTGAGGCGGGCGATCGGGGTGGTGTCGGAGAGGGTCTTCGGGGAGTCGTTGGAGCGTGCGGCGCCGACGACGCCGAGGCCCATGGACATGGCGAGCTTGCCGTTGCCGTGCTCACCGACGAGCCGGGTCAGGCCGACGGTGCCGCCGGCGCCCGGCAGGTTGAACACCTCGATGTCGTGGGTGAGTCCGGCGTCCTCGGCGTTCTTCGCGGCGGTGCGGGCGGTGATGTCGTAGCCGCCGCCGGGCGTGTTGGGGACCATGAGGCGCAGGCCCGGGATCTGTGTGCCGGTCTCGGCGCCGCCGCCCGTGGTGAGCAGGGGCGGCGCCACGAGCACGAGCAGCGCGGCGCCGAGCAGGGCGAGGGGTGTGCGCGGGGCGAGGGGTGTGCGCAGGCGCACGTGTGCCACCACCTGACGGTTGTGAGGGGGACGGGGCAGGTCGGTCGGTCGTGAAGTGGCCCACATGTTGCCCGGGTGTTGACGGCCTGTCTCTCTTCCGGAAACAACGGTCGTTGTGGTCGTTGTGGTCACCCCCATAACCTGCGGCGATGACAAGGGTCCTGGTCGTGGACGACGACTTCATGGTCGCCAAACTGCACAGCCGGTACGTCGCCGCGGTGGACGGATTCGCCGTGGCCGGCGTCGCGCACAGCGGCGCGGAAGCGCTCGGCGCGGCGGAGCGGCTCCGCCCCGACCTCGTACTCCTCGACGTCTATCTGCCCGACATGGACGGCATCGCGGTGCTCCGGGAGCTGCGCGCCGCCGAGGAGCGCGACCCGGGGCGGCAGCCGGTGGACGCCCTGTTCATCACGGCCGCGCGGGACGCGGAGATCGTACGGGCGGCGCTGCGGGCGGGCGCCCTGCACTATCTGATCAAACCGTTCAACCAGGCGGCCCTGCGGGAGCAGTTGCGGCACGTGGCGGCGTTGCGGGCGCGCCTCGACGGGCTCGCGGAGGCGCGCCAGGAGGACGTCGACCACATCTTCGGCCCGCGCCCGCCCGGCTCACGGGGGCTGCCGAAGGGGCTCGCGGCCCACACCGCGGAGCTGGTGGAGCAGACCCTGCGGGAGCACCCCCGGGGCCTCTCCGCCTCGGAGTGCGCGGGGGCGGGCGCCCTCTCGCGCGTGAGCGCCCGCCGCTACCTGGAGTTCTTCGTGGACACGGGCCGCGCCGAGGTGACGCTCCGCTATGGGGGGACGGGGCGTCCCGAGCGGCGGTACCGGTGGGTGGGGTGAGCCGTGGAGGTGGTGAAACGGGCATCACGGGCGCGACCTGAGCGGAGGCTGAGCCCTCCCTTAACGCGGCCATAAGGATCTCCGTCCCGGGCCGTCGGCAAGGGATTTCGCGGATTTCACGGGCTAGCTTTCCCGGCGTCCCCCTGTGAACCGTCGTTGAGGAGAACCACCCATGCCCGCTCGCCGCAAGGTCACCGTGATCGCCGCCGTCGGCGTGGCCCCGCTCGCCCTGACCGCCCTGTCGGTGACGCCCGCCGCGGCGCACGGCTCGATGACGGACCCGGTCAGCCGGGTCTCCGCCTGTTTCCAGGAGGGCCCGGAGTCACCGAAGTCCGCCGCCTGCAAGGCCGCCGTCGCCGCGAGCGGCACGCAGGCCCTCTACGACTGGAACGGCGTGAACATCGCCAACGCCGCCGGGAAGTCGAAGGAGATCATCCCCGACGGCAAGCTGTGCAGCGCGGGCAACGACAAGTACAAGGGCCTCGACCTGCCGCGCGCCGACTGGCCCTCCAGCAAGCTGGCCGCCGGGAAGCACACCTTCCGCTACAAGGCCACCGCCCCGCACCGGGGCTCCTTCGAGCTGTACGTCACCAAGGACTCGTACGACCCGACGAAGCCCCTGAAGTGGTCGGACCTGGAGAAGAAGCCCTTCGTCAAGGTGACCGACCCGAAGCTGCGGAACGGCGACTACGTCTTCGACGGGAAGATCCCCGCCAAGTCGGGCCGCCACCTGATCTACTCGGTCTGGCAGCGCTCGGACTCCCCCGAGGCCTTCTACACCTGCTCCGACGTCGTCTTCGGCAAGGACAGCGGCGGCTCCGGTTCCGCCCCGGCCCCGGCCGCGTCCGCCCCCTCCGACAAGGAGATCGCGGCGGGCGCCGAGAAGTCGACGGTCGAGCACCACGGGCACGGGGACGCCGACGCCAGTACGGGAGCGAAGGCCACGGAGGCCGCCCCGGCCGCTGACTCAGGCTCCGGCTCCGGCTCCGGCGACGCGCCTTCCGGCAATGATCCCGAGGTGAACGGCGGCGCCGAGAAGCCCGTCACCACCGCGAACGACGACCTCGCCGAGACCGGCGGCTCCAGCTCCACCTCGTACATCGCGATCGGCGGAGCCGCGGCCCTCGCCGTCGGTGCCGCGGCGATGTTCGCCACGGCCCGCCGCCGCGCGGCCGGACGTCACGGTCGCTGAAGCGGCTGGACCAGTATCAGGAAAGACACGTGGTCGGCGTCGCGTTCTTCGGATCCAGCGCGTTCGCCACCTCGTGGTGGGCGAGACGGTCCAGGACGCCGATCGCCACGTGCTCCGACACGTTGACCCGGCACAGGTCCTGGAGCGTGACGTTGCGTACGCCGGGGCCGTCCAGGAACTGGCTGCGGTACGGCGTGACCACCTCGTCGTACTTGGTGGCGATGACGGTGTAGCGCACGCCCGGCACGGTGTCGCCGCCCGCGTTGAGCTTGGTCAGGAACGGTGACCCGGCCACCTGGTCGGTGAGGGCCGGCGTCTTCGTGGTCAGCAGGTCCTCGATGCCCGGGAAGTACGGCAGCAGCCTGGTGAGACCGAGCAGGGTGGTGCCGTGGTTGTCGGGCGCGAGGCCGATGAGGGCGTTCACCTTGTCGGCGCCGCCGAGGAACTTGAGGTAGTGGCGGGGCATCATGCCGCCCTGCGAGTGGCCGACGAGGTCCGCCTCGTCGGCGCCCGTCGAGGCGAGTACCTTGTCGACGAAGCCGTCGAGCTGCTCGGCCGACTTGTCGATGGGGCCGAGCCCGTGGAAGAACGGCACGTCCTTCAACTGGCCGTAGTCCAGGGAGTAGACGCAGTAGCCGCGCGCGACCAGATAGGGCGCGAGGACGAGCCAGTTGTCGATGGAGTTCCCGAACGTGCCGTGCACGAGGACGACCGGGCGGGGGTGAGCGGCGGAGGGCTCGCAGGTGTAGTCGTTCCAGCCGCTGGACGTGGCGAATTCCGTCTGAGCGGTGGTGGCGGCGCTGGCGGTGGCAGCGGGGGTGAGGGTGGCCGCGCCCGTGAGGAGCAGGGCGGCGGCGAGCGCGCGCAGCGCTCGTCTCCAGGGCAGCATCCGGTGATCTCCTTGCGGTTCAAGGGAGTGGAGAGGGGTACCGTACGCCCTGTGATCCAGATCACAGGATGCCGTGCTCACGTCAAAATACGCGCCGTTGGATGAAGACAGAAGCTGCGCGTCGCAACAACTTCCAGTGATTACTGGCAGAGTTTCCGGTCCTCTTGGTCCCGGGGCATCCCGCCGCCCCGCCGTCCCGCCGCCTCGCCGTCCCTCACCGTTGCGGCGCCGCGAGCCCCAGCTCGTAGGCGATGATGACCAGTTGGACCCGGTCCCTCGCGTCGAGCTTGGTGAACAGCCGCGCCACGTGCGCCTTGACCGTCGCCACCGTGATGAACAGCTCGGCGGCGATCTCGCTGTTGGACAGGCCGCGCCCGACCAGGGTGAGGACCTCGCGCTCGCGATCGGTGACGCCGGCCGACGGGCGCGGCGGAGACGGTGACGGCAGGGTCGGCGGGGTCGGCTCCGGGCGGGCGGCGAACTCCGCGATCAGGCGCCGCGTCACGCTCGGCGCGATCAGCCCGTCCCCGGCGGCAACCACCCGGATGGCCGCGAGGATGTCGTCCAGGGCCATGTCCTTGACGAGGAACCCGCTCGCGCCCGCCCGCAGCGCGCCGTAGACGTACTCGTCGTCGTCGAAGGTGGTCAGGACCAGGACGCGCGCGCCCTCCGCGTCCGCCTTGATCAGGCGGGTGGCCTCGATGCCGTCCATGCCCGGCATACGGATGTCCATGACGACGACGTCGGGGCGTACGTCCCTGGCCAGCCGGACCGCTTCGGCGCCCGTGCCCGCCTCCCCCACGACCTCGATGTCCGCGGTGTCGGCCATCAGCACGCGCAGGCCCGCGCGTACCAGCGGCTGGTCGTCGGCGAGGACCACGCGGACGGTCCCTGCGCTCATCGGGCGTCCTCCGCCGGCACGGGCAGCCGGGCGGCGACCCGGAAGCCGCCCTCGGGGCGCGGTCCCGCGGTGAAGTCGCCGTGCAGCAGGCTTACGCGCTCGCGCATGCCGACGATGCCGTATCCGCCGCCGGCGGGCAGCCCGCCCTGTCCGTCGTCGACGACCTCGACCGTCACGTCGTAGCCGTAGCCGGCGCCGTCGCCGTCGCCGTATCCGACGGTCACCCGGCATGTGCCGGTGCCCGCGTGGCGTACGACGTTGGTGAGCGCCTCTTGCAGGACGCGGAACGCGGCCAGGTCGATGTCGGCGGGCAGCGGCCGCGGTTCGCCGTGCCGGAGGACCTCGGCGCGGACCCCGGCGTCCAGCGTCGACGCGACCAGGCGGTCGAGGTCGGCGAGGCCGGGCGCGGGCTCCAGGGGCGCGGGATGGTGCCCGGCCTCCGTGTCGTCCTGCCCCGTCGTGGGCCTCCGCAGCGCGACGAGCGTCCTGCGCAGGCCCGCGAGGGTCTCCCTGCTGGTGGCCTCGATGGTGGTGAGCGCGTTGCGGGCCTCGGCGGGCTGGGTGTCGATGACGCGGCTGCCCACGCCCGCCTGGATGGCGATGACGCCGATGCTGTGCGCGATCATGTCGTGCAGCTCCCGGGCGATGCGCAGCCGTTCGGCGGTCACCGCCTGTTCGGCGGCCCGCGCGCTCAACGCCTCCGCGTGCGCGCGGCGTTCCCGGACGGAGTCGCCCGCGAGCCAGGTGGCGGACGTCGCGAGGGCGAGGAACGCGGAGAGCTGGACGGCCCGTTCCGGGGTCTGCCCGAAGGAGGACAGATGGGTGCCGAGCTGCGCGCCGAACGCCAGGCCGGCCGCCACCACCGAGGTGCGGCGCGGCCGTACGGCGGCGATGTAGCCGACGGCGAGATCACCGAGCACGACCTGGAAGTACGCGATCTCCGGATTCTGCATCTGCGTACGCGCGGCGGCCCAGCCGACGAGCAGCAGCGCGAGCGCGGGCAGCGGCCTGGTCCGCAGAAGCGCGCCGAGCAGCGCGGTGAGGACGATCAGCGGGACGACGGTGAGCACGCTGAAGCCGCTGCGCCCGTCGAGCATGGCGAAGTACAGAGCGAAGGGGTAACCGACCGCGGCCGCCCAGGCCACCGGCACGAGCCACGCGCCCGACAGCCGCCACCGGGCCACGGAGAGCAGCGAGGCCGTTTGTCTCGGCGGGGCGGTTCGCGGCTTCGGCGAGACCACCGCATCACGCGAAGCCACCGGCCCCGGCGACGCAGCCCGCGGCCTCGGCAAGGCCGCCGAGCCGGACAAGGCCCCCGCGGAAGGCAAGGCCCCCATGGCCGCCGCGTCCGCCGCGGCCTCCGCGTCCCGTGGACCGGGGGGAGTCGGTGGGCGGGGAGCGTCCGGCGTCGCGTGCATTTCCCGATCGTAAGCGCGCGGCCCCGCCCTGGCATGGGCCCCGAGACGTACGCCCACGGGCTACCCGCCCCCGCGCGGATGTGGTCGCCGGGCCGATGCCCCGGGCGCTCCGTCCGCGACACCGTGGGGCGCGTGATCGAAATCGACGAACTGACCAAGTGCTACGGCGCCGCCACCGCGGTGAACGGCCTGAGTTTCACGGTGCGTCCAGGGCGGGTGACCGGGTTTCTCGGGCCGAACGGCGCGGGCAAGACCACCACGTTGCGGATGCTCCTCGGCCTCGTCGAGCCCACCGGCGGAAGCGCCACCATCGAGGGGCGGCCGTTCCGTGACCACCCGCGCGGGCTGCGCCACGTCGGCGCCCTGCTCGACGCGGGCGACGTGCACGGCGGACGCAGCGCCCTGGCCCACCTCGCCGCGCTCGCCCGCAGCAACGGCATCGCACGCCGCCGGGTCGACGAAGCCCTCGGCGAGGTGGGCCTCGCGGAGGTCGCGCGGCGGCGCGTGTCCGGCTACTCGCTCGGCATGAAGCAGCGGCTCGGCATCGCCGCCGCGCTGCTGGGCGACCCTCCGGTGCTGCTCTTCGACGAGCCGCTCAACGGCCTCGACCCGGAAGGCGTGTTGTGGGTGCGGGGTCTCTTTCGGCGCCTCGCCGCTGAGGGCCGCACGGTCTTCGTCTCCAGTCACCAGATGAGCGAGATGGAGAACACCGCAGAGCAGCTGATCGTGATCGGCCGGGGCGAGCTGATCGCCGCGGAGAGCGTGGCGCGCTTCGCGGCCCGCTCCACCCGGCCGGGCGTGACCGTGCGGACACCTCGCGCCGCCGAACTCACCACCGTCCTGACCGCCGAGGGCGCCGCGGTCCAGCAGGACGGCCACGGGCTGCTCTCGGTCAGCGGCCTTCCCCCGGCCCGCGTCGGCGAACTGGCCTGCGCCCACCGGCTCCCCCTGCACGAACTCACCGCCGTGGGCCCGTCCCTGGAGGCGGCGTTCATGGAACTGACCGCCGACCACCTCGACCACCACGCCGGAGAGACCCGATGAGTACGCAGACGAGTAGAACGCAGACGAGTACGCCAAGGAGTAGTACGCCTGAGCGAATCCGCTTCACCGATCTCCTCGCCGCCGAGTGGATCAAACTCCGGTCGCTGCGCTCGACGTACTGGGTGCTCGGCGGCGGCGCCCTCGTCGTCATCGGCATCAACGCCAACTCCGCCTGGTCCAACGCCCGTCGGCTCGCGGACATGCCGCCGCCCCCGGCCGGCCTCGAACCCCATTTCCGGTTCGACCCGCTGCACACCGCCTTCGTCGAACCGGCCTGGCAGCTCTTCATGGTCCTCGCGGCCACAGTGGGCGCGCTCTCGGTCATCGGCGAGTACACCAGCGGCCTGATCCGTACGACGTTCACGGCCGTGCCGGACCGCCGGGCGGTGGTCGCGGCGAAGATCGTCGTGGTCACGGCGGTGCTGTGCGGGCTCGGCGCGGTCGTCGCGGGGGCGTCGTTCGGCGTGACGCAGGCGCTGCTGCGGGAGGAGGGCGGCCTGTCGATCGGCGACGAGGGGGCGCTGCGGGCCGTCGTGGCGTCGGCGCTGCTCGCGCCGGTGTGCGCGCTGGTCGGCATGGCCCTGGGGGCGGCGGTCCGGCACGCCGCGGGCAGCATCGTCGCCGTGGTGGGCACGCTGCTGCTGCTTCCGGCGCTCTTCCAGGGCGACACGTACCGGTGGGTCAAGGAGATCGGCAACGCGATGCCGCTCACCGCGTGGGGCCGCCTCGTGGAGAACCCGGCGGTGCCCGGTCTCCCGGAGAAGTATCCGGTGACACTCGCCGAGGCGTGGGCGGTCTTCGCCGCGTGGCCGCTGGTCGCGGTGGTGGTGGCGGTCGTCGTGGTGCGCCGCAGGGATGTGTGAGGCGGGATGCGTGAGGCGGGATGTGTGAGGCCAGGAAGAGGTACGGGGTTACGCCCAGGAAGAGGTACGGGGGTTACGCCGCCAGCGTCCCCGGCACGATCGCCCCGGGCCCGAACTTCTCCCGCGCCCGGTCGACCACCTCCTCGATGCGGCGGGCCTTCTCGTCCGCCGGGTCGAACGTCAGCTGGTGGGTGGCGCGTTCGGCCGGCGCGAGCCCCTCGGCGCGCAGGGCGACGGCGCGCACCCGGGCGCGCTGGAGTCCGAGCGCCTCGTACATGCGGTACGCGGCCGTGGTCAGCGCGGTGGAGTGCGCGGTCGGCTCGGACAGGGACCGGGTCCGGACGGTCGTACTCCGGTCCGCGTACCGCACGGTGAGGGTCAGGGCGCGGCACACCTGGTCCTCGCCGCGCATCCTGACGCCCAGTTCCTCGGCGCCGGACAGGAGGGCGCGTCGGTGCCGGAAGGGGTCCAACTCGTCGCGGGGGAAGGGGCGTTCGACGGCGAGCGAGCGCGCGGCGGAGTTCGGCACGACCCGGGTGCGGTCGATGCCCCGCGCCTTCTCCCGCAGCTCGCGGCCCGTGCGGGCGCCGACGAGCCGCTGCAGGGTGGACAGGGGTGCGGCGGCGACCTTTCCGAGGGAGTCGAGGCCGTACTCGCAGAGGGTACGGGCGGTGGCGCGGCCGATGCCGGGCAGTTCGCCGACCGGCCGGTCGGCGAGGAACTCCCGTACGCCGTCCGGCCCTTCGGGCACGGCACGGGTCACGCCCGGGGCGGCCCCGCGGGCGGCCATCCGTGCCAGCATCGGGCCGGGCCCGGCGCCGATCGCGCACTCCACGCCGTACAGCGCGAGCGCCCGCACCCGGATCAGCGCGGCCAGCTCGACGGCGCTCCGCCCGAAGTACCGCCGAGCGCCGCGCACGTCCACGAGCGCGGCGTCGGGCGGCAGTGCCTCGACCAGGGGGGTGAACTCGCCCAGGAGGCCGAGCAGTTGCGGCAGTACGGCCTCGTACATGGGGGTCAGCAGAAAGCGTACGTAAAGGGTGTTGGTGTTCACCTCGGTGTTCACCTCGGTGTTCATCCCGTTGTTCATCCCGTTGTTCATCCCGCGCTCCCCGGACTCTGGTGCCACAACTTCCTGGCGCCGCCCGCGGCGCCCTCGCCCGCCGGGCGGAGATCCGCCCAGGGGTGCATCTCGTACCCGGTGGACATGCGGAGGCGCCGCCCGCCCGCCACGGGGCCCGGGGCCGGACCCGGCTCGGACTCGGACTCAGGTTCAGGCTCGGACGCGGGCTCCGGCTCCGGCTCCGCCAAGCGCAGCGCCACCGCGTCGAGACCGCCCTCCTTGCGCACCTCCACCAGCTCCGCGAGGTTCCACGCCGCCGCGCCGACCACACTGACGCTGCGCGGCCCCCGGCGCTGCACCACGCCGCGCACCAGCAGCAGCCAGGAGTGGAAGACGGTGTGCGCGCACCGCTCGTGCGCGTCGTCGAAGAAGGCCAGGTCGACCAGGCCCGTGCCGTCGTCGAGGGTCGTGAAGATGACCCGCTTGCCGGAGCGGATCGGCGGGGTCTGCGTGGCGGCCTTGGCGCCCGCGACCAGGACGGTCGCGCCGTGCTCGGCCTCCCGCAGCCGCCGGGCGCTGAGCGCGCCCAGCTCCGCGAGGAAGTCGGCGTGGTCGCCCATGAGGTGGCGCGAGGAGTCCATGCCGAGGACGCCCAGCTCGGCGCTGAGCCGCTCGGCGTCGTCGAGGTCGGGGAGGCCCGCGGGGGCCGTCTGCCGCCCGCCGGCCAGCGGCAGTTGGGCGCCACTCGCGCCACGCGCGCCGCGCCGCAGCTCGGTCAGGTGCAGTTGCAGGTCGCGGCGGTTGGCGCCGAACGCGTCGAGCGCGCCGACCTGCGCGAGCCGCTGCGCGACCGGCTTGGAGGGCCTGGCCCGCTCCCAGAAGTCGACGAGGGAGGCGTACGGCTGTCCGTCCGCGATCCGCGCGGCTTCCGCCTCGCTGATGCCGTGCACGTCACAGAGGGCGAGCCGCAGACCCCACACCGACCGCGGCTCGGACACCAGTTCGATACGGTGAGCGACCGCCGACCGGTTCACGTCCAGCGGAAGGATCGGCACCCCCCGCCGCCGCGCGTCCGCGAGCAGCAGCCGCTTCGGGTACATGCCTGGGTCGTGCGTGAGCAACCCGGCGTAGAACGCGGCCGGGTGATGGACCTTCAGCCACGCCGACTGGTACGTCGGCACGGCGAAGGCCACGGCGTGCGCCTTGCAGAAGCCGTACGACCCGAAGGCCTCGATGATCTCCCAGGTGCGGGCGACCGTCTCGGCGTCGTACCCCTTGGCCGCCGCGTGCTGCGCGAACCAGAACCGGATGCGCCCCTGCGACTCGGGGTCGGAGAGCCCGCGCCGCACCCGGTCCGCCTCGTCGCGCCCGCAGCCGGTCATGATGTCCACGATCTGGATGATCTGCTCATGGAAGACGACGACGCCGTACGTCTCCTTCAGCGGCTCCGCGAGGTCCGGGTGCGGAAAGCGCACGGGCGCGCGGCCGTGCCTGGCCTCGATGAAGGGCCGCACCATGTCGGCGGCGACCGGCCCCGGACGGAACAGGGAGATGTCCACCACGAGGTCGTGGAAGGTCGAGGGCTGGAGCCGCCCGACCAGGTCGCGCTGGCCCGGCGACTCGATCTGGAAGCAGCCGAGCGTCTCGGTGGAGCCGATGAGCCGGTACGTCGCCGGGTCGCCCGGCGGCACCGCGTCCAGGTCCACCCGCTCCCCCGTGGCCCGCGCGACCTCCGTCACCGCGTGCGCCATCGCCGACTGCATCCGCACGCCGAGCACGTCCAGTTTGAGCAGGCCTAGGTCCTCGACGTCCTCCTTGTCGAACTGCGACATGGGCAGGCCCTCGCCGCTGGTGGGCACGACGGGCGTGCGCGCGAGCAGCGAGGAGTCGGAGAGCAGCACCCCGCACGGGTGCATGGCGACGCCGCGCGGCAGCGCGTCCAGCGCCTCTACCAGCTCCCACAGACGGTCGCGGTCGCCCAGCTCCTCGGCCACCGCCCGCAGTTCCGGCAGCTCCTCCATCGCCGCGCGGGCGTCGCGCGCGCGGATGTGCGGGAAGGCCTTGGCGATCTTGTCGATCTCGGCCGGGTCCATGGACAGGGCCGCCCCGACGTCGCGTACGGCGTGTCGTACGCGGTAGGTCTCGGGCATGGCGACCGTGGCGACGCGCTCGGTGCCGAAGCGGTCGATGATCGCGCGGTAGACCTCCAGGCGGCGGGCCGACTCGACGTCGATGTCGATGTCCGGGAGCACGTGCCGCCGCTTGGACAGGAACCGCTCCATGAGCAGCCCGTGCTCGACGGGGTCGGCGTGCGCGATGCCGATGAGGTGGTTGACGAGGGACCCGGCGCCGGAGCCGCGCGCCGCGACCCGGACGCCCAGGTCGCGTACGTCGTCGACGACCTGGGCGACGGTCAGGAAGTAGGAGGCGAAGCCGTGGTGGGCGATGATGTCCAGCTCGTGGTGCATCCGCTCCCAGTACTCACGCCGGGAGTCGTAGCCGCGCAGCACCATGCCCGCGGCCGCCCGCGAGGCGAGGACGCGCTGCGCGGTGCGCCGCCCGGCGCCGACCAGCCGCGGCTCGGGGAAGTGCACGGAGCCGATGCCGATGTCGTCCTCGGGGTCGACCAGGCACGCGGCGGCCGCCGCCCGGGTCTGTTCGATCAGGCGGTGCGCGGTGTCGCGGCGGAAGCCCGCGGCCTCGACGATCCGCTCGGCGGCGCGCAGCATGGCGTCCGGGCCCTTCAGCCACCGTTCGCCGCCGTCCAGCTCCTTGGTCGGGTCGACGGGGACGAGGCGGCGCGCGGCGTCCAGGACGTCGGCGACGGGGCCCTGCCCGGCGTCGGCGTAGCGCACGGCGTTGCTCAGGACGGGTCGTACGCCCTGCTCGGCGGCGAAGCCGACGGTGCGCGCGGCCAGCCGGAGCGAGCCGGGTCCGGTGCCTTTGCGGCCGTGCCAGACGGACTCCAGGCGCAGGTCGTCGCCGTACCGCTCGCGCCAGGGCACCAGGAGCCGGGCGGCCCGGTCGGGGCGCCCGGCGGCGAGCGCGCGCCCCACGTCGGAGGCGGGGCCGAGCAGCACGGTCAGGCCCTCGCCGTGGTTCTCCTCCCACGGCAGGACGGGCTGCCCGTCGGGGGCGCGGTGCGCGGCGGTGACCAGACGGCAGAGCGTGGCCCAGCCGGTGGCGCCGTCCCGGGCGAGGTAGGTCACGCGCGGGGTCGACTCGTCGATGAAGGCACCGCCGCGCACGGGGGCCCGGCGCCGCTCGCCCCTGGCCGGGGCGGGCTCCCCCACCGCCAGCTCGGCGCCGAAGAGCGGCCGCACCCCCGCCTTCGCGCAGGCCTTGGCGAACCGGACGGTGCCCGCGAGGGTGTCCCGGTCGGTGAGCGCGAGGGCGTCCATGCCCCGCTCGGCGGCGCGCTCGGCGAGCCGCTCCGGGTGCGAGGCGCCGTACCGCAGGGAGAACCCGGACGCGGTGTGCAGATGCGTGAAGCCGGGCACACGCACCTCCTGTAACCCTGAACCGATCCGATCTCGTATCCCCCGCCTCCACCATAGACCAAGTTTCGAACGCATGTACGACACGTGTGCGGAGCCCACCCCTGTAGACCCCTCAGGTCGCCCGTTCGGCCCGTCCCACCTGCGGAAACGAGCGGCGCCCCGGAGCGTGGGGGCATGAGGTTCGCCGACGAATTGAAGAGCGCCGTCACCCCGCGAGCAGCCCTGCTCGTCATCGGCGTACTCGCCCTGCAGCTGCTGTTCATCGCCTCCTACGTAGGCGCGCTGCACGATCCGAAACCGAAGGACGTGGCCTTCGGAGTGGTCGCCCCCGGCCCCGCGGCCCAGCAGACCGCCGACCGGCTGAAGAAGCTCCCCGGTGAACCGCTGGCCCCCCGCGTCCTCAAGGACGAGGCCACCGCCCGCCGCCAGATCATGAACCGGGACATCGACGGCGCCCTGCTCGTCGACCCGCGCGGCACGACCGACACCCTGCTGGTCGCCTCCGGTGGCGGCACCGCCCTCTCCAGGGCCCTCACCACGCTCGCCACCGAGGTCGACGCGGCCGAGAAGCGCACGGTGAAGACCGTCGACGTGGCCCCGGCCTCGCGCCACGACTTCAACGGGCTCTCGTCCTTCTACCTGGTCGTCGGCTGGTGCGTCGGCGGCTATCTGTGCGCGTCGATCCTGGCGATCAGCGCGGGCTCCCGGGCCGCCAACCTGCCGCGCGCGGTCATCAGGCTCGCCACCATGGCGCTCTACTCGATCGTCGGCGGGCTCGGCGGCGCGGTCATCATCGGGCCGATCCTCGGCGCCCTGCCCGGCAGCATCATGGGCCTGTGGGGCCTGGGCACCCTGGTCGTCTTCGGGGTCGGCGCGATCACACTCGCCCTCCAGGCGCTCACCGGCATCGTGGGCATCGGCCTGGCCGTCCTCATCGTGGTCATCGGGGGCAACCCGAGCGCGGGCGGCGCCTTCCCGCTGCCGATGCTGCCGGCCTTCTGGAACGCGATCGGGCCCTGGCTGCCGCCGGGCGCGGGCACCTGGGCGGCGCGCTCCATCGCGTACTTCGAGGGGAACGCGATCACCGGACCGTTCCTCGTCCTGGCCGCCTGGGCGCTCGTCGGCACCGTCGTCACCCTCGCCCTGTCCGCCCGGCGGCGCGAAACACCCCACAGCTCGATCGACCTCAGTGGCACGAACTACGGCAGGGGCCTCGGCACCCGCTGACCGCTCCGCTGAACGCAGAGCCCCGCCCCCGCGTCTTTCGCGGGAGCGGGGCGCGATGCGTCCGTCAGACTCAGCGGACTCAGTCTCAGTCTCAGTTTCAGACTCAGACTCAGCCGATTTCCGCGCCGTAGGCGCTCAGCGCCTCCGGCACCGGCTGGAAGAAGGTCTCGCCGCCGGAGGAGCAGTCGCCGCTGCCGCCCGAGGTGAGGCCCAGCGCGGTCTCACCGTCGAAGAGCGCGCCGCCGCTGTCGCCGGGTTCGGCGCAGACCGTGGTCTGGATCAGACCGTCGACCCGGCCCTCCTGGTAGTTCACCGAGGCGTCGAGCGCGGTGACCACACCGTCGTGGACCTGGGTGGTGCTGCCGCTGCGCGTCACCTTCTGCCCGACCGTGGCGTCCCCGGCCTTGGTGATCGCCTGGGCGCTGCCGTTGTAGAGGTTCACCTCGCTGGGGTGCGGGGTGTCGGCCGTGTACTTCACGAGGGCGTAGTCGTTGCCCGGGAAGCTCGACTCCTCCGTGGCGCCGATCTCCGAGCCGCCCTGCGAGTCGGACCAGCTCTTGACCGCGTTGCCGCAGTGGCCGGCCGTCAGGAAGTACGGCTCGCCGCCCTTGACGACGTTGAAGCCGAGCGAGCAGCGCGAGCCGCCGCCCCAGATCGCGTCGCCGCCGGCGATGAGGGCCCTGAACTCTCCCTTGCTGTGCTTGAGTTCGGCCTTGCCGCCGAGGCTCTTCACGACGGAGCCGACCTTGTCGAGCTTCGCGCCCTTGACCGTGCGGTCCGCCGTGACGACGACCTTGTTGGCGGCCGGGTCCATCGCCCATGAGGTGCCGGGGACGGCCGCCTTGTCGTCCAGCGTGGCTCGGGCGCTCTTCAGCTCCGCGAGGGAGTTCTCGACGATTCTGGCCTTGCCGCCCGCCGACTCGACGACGTCCGCCGCACTCTCGTTCAGCACGTTCACGACGAGGGTCCTGGCCTCGGCGTCGTAGTACGCGCCCGCGGCGTCCGCGCCGAGGTCCTCGCCCAGGGACGAAGCGAGCTTTCCGGCCTTGGCCACCGAGAGGGTGTCGGGCGTGGGTGGGGGCGAGCTCTCGCTCGCGTTCGCAGTCTGGAAGGTGATGCCCGTGGCGACCAGCGCGGCGATGCCCGCGCCTGCCACGGCGGCACGCCGCTTGGGTATGCGTCGGTGCTTCAAAACTCACGACCTCCTGTGGGGGGAACGACCCGGCCGGAGTGGGGTCCTGACGGGTCGTAAGGTGGTGCGCGGCACGGAGTGGACACACTGGTGCTGCGGCGTTCGCCGCGCCGAGGTGACCGCGTCCATGCCAATTTACTTGTCCACTATCCCGACGCCTCGCGGTCGCACACAAGGTCGACTTCAGGACGCGCACACGGAAACACCTGTACGCCCCCTGGTCATCGCGCGCCCCCTGGCACCACGCCGGGTTCCCGTTGCAAACACCGCGCGCTGAGGGACGGTCGTCAGCCTGTGAGGACTAGTCCTGTCCGGTTCTCGCCCCTTCGGAGGGGGCGGACGGCTGCTGCTGGGGCGGGGGTGACTGCTGCGGCAGGGCCTGCTGGGCCCGCTCCAGGAAGCGGAGCAGCTCCACCGGGAAGGGCAGGACAAGAGTGGAGTTCTTCTCGGCGGCGACGGCCACCACGGTCTGGAGCAGCCGCAGTTGGAGCGCCGCTGGCTCCTCCGACATCTCGTGGGCGGCCTCGGCGAGTTTCTTGGACGCCTGCAGTTCGGCGTCGGCGTTGATGACGCGGGCCCGCCGCTCGCGGTCGGCCTCGGCCTGCCGGGCCAT